>JAZQWK010000232.1:0-3641 GCA_045632325.1 Eubacteriales bacterium
CCCTTCCACAAGAAGGCGTGCGATTGGGCACATGAGCGCGGCATTTATGTCCATCTGCACTCCTGCGGATGCATCATGGATCGCGTGGAAGACCTCATTGAGATCGGTGTCGATGCGCTCAATCCCTTGGAAGTCAAGGCAGGCATGAAGCCGCTTCTGCTCAAGGAAAAGTACGGCGACAAGCTCGTCTTCCACGGCGGCATCAATGCGGTGCTGTGGGATGACAAAGAAGCAATCATCGAGGAAATTCGCCGCTATGTCCCGAAGATGAAAGAGAACGGCGGCTACATCTTCTCCTCCGACCACTCCATTCCCAACTCCGTTTCGCTGGAAAACTTCCGTGCAATCGTTGCCGAGGTCAAGCGGCTGGGTTCGTATTGATTCAAATATAGATTTCGGGGTTATTGCAGTTTTCGATTCTGCAATAACCCCTGATTGTTTTAATCCGTCTCGGCTCTCGTTATATTACAAAGCCACTTCTTCTTTTTATAATGCAGTAAAATAACCGGCATCTTGACAAACTCGTCAAGGCACAGAATGAAGTAGACCCACAGCGGCGGGAGCTTGAACAGAAATGCCGCCAAAAAACCGACGGGAACGGCGTAGACCCACATCGCAACGATATCCATCTTCAATCCGAAGCGCACGTCGCCGCCTGCACGGAACACACCGCAGACGACCATCGTGTTGACCGACTGCCCCATGATGTAGTAAGAGGTAATCAGAAGCATGACGCTGAGGTAACCGTATACCGTATCGGTCAGATTCATCCACGACAAAAGCACCGGTCTGACCGCAAGAACAAGCAGACCGCCGACAACCGCCGTACCGATCGACAACCCCAAAAGCCGCTTTGCATACAGCTCCGCTTTTTCCAGCTGATTGTCGCCCATTGCTTTTCCGAGAATGATACCGCCCGACGATGCCACGCCGAAACAGACGACAGAACCGAGCGAGCGCACGACCGTGGTGATCGAATTTGCCGCAACGATATCCGAGGAAATATGACCCAAAATGACGGAATACATCGAGAACGCCAAACCCCATACAAGGTCGTTGCCCATCGCGGGTACGGAATAGCGGATAAAGTCGCGCATCAGAATCTTTCTGCGCGCAAACAGATCGCCAATTTTAAAGCGGATGACACGGCAGATTGCCGCCGCATCAAGGATACAGTACAGCACCTCCAGCGCACGGGTGATCGACGTCGCGATCGCAACACCGGCAATGCCGAGTGAAGGAAACGGTCCCCAGCCGAAAATAAAGCAGGCATTGAGCACGATGTTGACCACGACCGCCGAGGAATGTACCGCCGCCGAGACCACGACACGCTCGACAGACCGCATAACGCACAGATACATCGTCGCAAAGCCCGACAGCACGTAGCTCGGTGCGACCGCACGCAGATACTGAATACCAAGGTCAACAACCGCCGCATCATCGGTGAAGATCTTCATGATGACACCGGGCACAAACAGTGCCGCGAGTGTGAACAGCATCGACAGACACACGGAAATCCGCAGAGAGAGTCCCATGATCTTCTCAATGGTTCGCTTATCGCCGCGTCCCCAGTACTGCGCACAGAGAACCGCCGTACCCGAGGACAGCCCGTAAAAGATCATATTCAGCACAAACTGCACCTGTCCCGCAAGTGACGCCGCGGAAATGGCGTTTTCGCTGACGAAGTTGAGCATCAGCACGTCCGCGCCCGATACCGCCGTATCCATCAGATTCTGAAGCGCAATGGGCAGGGTCAGCGACGCCGTCATTTTATAAAACTGCCGCTGTTCCTCGTTCATGCGGAATTTTTCTTTGAGTGATTGCAAATTCATAGGTCAAATTTCCTTTTGAAAAAGCATCGAATTGCTCCGATGCTTTTCACTTCGTTTTATTTGGTTTCGTTTTCAAACGCGGTGATTGCGGCAGCACGTGCATCGTCGTCGAGGATGACGTACATGACAAAGTTGCCGGACGTAACACGCTCTGCGTTCTCAAGCTTGGGCTTTTCTTCTGCAAGATAGTCGTCATTCCACAGGCTGTTATAAAGTTCAAAGAAGCCGTCGATCATCGTCTCGATCTTCTTGACGTCCTCTGCAGTCTTTGCTTCAAAAATACCGATTTCGTCAATGGAGGTAGACATGGACTGCAGGACGCGCTTGTAGGCTGCGAAGTCCTCGGGCTTTGCGCCGTTGAAGAAGCTGCCGAGCTGACTTTCCTGGGCGTCGGTCAGCTTATCTGCATTGGGAACAACCGCAGATACTGCAGCGTAAATGCTTTCAACCGTCGCTGCAGGCTTGTTCGGGTCGCGCGTTTCCTCGCTCTGACCGTCACTGCCGCCGCAGGATGCCATTGCAAGCGCGGAAAAAAGAAGCGTCGTGCAAAGAAGAAGTGCCGTGATCATTCTGTTGAGTTTCATAAGATTTCCTTTCCTGTTTTCAATTATTAAATAGTGTTTATTTTTAATTTCATGTCAGCGGATGGGTCTTGACGTAATCCATAACGGCGGCAAAACCGACCTCGTTGAAGTGCATACCGTCGCCGTTCTGATACGATTCAGGCAGATAACCGTCTGCACCGACAAGCGCGGAATACGTATTCAGATACGGAAGTCCGTTCGCTTTTGCAATCTGAACGATCCACTGATTTGCCTGCTGAATTTTGGTATTGTTGATCGATTCCTGCTTTGCATAAGAGCGGGCAATCGGATAGATCGATTGCAGAATCAGCTTTGTGTCGGGAGAGTTCTGACGGATGATGTTGACCAGACTCTGATAATCTGTTTTAAACCACGTCTCGTCCATCATCGAAACACCGTTGACACCGAGCGTTACGATCAGATACTCCGGCTGTACGGACTTACAAAGATCGGCAATCGACATCTCCGTTTTGGAATTGGGATCGTAAACCAGATCGGTCGCCGCTCGGAACAGCGCGAGTGTGCCGCTGTTCGGTGTCCAGACCTGCGTCGTATCGCGCGAGCCGAAGACCTTGTACGCCTTCATGCCGTGCGTCGTAGAGTCACCGTAAAATACCAGCTTGTCCGCGTAGCCGTCGGGAGCCGTTCCCTCGGGAAGCGCAACCTCGGCAAGCAGTTCGGCATCGTAAAACGTCGGGATCGCGTCGGGTGTCACCGTTTTCGGCGGTTCCGTTTTGGGTGCAGGCGTCTCGGTTACGATACTCTGCGTTATCGCCTCGGTCTGTACTGCCTCCGTTTCAAGTACGGACGACTCCGTCTCTTGGGTCTCGGTCGGTTGTACGGGAGGCGGATTCTGTGCCTGCTTGATCGCCACCGAGAAAAACAGAACCATCAGCGCGCACATACAGAGTGCGGAAACCACAACGATCATCATTGCCGCGCGGTTTTGGTTTCTTCTTCGGCTGCTGCCATATCTGCTCATTGCGTCAAATTGTCCTTTCAAAAACCATGATATATATCAGTATATCACATTTCGCAAAAAAATACAAGAAAAACACCGTATTTTCAAATCATCCGCATTGTAAATAATTTGTGAAGACGGTCTTTCGTTTACTCGCCGCACCGTTTACAGACGCGTGTTTTTCCTGCCTGCAGCGCCTGATCCTCCGATCCCGAAACAACGGATTTCGATTTGGCAAGTGCCGAGCACTCTGCCGTCACGTGC
>JAZQWK010000233.1:0-2052 GCA_045632325.1 Eubacteriales bacterium
CGCCTTTGCCGATATGCTCCTTGCCCGCTTCAAACTGCGGCTTGATGAGCGCAAGAAAGCTTCCTGCCTTGGTCTCGCGGTTATAATCGGAGAGCACCCGCGTCACGGGCTCAAAGATTTTGGTAAGAGAGATAAACGACACGTCGCACACGCAGAGGTCGACGCGACCGCTTGTGTGGGTGTCGTCAAGAGCGCGGGCGTTGAACTGCTCCATGACGACGACGCGGTCGTCCTCGCGCAGCTTCTGTGCCAGCTGATCGGAGCCGGAGTCCACGGCGTAGACCCGTTCGGCGCCGTTCTGCAAAAGACAGTCGGTAAAGCCGCCCGTTGACGCGCCGATATCGACGCAGACAAAGCCCGTGGGGTCAACGGAAAAGCCGTCGAGCATCCCCGCCATTTTATAGCCGCCGCGACCGACGTACGGCATGACCTCGCCGCGGATCTCGACGGTGACGTCCACGCCGTCCGGGACGTTGAAGGAAGATTTCGTTCTCTGCACGCCGTCGATATAGATTTGTCCCGCGTCAATGAGCACCTTTGCCTGCTGACGGGATGCGGCGTGACCGTGTTCAGATAAATATAAATCAAGTCTCATTTTTTCGTTGTGTTGATCGGCAGAAAGCGGAGAATTTTCACAATGACGTAAAGAATATCCTCCGAGAAGTTCATGCCGAAGTATTTGCCGATCGCCTTGCCGCCGATGGTCATACCGGAGACAAGCGCGGTCACGAGCAGATTGCCGAAGAAGGAAATCTCGGGATCGGTAAAGACGCGCATGGCAATCGATGCCGCCGTCGCACCCGAAACGATACCGCAGATATCACCGACCACGTCGTTGCAGACCGAGGACACCTTATCGGCGTTGCGGATCATCATGACCGCAAGCTTGCCTTCCTTGATCTTGCGTGCCGCCATCGAATGGAACTGCTTTTCATCTGCCGTTGCAACCGACAGACCGATGATATCGAAGATGATACCGATGAAAATGATGAGCAGAAGCACAATGAACTGCATAAATGTCGCCATGTGACCGATCAGCTCGTTGCAGATCAGGGACAGGATGGCGGAGATCGTGATACTGACCGCAAATACGGTCACGATCCAGCGGACGTTCACTTTCGTTTTCGGTTTTTCGGGTTGTTTGGTTTTCGTTTTCGGTTTTGAGTGCGTATCCAAGGTTGTCTCCTTCGGTTTCGTATTGTATAATCAGTACCGCACAGGCAACGGCAAGTACCGTAGTGGCTGTGCGGCATCGAATTGTCTTATTTCATGATCGGAAAAAAAGAATCGGCGGCGGTCCTGCACGTAAACTTTGCGCCATATAGTCAAGTTGGATTTCCCCGGTTCCTGCTCTTTGTTGCCAATGAGAGCGGTTTCCCTTTGAAGGAACCGTCGGCATGTTACCACGTACCGCGACTTGATTGCCTTGTCGGAACGCACTGCAATCCGTACAGAATCTGCTTTACCAACAGCCTAGAGGTTTTCCCAAATGAAGCCATATCTGTCCCTAGCCTCTTTTGCAGACACAGTTTCATGCGGCAATGGTCAAAGCCCGTCCGGCCGTGACGGAAATCGACCTGATCCGCAATCCGCTGCCTCCACGCAAGGCAGGCTACATCTATCCACAGCGTCAGAAAAAATCGCACCGCATGATAGGTTTAATCATCAGAACGTAGCGGCAGACGTTGCTCCGCCCGAATGTGAAAGTGCATCACTGCGTTCTCACACTGCAAGCAGAGAATCAAGCATTCCGCCACAACGAAAAGATGCCTCAAAAGAGTACGGGACGCACCCCGCATGCCATTGCGGGACGCCCGGACCCTCATTCTCCCAGCACCCACCCTAAACTGGGCGTAAAAAGCAAGCACAAGGAGCTTCATCGTTATGCCCTTTAACGGATTTTTAGGCCCGCTTTCAGAACAGGCAGCCCCAACTAGGATACTGCACCGCCGATGTTTCTTTCCGTGAATGATTATACCATGTTTTTTGGAAATAGTCAAGAGTTTTGTGTATATTTTTTGTATTATGTAAACTTTATTTTTTAAAATAAAA
>JAZQWK010000234.1:0-4525 GCA_045632325.1 Eubacteriales bacterium
TCCCGCTTGAGCGATAAGATCGCTTCGCTGTGCGACCACTGATAGCCCGAGATGACAAACTTGTACTCTCTGTCGGCAATCGCGTCGAGCAGAAGTCCGTCGCGGAAATCGCCCGACAGCGGCTTTTCGCAGACGACGTGACATCCGTATTTGAGCGCCAGCAGGGAATAGGGTGTGTGGAACTGAATCGGCGCGGCGATACAGCAGATGTCGGCGGTACGTTCTTCAAAAAACGCTTCCGGCGTTTCGTAGATCGGAATCCCGCGTTCCGCCAGCGTTTCATAGCGCGGGCTTGCCTTGGCCGCAGGATCCACGACACCGACCAGCTCACAAAGATTCTGATCCGCATCCCGCAGAATCTCGTCAACGTACAGCGTTCCGTAACCGCCGATGCCGATCAGCACGATGGCAGGCATATAATCGTCCATTTGAGTCATCCTCCAAGTCGAACTGTTTTTGTTAATTGTACACACAAAAAAGGAATTTGTCAAGAGGTTTGCATATTTTCGGAAAAATAAACGATGGGTACTTGCAATTCATGCCCGACCGTGTTATAATGAAACCAATCATATTACCCACAGGAGGTTCATCATGAAACAATTTGATATCACTTATTTCCACGGACCGTTTGCCGACTTCGTCGTGCGTGAAGACGTCATCGCCGAGATTGCCGCTTCGGGTATGACGCTGGTTCCGCTCCACTACGGTACAGAAACCAACAAGCAGGCTCTGCCGATTCTCCGCCGCTTCGGTCTGCGTGCCATCGTCTCCGACCCGCGTATCTCGCAGGTCTATTGGAAGGACGACCTCGCAGCTGCCGACGCAGCCGCAAAGGAAGTCGTTGCCGACTATGCGGAATTTGACAACATCATCGGCTGGGACATCGTCGACGAGCCGAACGCGGCAAAGTTCCCTGTTCTCGCCGCAATCGTCAATGCATTCCGCCGCTACTCTCCCGACAAAGAAACGGTCATCAACCTGTTCCCCAACTACGCATCTCCCGAGCAGCTCGGCAATCCCGATTACGTCTCCCATCTCGAAGCCTTCGTCAACATCGTCCGCCCGCATCTGCTCTCCTACGACCATTATCACTTCCTCGGCCGTCAGAACCGCAATGAAATTCTCGACCTCGACGTAGACGATCGCGAGCGCATGATCCGCATGGCAGCGGAAACGACCGAAAACCGCGCCGGCTTCTTTGAAAACATCGAAGACTTCCGCTCCGTCGCGCTCAAGTACGACATCGACCAGATGCTGATCGTCCTGCTGACCGAGCACGGTCCGTACCGCAATCTGACCATCGGCGAACTCTACTGGGAAGTCAATATGTGTCTTGCATACGGCATGAAGCGCATTTCTTACTTTACTTATTGGGAGCCCTCTCACGACGATCACTGGCAGTGGACCAATGCCATGTGCGACACCGAGGGCAATAAGATGCAGCACTGGTACGACGTCAAGGAGATCAACGCCGACATCGCTCCCGCAGGTCGCCGCCTGTTCAACACCAAGTCCGAGGCGGTCTTCCACATCGGCACGCCCGAACCCGGTGCAAAGAAGTTTGAGAGCTACGGTGCCATTACCGCCATCGACGGCGAAAACGGCGTCATCGGCTTCTTTGAAGACGGTTCGATCTACCTTGTCAACCGCGACTTCATTCAGGATAACACCTTCACCATCCATACCGACAAGCCGCTGTCCGTCCTCTCCGACGACAGATTTATCCCCGTTGATGATTGCGTTATCACGGTTGAGCTCGGCGCAGGTGAGGCAGTTCTGCTGAAGGTATAAGTATAAAACTTCATCTAAATATATAAAAAGAAACAGGTGACTTACATGAAACGATCGTTATCCCTGATCCTGGTCTTCTCTGCACTTCTGTCCGCTTCTCTTGCAAGCTGCTCCGATACCGCCGACACGTCCTCCGATACTGCATCCGTCACTGCCGAAACCGCAGCGGCGGAGACAGAACCCACCGACACTGCCGTATATTCCCGCGACGTTCTTCCGGAAGCGGATTTCGGCGGTGCGACCTATCATATCATGGGACGTGAATATGCAAAGCTCGGTGACCTGCCCTCCTACGAGTTCACGACCGACGGAGAAAACGGCGACCTCATCAACGACACTGTGTTCAAACGCTGCAGCCTTGTTGAGGAGCAGTACAACGTCAAAATCACGTGTGAAACGTACGCAACTGACAAATCTGCAGCCGCACTCGAAACGTCCCAGCTTGCGGGCGATTGTGCGTACGATCTTGTCTGGTCTCATATCAACTCCATGGTTGCCATGGTTCAAAAATCGCTGCTGTCCAATTATTACGACGTCCCGAATATCGACATCACGGCTCCTTGGTGGAATCAGCTGGCGACGGAATCCCTCACCGTCAACGGACGCTGTTATCTGCAAATGAACTACATTCCGTTTACCGGTGTTATGCTCTCGCACTGTCTGTACTACAACAAGGCACTTGCCGCACAGTACGACATTTCGGGCCTTTACGACCGCGTTCTGAACGATACGTGGACGTTTGACGTCTTTGCACAAACCGTCAAGACCGTTTCGTCTGACGTCAACGGCGACGGCGTCTACGACAGCGAAGACATCTTCGGTCTGCTCGGTTCACACGGCACGGTCGGTGTGGCGATGGGCGTTGCGATGGACGTCAAGGCGCTGGATATTGCGGATGACGGCTCCTTCTCCCTGACGATGGCAACGGACCGCAATCAGACGTTGTTTGACCGCATTGCGGACCTGGTCGATACCGACGCCGTATATATGATCACAGACTATACGCTGGAAAACGATCTTACGCGGATGTTTGCCGCTGACAAGGGTCTTTTCTACTCCGGTTTTTTGACCGACTCTTATCAGTTCTTCCGCGATATGGAATCCGACTTCGGACTTCTTCCGTTCCCTAAGGCAGACGATACGCAGGAACACTACATTACAACGATTACAGGCGGTACGGGTCTGCTCGGTATTCCGCTGGTGCTTGCCGATGCCGAAAAGACAGGGCTTGTCACGGAAGCGCTTGCCATCGAAAGCTATCGTCTTGTATACCCTGCGATCTATGAAACCATCTTTGAAGATAAGGTCCTGCGTGATGAGGAATCCTTAAAAATGTTCGATATTCTGATGCAGGGCATGGAAATTGATTTCGGACGCACGTTCAAGCACGGCGATTATGTTGACCTGATCGGCAATCTGCTCACAAAGAACCAGCGTACGCTGATTTCCTCCGCAGAAAAGCTCGAAAAGGCTGCCGAAAAACATTTCGAGAAAATCATCGATCTTTATTTTGCAGAAAACTGAAAAACATGAATCAAAAACGACACGTTATTTTAGGCACCGACTGGTGGACGGACTGTGACGATACCGCCGCACTCCGTATGGTCTGCCGCTATGCAAAATCCGACGTTTGGCAGCTTCTGGGTGTTGTGCTCAACGGCGCGGCACCCTATGCCGCCGCATCGGTGACGGCTGTTCTCAAATCGGAAGGATTTCCCGATACTCCCGTCGGCATTGACGCGGAAGGCGATGATTTCGGCGGTCGTCCGCCCTATCAATATCCCGTTGCACTTGCAGGCGGAACGCTTGACATCCGCAATGAGGATCTTGATGGCGGGGTCACATTATACCGCCGACTTCTTGCTTCTGCGCCCGACGGCTCCGTTGAACTGTTGGAAATCGGATATTTACAGGTACTTGCTGCGCTGCTTGCCTCCGAAGCCGACGATGTCTCTTTGCTGGACGGCATTGCTTTGATGAGGAAAAAGGTGCGCTGTGTGTGGTGCATGGGCGGAAACTGGAAACATGACGGCTTCGGTCGGGAAAACAATTTCTGCCGTAACGAACGCGCGCGGATCGCCGCCGCATATGTTCTTGCAAACTGTCCCGTACCGATGCATTTTCTCGGCTATGAGATCGGCGAGGACGTCTTTGCGCATCCGCCGCAGGATCCCCGCGATCTCATCCGCATCGCCTTTGATGCGCACGGCTCGTCGTCGGGACGCTGTGCATGGGATCCGCTCCTGGTGCATCTGGCATCGGTCGGTGACTTTGCATCCGCCGGTTATACCGTCGTGCGGGGATATGCGTCCGTCGATGCAGAAACGGGAGAAAACCGCTTTGCACCCGATTCGGACGGTCCTCACGGATATGTGAAAAAAATCCACGGCAATGCGTGGTATGAAGAGCAGATTGATCGGATCCTGCAATCAATCACAAAATAATTACCGTCATTGACAGGAGGCAATCCTATGCTTCAACTGAACAAAAACGAATACCTTGATAAGCTCCATGCCTGCTGGCTCGGCAAAAACATCGGCGGCACGATGGGTGCTCCCTACGAAGGAACAAGGCAGTATTTGGATATCAAGGGCTTCACCACCAAAAGCGGGGAGCCGATGCCAAACGATGATCTTGATCTACAGCTGGTCTGGCTGTGTGCCATGGAAGACGTCGGTGCCGATCAGCTCAATGCCAACGTCCTTTCCGAATACTGGCTTGACTGGATTCCGCC
>JAZQWK010000235.1:0-1185 GCA_045632325.1 Eubacteriales bacterium
CCGCATCCAAAATCCTCACCTGTCCCCCGCGCAAGACCCGAACGGCGAAACCGTTACCGCACGGATGCAGTTTGCCGACCTTGAAACGGCGCGTGCGATCTTCGACGGCGCCACGAACGCCGTTGCCGCCGTCGGTGACGGTGACGTACGCATCGGCGGTATGGTCTCGCAGGTGGATAACATCAACCGTATGCTCGACCGCGTTTCCCTGTATTTACAGTAAAGGAGGAGAATTGTCATGCACCCGATTCATGATTATACAAACAGCCATGCGGCGTTTGCGCGTGCCAAGCAGGTCATTCCCTCCGGTATTTACGGTCATCAGGGACCTGCAGAGGGCTGCTTTATTCCGATCGAAGCGTTCCCGTATTTTTCCTCCCGTGCAGAAGGCTCCTGCTTCTGGGACGTAGACGGCAATCGCTTTATCGACTACATGTGCGCCTACGGTCCGAATATTCTCGGCTACAACGATCCCGAAGTTGACGAAGCCGCGCGTCGTCAGCGTGAGATGGGTGACTGCATTACAGCGCCGACCGAGCGCATGATTGAATTTGCAGAGCTTCTCGTCGATACCGTTGCCTGTGCCGATTGGGCGTTCTTTGCAAAAAACGGCGGCGACGCAACCACGGGTGCCATTCTCTGCGCACGCGCTCATACCCACAGAAAAAAGGTCGTCTTTTTCCGCGGCTACTACCACGGTGTCGGCGCATGGGCGCAGAAAATCGACTATCCCGGTATTACCGAGGAAGACGTTGTCAATAATATCTACGTCCCGTGGAACGATCTGAACGCACTCGGCGAGGTCTTTGACCGTTATCGCGGACAGATCGCCGCCGTCATCGGTCAACCGTATATGCACGGCAATTTCGCGGACAACGAGCTGCCCGCAGAGGGCTTCTGGCAGGGTGTACGCAAGCTCTGCGACGACAACGGCACCGTTCTGATCGTCGACGACGTCCGCGCAGGCTTCCGTCTCGATCTTGCCGGCTCCGACCACTACTTCGGGTTTGAAGCCGATCTGATCTGCTTCTGCAAGGCGCTTGCCAACGGCTATAATGTCAGCGCGCTGTGCGGTAAGGAGTTCCTCAAAAACACGGTTTCCTCCATGTCCTACACCGGCTCGTATTGGCTTTCCGCCGTCCCCTTTGCCGCAGGCATTGCCTGCATTGAGAAGATGAAGCGCAT
>JAZQWK010000236.1:0-19036 GCA_045632325.1 Eubacteriales bacterium
TATCCGCCGCACGACAGACGGTTGGACGTCAGCCGTCATACCAACTCGATTTTCCCGATCACTTATTTTTCTTCCCGCGAGGAAGTGGAACGGCGCCGCGAAGAACTGCGCTTCAATCTTCGTATGGCGGCAGGACTTTACCCGTATCCCGAGAAAACACCGCTGCATCCGAAATATGAGGATGTCGGCACCTTTGTCGGCTATTCCGTCAAAAAAATCATGTTTGAAAGCCGTCCGGGCTTTTGGTCCACGGGCAATCTCTATCTGCCGCACCCGATGAAGGACAAGATGCCGGCGATCCTCAACGTCATCGGGCACTGGGAACCCCAGCGTCTGACTCGCGAGGAGACCGGCGACTATCCCGCACAGCTTGCCAACTTTGCGCGCATGGGCTTCGTCTGTCTCGTTACCGACATGATCGGTAAGGTCGACAGCTTACAGATCACCCACGATTACGGCAGAGAAGAAAAAGAACTATACACCTCCAACGGACTCGGTATCCAGCTTTGGAACAACATCCGTGCGCTTGATCTGCTTTGCTCACTTCCGTACGTCGATGAAAACAACATCGGTATGACGGGTGCATCCGGCGGCGGCTCGCAGACGTTGTTCCTCACGCTGCTTGACGAGCGTATCAAAGCGGCGGCTCCGATCAATATGATCTCTCTGCATATGCAGGGCGGCTGTCAGTGCGAAAACGCAGAAGGTCTGCGCCGTGATACCGATAACACCGAAATGTGTGCCATGATTGCGCCGCGTCCGCTGTTCCTTGCAGGCTCAACGGGTGACTGGACGCGCTGGCTGGAAACGGACGAGCTTCCCGGTGTGCTGGAGGCTTACCGTCAGTATGATGCCATGGATAAGGTTGAGCACTTCTATCAGGATGCGCCGCACCAGTACAACGAAAAAACGCGTCACCGTGTCTATAGCTTCTTTGCTCGCCATCTGATGGGATGTGACCCTCACTGGGAAGAACAGCCCATTGAAACGGGAGATCTTTCAACGTATACCTGGTTTAACGGTGTCGGTCATGCACCGGGGATTTCCTCCGACGCGGAATTTTTTGCCGCACATAAGGCAGAACGTGCAGCAGCGATTGCCGCACTGTCCGACGAGGAAAAGCGCCGTATGCTTGCATGGATGACGGGCGTTGGCTGTACCGATTCCCGTTACGCCGCGATTTCCGAAACCACGGCTGACGGCATCACGGAAAAGCGCGGCGTGCTCGTCGGCTGTAAGGGTGAAAAACTGCCTGTCGTTACGTTGATTCCCGACGGATGGGACGGTAAACGCATCTGTACGGCACTGTCCTCCGAGGGTAAGACCTGCCTTGCCGATGCAGAACTGCAGAAGGGTCTTGCGGATGGAATCGCACTTGTCAGTGCAGGTCTGTATTTGACGGGAGAATTTGCAGGCTGTAAGCAGGTGGATTTTGAAAATTCCGAAAACAACCGCTATTTTTCCACCTTCCATAACACGGCGGATGCCAACCGCGTACAGGATGCTGTCCGTTTGATCCGTTACGCCGCATCGATCGGTGCGGAGGTGACGGTTCGTGCGTGGGGCTGTGCCGCCCGTGCTGCCGCTTGTGCCGTTGCGCTGTGTGACGATATGACGTCGGCGGAGCTGGAAGACAACGCACTGACGCTGCTCGGTGACGATCAAGCGTTTTATGATGCATTTTTCATTCCGGGTATCGGTCTGCTCGGCGGTCCGCGCGGCTGTCTGAAAATTGCAGCGTGTGCCGTATCTCTGTTCTGAAAAGGAGTGCCATTCCGTGAATACCAATCCTTCTAACCGTCCACCCCGCATCCTGCAATTCGGTCAGGGCAATTTTCTGCGTGCGTTCTGCGATGACTTTATCGACCGTGCAAATGAAGCAGGCGTTTATGACGGTTCCATCGTCATTGCGCAATCCGTCGGATCTAAAAACCCCGCGTTTGCGGCACAAAATTGCCGTTATACGACCGTTCTGCGCGGCAAAGCCAACGGGCAGGTTGTCAATGAAGCGCATACCGTGACTTCCGTACACGATCTGATTCACACAACCGAGGACTACGGTGCCTTTATGGGTTACGCCGCGTGTCCGACGCTGGAGGTCGTTTTGTCCAACACAACGGAAGCGGGCATTGTTTATAATGAAACGGATACGTACGCGATGACTCCGCCTGCGGGCTATCCTGCAAAGCTGACGAAGTTCTTGCATGCGCGCTTTTGCGCGTTTGCAGGTGATGTATCGCGCGGACTCGTCGTATTCCCGACGGAGCTGATTGAGCGAAACGGCGATACCCTGCGTACCTGTGTCCTGCGCCATGCAAAGGATTGGCAGCTTGGAGATGCCTTCTGCGATTGGGTAGAGCATGCCTGCACGTTCTGCAATACGCTCGTTGACCGCATCGTCACGGGCTATCCGAAAAAGCAAGCGGATGCGGATGCTGTTTTTGAAACACTCGGCTATACCGATGCACTTCTCGACGTTGCAGAGCCGTTCGGGCTTTGGGTCATTGAAGCACCCGATATCCAGCGCGCCAAAGCCGTACTGCCTCTTGACCGCGCCGGATTGCCGGTCGTCTTCACCGACGATCTGACACCGTACCGTGAGCGCAAGGTGCGGATCCTCAACGGCGCACATACCTCGTTCGTTCCCGCGGCGTTTTTGGCAGGTGAGGAGATCGTGCGCGATTGCATGGCTCATCCCGTTATTCGCCCGTTTATCGATGCGTGTATTTATCGGGAGATCATCCCGACGTTGTACGGAAAACTCGACGAAGAAGACCTGCTGTCGTTTGCCGCAGACGTTTGTGAGCGCTTTGAAAATCCGTTTATCGATCACGCGCTGATCGCAATCTGTCTCAATTCCGTTTCCAAATGGAAGGCGCGCGTGCTGCCGTCGCTCCTCGATGCGGTCAAACAGGGCAATATACCGCACGGGCTGATCTTCTCTTTTGCCGCGCTTTGCGCGTTTTACGCGCGCGGAAAGATGACGGACGACGGCTTTGTCGGTACGCGCGAGGTGGCCGGAGAAGTCGTTCCGTATCCCATCTCCGACAGCAAAGAGGTGCTTTCATTCTTCGCTGAATACGGCAATGCGGAGGACGTTCTGACCCGTTTTGCCTCCAATACGGCGTTCTGGGGTATGAATCTCTGCGAAATTGACGGCTTTATTTCTCTTGCGCAGAACGATTTTGATGCCATCCGCAAAAACGGCGTTCTTTCTGCCATGCAGGATGCAATCAACGTATCGCAGGAGGCGTGAACAATATGGACTATATCAGAATTACAGAATCCGATAACGTCGCAGTTGCACTCAAAGCACTTGCAAAAGGCTCTTCGGTCGGCGGTGTTATCCTCGTCGAGGACATTCCCGCAGGACACAAATTCGCGCTGTGCCATATTGGAAAAGGAGAGAGTGTCGTTAAGTACGGTGCTCCCATCGGACATGCCGATACGGACATCGCCGTCGGTGCATGGGTGCATACGCACAACACAAAAACCAATCTCTCCGACGTGTTGGAATATACCTACACGCCGACGGAACCGATCGTCCGGGTGGAAACTCCCGCCACGTTCCGCGGATTCCGTCGTGGAAACGGGAAGGTCGGTATCCGCAACGAGATCTGGATCATTCCGACCGTCGGATGTGTCAATTCGCCTGCCGCGGCACTGGCACAAAAAGCGTCGTCTTTGGTGTGCGGGTCGGTCGACGGCGTTTACGCTTTCCCGCATCCTTACGGCTGTTCCCAGCTTAGCGGGGATCATCGGAACACACAGAAAGCCCTTGCGGGATTGGTGCATCATCCGAATGCAGGCGGTGTACTGGTGCTTGGGCTCGGCTGTGAAAACAACAATATTGCAGAATTTCGGGAAATTCTCGGCGACGTCGACGAGTCCCGTGTGAAGTTCCTGAACTGTCAGGACGTCGAAGACGAGATTGAGGCAGGCATGGAACTGCTGTCATCGCTGATCGCTTTGGCTGCAGAGGATGCGCGTGAAGACGTGTGTGCGTCGGAGCTGATCGTGGGTCTGAAATGCGGCGGCTCGGACGGATATTCCGGCATCACGGCAAATCCTTGCGTCGGCGTTTTTTCCGATCGTCTGATCGCACAGGGCGGATGCGCCATTCTGACCGAGGTGCCCGAAATGTTCGGTGCGGAGCAGCTGCTCATGGCGCGATGCGGAACGGAGGAATTGTTTGCCGATACCGTTTCGCTCATCAACGATTTCAAGCGGTATTTCAAGCGATACGATCAGCCGGTATACGAAAATCCGTCACCCGGCAACAAAGCGGGCGGTATTACGACGCTGGAGGATAAGTCGCTTGGCTGTACGCAGAAATCGGGAACGGCGTCGGTGTGTGCGGTGCTGCGCTACGGTGACCGCGCCGAAGCACACGGTCTGCAGCTTCTGTCGGCACCCGGCAACGATCTGGTGGCATCGACCGCACTTGCCGTATCGGGTGCGCATCTGATTCTGTTTACGACGGGTCGCGGTACGCCGTTTGGCTGTCCCGTTCCGACCGTCAAGATCTCCTCAAACACTGCGCTTGCGGAAAAGAAGCACAACTGGATCGACTTTGACGCAGGTGTCATCTGTGAAAGCGGTGATATCAACGCCAGCGGAGACGCGCTGTTTGCGTACGTTCTGTCGCTTGCATCAGGTACGGTGCAGACGAAAAACGAGCAGCACGGCTATCGTGATATCTCGATCTTCAAGGACGGCGTTACGCTGTAAAACCAAAACGATAAAAGAGAAACGGCACTGTCGGATAATTTCACCGTACAGTGCCGTCTTTATATTCAGTTTTCGCAAGCGGTTATAAACATTTCCGTTACCTGATCCATGACGGTGTGATCCATCTCAAAGTATCGGGTATCGTCGATGCAATCGCGGCGATACGCGGCACGGGAGGCGTTGCTGCGCTCCAGACCGTTTTCCGCAAGGTAAGCATCATAACCTGCGTCTGCTTCTTGGCGGTACGCCATGGCCTCCGCCGAGAACAGCAGATAATCGTGTCCGCGATCCTCATACTGAACGAAACGGAAACGGGGATCGTCGCCGTAGGTATCGTGGTAAAGCTGATATCCGTATTCAAATTCGACCACAGGGTCATCGGTGCTGTGCACAACGAAGATCTGTGCCTGATCGGCTTTTTCGAAGCCGCCGAGCGTCGTTGCCGCAGCGTGCTCGCCGAACTTGATCCGCTCATACAGATTGACGTACGGCATGGCAATGTTGATCAGATCGCCGACAACCTCGTATCCCATCTGTCGGATGAGCAGAGAGGGCTCGTTGAAGCCTGCAAAGATTGCGACCGCTTTGACGTCGGGATGGAAATTCAGAACGGTACCGACCGAATATGCGCCCCAGCTGTAGCCGTACAGACAGATCGGCAGATCGGCGTAATCGGGATCCTGTTTGACGTAGCGGATGGCGTAGTCCAGATCCATAACGCCGCGCGAAACGCCGCCGACAAGTCCGCCGCTGGCGTCGTTGCCGGTTGCGTCGTATGCAAAGACCTCAAAGCCCTGCGCAGCAAAATACGCCACGATCGGCATATACCGATTCTGTCCGCCGCTGAACAGACCGTGAGAGAACACGACGACGCCGTGAGGCTCGTCAAGGTCTTCCATACGGTACTTGTAGCCCGCGAGCATATGTCCCTGCTTTGCGGGAAATTCGACGTTTTCGACGGTCAGACCGTCAAAGGCGTCCACCGAAAACAGATGATGCTCGTCCGTGATAAAGCATACGTCCAAATAAGAGCGGTAGATGGTGATCGATACGGCAGGAATGACGATGCCGAAGATCAGAACCAAAAGAATCAGAACGGAAATCAGAACCCATTTTAAGACCTTTTTCGACTTTGTTTTGGGCATCTGATACACCTCCGGCCAAATTATCTCTGAACGCGTCCGGAAGCGTCACCGCCTGCCAGCTTTTCAACTTCCGCAACGCTGACGCGGTTGACGTCGCCTTCGATGGAGTGCTTGAGTGCGGATGCCGCAACGGCAAATTCGATCGCTTCCTGCGTGGTCTTGCCCTTGAGGATGGAGTAAATCAGACCGCCGCCGAAGGAGTCACCGCCGCCGACGCGGTCGACGATGTGCAGGTGATAGGACTTGGAGAAGCAGTAGTTTTCGCCGTCGTAGAGCATACCTGCCCAGTCGTTGTCGGATGCGGAGATGGAGGTGCGGAGCGTGATCGCAACCTTTTCAAAGCCGAACTTGTCAGCCAGCTGCTTTGCAACGGACTTGTAGCCTTCGTGGTTGATGGTGCCGCCGTAGATGTCGGTAGCTTCAGCTTCGATGCCGAAGACGTCCTTGGCATCCTCTTCGTTGGAGATGCAAACGTCCACATACGCACAGAGCTTGGTCATGGCCTCTCTTGCCTCGGCACGAGTCCAGAGCTTGCCGCGGTAGTTGAGGTCGCAGGAGATCTTGACGCCCTTTGCCTTGGCAGCGATACAAGCCTGCTTGCAAATTTCAACGAGGTTTGCACCGAGAGCGGGTGTGATGCCTGTGAAGTGGAACCAATCTGCACCTTCAAAGATGGAATCCCAGTCAAAATCTTCGGGCACAGCTTCCTGGATTGCGGAATGTGCACGGTCGTAGATACAGACGGAGCCGCGCTGGGATGCACCCTTTTCAAGATAGTAGATACCGACTCTGTCACCGCCGCGGACAACCTTCGAGGTGTCAACGCCGAAGTAACGCAGAGAGTCGATTGCCGCCTGACCGATGGCGTGCTTCGGAAGCTTGGTAACGTAGGAAGATTCCATGCCATAGTTTGCGAGGGAAACTGCGACGTTGGCTTCACCGCCGCCGAAGGTAGCCTGCATCTGGTCGTTCTGGAAGAAACGGTAGTAGCCGTTGGGAGCGAGGCGAAGCATGATTTCGCCGAACGTAATAATCTTAGCCATTGGAACGTGCCTCCTTGACAATTTCTACGGATTTTTTGCAAAGATCGGTGATCTCATCCCACTTGCCGCCCTCGATGAGCTCAGCGGTAACCATATAGGAACCGCCGCAAGCGCAGATGACCTTGGAAGAAAGATATTCGCCGAGGTTCTTGAGCGAGATACCGCCTGTCGGCATGACCTTGAACATCGGGAACGGTGCAGCCATTGCCTTGATCTTGGCAAGACCGCCGGACTGTTCTGCAGGGAAGAACTTGAGGACTTCAAGACCGAGCTTATAAGCGGTGTGGTAGTCGGTCGGGGTGGTGCAGCCGGGATAGATCGGAATGTTCTTTTCCTGTGCGTAAACGACGAGCTCGGGATCAAGACCGGGGGTGACGATGAACGATGCACCTGCGGCGATCGCACGATCAATGTGCTCGGTCGTCAGAACGGTACCTGCACCGACGAGCATATCGGGGCACGCTTCCTTCATCAGACGGATGGCGGTATCGGCACCTGCCGCACGGAAGGTGACCTCCGCAACGGGAACACCGCCGGCACAGAGAGCGTGTGCAAGAGGAGCCGCGTCGCGTTCGGGATTGGACAGCTTGATGACCGGAACAACGCCGATCTCGGTAATGCGCTGGTTGACAGACATATGGGTAATCTCCTTTTTCAGAAAAATGAATGCAAATAGAATATTTGATGATACGATAGGTATCCATAACAGTATAACAGAAAATTGTTGCAATGTTTATTGCGCAAATTGCTTGAAATATTGCGAATCTTGTTGTATAATAGATAGAGAATCAATCAGGAGGACACCGAACGTGAAACATCAGCCGTATTCGGATCGCCGTCAGATGCACGGCTCCACTTATGAAATTTTTCACTACAGAGAACAGCGCGGACGGGAGGTGGAGGTACACCATCACGATTTTTTTGAAGTCTATCTGCTGTTGGACGGTGAGGTGGAATACTGGGTCGACGGAGAGATCTGTCGGCTCAAGGCAGGAGACCTTTTGCTGATCCACCCCCAGCAGCTGCACCGTCCGCTTCCGTCGGGTGATGACGTCTATGAACGGATCGTTTTGTGGATCGATCGGGATTACCTTACGATGCTGTCGGACGAAGATATTGATCTGTGCCGCTGCTTTGATACGTCCGTGCCGGGACACCGTATGCACATCCGCGCGTCCGACACGCAGAAGCATGCAATTTCCGCACGGCTGGGTGAGCTTTCAAGGGAAAGCTATTCCGACTCGGTCGGAGCTACCCTGCTTGCAAACGGGATCTTTTTGCAGTTTATGGTGGAGCTGAACCGCCTTGCGTATCAGCTTGCAACGGCCGACGGCGCTGTCGGGACGAGCCGTGACGACAACGTCCGAACGACGGAAAATTCGGAGCTGATCTCTCGCGTCCTTGATTATATCGGCGCTCACTGTCACGAAGAACTGTCGCTTGACAGCATTGCAGACTATTTCTTCGTCAGCAAATATCACCTGTCTCATGCGTTCAGCCGTGAGGTTGGCATATCGGTCTACCGCTATATCACCATCCGCCGTCTGATGCTGGCAAGACAGCTTCTGACACGGGGAATCCCTGCGGGTGAGGTCTGCTATCATTCGGGCTTCCGCGATTATGCTGGCTTTTACCGTGCGTTTAAAGCAGAATACGGCATCAGTCCGCGTGCCTATGCTGACGGCGCACAACAAAACAAGCAAGAAACGACGGGAGGACGGGAACTGCCATGAAATTCATACATACCTCGGATCTGCATATCGGGAGACGGCTCGGAGAGTATTCACTGATCGACGATCAGCGTGCGGTGCTTGCACAACTGCTGGATATCGTACGGGACGAGCGTGCGGACGCACTCCTTTTGTCGGGTGACGTTTACGATAAAACGATGCCGTCCTCGGAAGCCGTTGCGCTGTTTGACGATTTTCTGACGGAGGCGGCGGCAATCACGCAGGTTTTTCTGATCTCCGGAAATCACGACAGCCCCGAGCGGATCGCGTTTGGCGGCAGATTGATGGAGACGTCAGGCGTTCACTTGTGCGGTGTTTATGACGGAACAGCGCACTGCGTTACACTGCAGGATGCGTGGGGTGACGTCTGCTTCTATCTCCTTCCGTTCATTCGTCCTGCGGACGTGCGCAGATATTTCCCGGATGCCGATACGCAGAGCTACGACGCGGCGTTCGGCGTTGCCGTGGAGGCACTCGACGTCGACCGTACGAAGCGCAGTGTGATCCTGGCGCATCAGTTCGTCATGGGCGGCGTGCGGTCGGAATCGGAGACGGTTTCCGTCGGCGGCACGGATGCCGTGGACGTCGGTTGGCTTTCGGCGTTTGATTACGCCGCACTGGGACATTTGCACCGTGCGCAAAACTGTCATGCGCCGTCCGACGGTACGGTCGTCCGTTACTGTGGCTCTCCCGTTGCGTACGCGCTCTCCGAAGCAGATGATGAAAAATCGGTGACGGTGGTTACCATGCAGGAAAAAGGTGATATCCGCGTGGAATGTCGTCCGCTTGTGCCGCACCGTAAGATCTATCGTCTTCGCGGATCGTACGCGTCGTTTATGGCGCTTGATTTTTACCGCGATACCGATTATCCCGATTCGTATCTGCAGATCACGCTGACCGATGAGGAAGACGTTCCCGATGCGCTGTTTCGTCTGCGCACGGTATATCCGTATCTTCTGCGGCTGGAATACGACAATGCAAGAACGCGCGCGCAGCAGACGTTTGAGGTTTTGCCCGATGCTGCGGAGATGGGCCCCATGACCTTGTTTTCCACATTTTACCGTATGCAGAACGGAGAGGACATGGATGCGGAGATGGCGCAGCATATGAATGAACTGATTGAGAACCTGTGGAAAGGAGGCGAACTTGCATGAAGCCGATTACCTTGACGATGTCAGCCTTCGGACCGTTTGCTCATGAGGTTACCGTTGATATGCGAGCGTTGACAGACGGCGGGCTTTATCTGATCTCCGGTGATACCGGCGCCGGAAAGACGACCGTTTTTGACGCGATTTCCTTTGCATTATACGGAACGCCGAGCGGGGATCACAGAAGTGCTGCAATGCTTCGCACTCAATATGCAGACGGTGCGAGAAAGACCTTCGTTGAACTGGAGTTTTCCTATCACGATAAGACGTACCGTATTCGCCGTGTTCCCGCTTATGAGCGCGAAGGTTATAAAACGCCGCAGGCGGCAGAGGCAGAGCTGTATATTCCCGACCAGCCGCCGATCACGCGTGTGCGCGACGTCAATGAGGCTATTCTTTCAATCATGGGTGTGGATCGGGAGCAGTTTTCGCAGATTGCCATGATCGCACAGGGCGATTTTTTGAAGCTGCTTCACGCTTCTACCAAGGAACGCATCGATATTTTCCGCCGCCTGTTCGGAACGGAAACGTATGCCCGATTGCAGGATCATCTGCGGCGTGAGGCAGGAGAGCTGTACGATTCGTACGAGCTGTTGCGGGCGCGGATGCAGGGGGTATTGCGATCCTTACAGCGTGCGGATTTTGACGGCGGGGAAACGGATACGGACGTGCTCGACGCGCTGCTGGACGGTGTTCTGCCGCCAAACGACATTCCGTCGCTGCTGGAACGGCAAAAAGCGTATCTTGCGGAACAGACGGAGCGGCTTTTGCAGCTTTTGGAAAATAACGAAACGGCATTGTCTGCGGCAGACACGCATCTCGGTCGTGCGCAGGAGCAGGAACGTCTCCGTGCGTCGCTTACGGCTGCCAAGGAGCGTCTTGCGGCGGCGGAATGTGCGCTTTCCGAGCAGAGAACGCATGGGGAACTATTGCGCGGGGAGTGGACGGACGACGCGGTGGAGCAGCTTGGCGCACAGATCACCGTGCTTGAACAGAGTATGCCGACCTACGAAACGGTGGAGGAGCTGTGTAAACGGAAAACGATATTGACAGCAGAACGCGATACGGCAGAACAACGCAGCCTTGACCTGGAACAACGGCAGAAAGAGATTGTACAGCGATTGGATGCGGCTCGCGCACGTCTTGCGGCTCTGTCGGATGCCGAAGCACGCATGATCGCCGCCGAAGCGGAAACGAAAGAAAAGCGGGCGGCGCATACGCGTATCTCCGCACTTCTGGATGAACTTACGGAATATCTGACGCTGTCGGCGGCTCTTGCGTCAGCGCAGCGTGAATACCTTGATGCCGCGGCACTGTCCGAGACGGCATCGGCGGAATACGAACGGCTCAACCGTGCGTATTTGGACGAACAGGCGGGAATCCTCGCACAGTCCCTGCAGGACGGTGTTCCGTGTCCTGTCTGCGGTGCAAAAGAGCATCCCGCACCGGCGTCGGCATCGGCGTCGGCTCCGACCAAGCAGGCTCTGCAGACGGCAAGAAAAAAAGCCGCAGATGCGGCGTCTGCGGCAGAAAAGAAAAGCGTCGCGGCGGGAGAATGTCGCGGCAGAGTCACCGAAAAAGAAGGATTTCTTCGTGTACATCTGCATAACACGGACGGAATCGGTGCAGAAATCCCGGCTCCGCTGACGGATGCTTTCGTGGAGCAGGAGTTGCTCACCGCCGTATCTGCGCAGAAAACGCTCACACAAGCGCAGCTGCACGCCGCAGAACAGACATATGCGGCGGCGGTACAGACGTATCGCGAAAAACAGTCCGTGGAAGAATTGTTGCCGACGATGGAGCAGAAGGAAAAGCAGCTCTCTGACGAATATCAACGTATCCGTGCCGAAATCACGCGTAGTTCCACGCAAATGGAGGAGATCGAGGGTCAGACGACGGCACTTCGGGAGACGCTGCAGTATCCCGACGCACACGCTGCTTTGACAGAGCTGGAAAATCTCCGTTTCCGCCGCGGCAGTATCCGTGATATTCTCAAGCGGCAGGAAGAACGACTGGCGGAAGCGGAACGCGCTTTTGCTGCGGCAGAAGCGGAGGTGCGCGGGCTTTCGGAGCAGTTGACGGATGCGGAGGAGCTGGATACGGCAGTACTGCGCGGATGCCGCGACGCACTGATTGCAGAACAGACGCGCTTGAAGGAGCGGAGAGATCTTTTGCACGGACGGTCGGAACGTATCAGTCATGCCTGTGCCGCAATGACGGAACTGACGGAGCAGGCGGAACGCCTGGAAAAGCAGTACCGAACCGTCAAGCAGTTATCGGATACGGCAAACGGAAATCTGCGCGGGAAAGAACGGATCATGCTGGAAACCTACGTGCAGACGTCCTGCTTTGATCGAATTTTGGTGCGCGCCAATCGACGGTTTCTCGTGATGAGCGGAGGACAGTACGAGCTTCGGCGCGCGGAATCTGCAGAAAGCAACCGATCCCAGAGCGGTCTTGATCTGCAGGTCATCGACCATTACAACGGAACTGCGCGCAGCGTGCGTACGCTGTCGGGCGGAGAATCGTTCCTGGCGTCTCTTTCGCTTGCACTCGGTCTTTCGGACGAGATCCAATCTGTGTCGGGTGGGATCCGTTTGGAATCGATGTTTATCGACGAGGGCTTCGGTACACTGGACGAGGGTGCGCTGGAACAGGCACTGAACGTCCTGTCCGGATTGTCCCTCGGCGATTGCTCGGTCGGCATCATCTCGCACGTCGGTGCACTGAAGTCGCGGATCGAGCGGAAGCTGATCGTGAAGAAAACGCCTGCGGGAAGTACGGTTTCGATGGAGATATAAGTGGTGACACGGTAATAAGATGCGCATAGGACGGGGCTTGGCTTCCGTCCTACGCGTTTTTATGCAGTCATCTCTTTGTTATTGTTTTTTACCAATCCATTTGCTCCGACAGATAAATCGACATCTTCGATTGGACGATTTTCAGTACCTCGTCAAAGGGCTTTGAGGTATCTGCCCAATATTCGTTCCAGAAGATCGATGCCGCCGGAGTATTGTCATCGACACGGCGTTCGATGGAATCCAGGAGCGTGAGAAATGCATCGGCATCTTCCCGGGTGATCTTGATATGGACGCCGGGTTCTCCGACGGCTTTTTCGTCATCCAGGATTTTGGTGGAGCGTCCGTTGACGACGATCGTTTTTTCCTCATATCCCGCAAGCTGTTCTTCGATATCCTCGCGGTAGAAGGTGTAACCGGCGGAGGAAAAACTGCCTCCGTAGGTTTTTTCCCGTTTCTGATCGATCAGAATCTGCAGAAGATCGACACACGCCGCTTTTTCGTCACTTACTTCGGTGATTGCCATGACGGCCCAAATGATGTCGGGACCCATCGTCATGACACCGTCCTCGGTCGGATATCCGATAACAACGGTATCCTCCCCGAGCGATTTCCTTTCCGTGACATAATCGTACAGCGAAGTGAAGCCGTTGCAGGAAGTCAACCGAAGTTCTCCTGTGCGGAATAACTCACCTTCCTTGATGTCGGTTGGGAGATTTTCGTTTCCGAGCGGAATGGCACCTGCGCGTGCGGCAAGTGCGGACAGAACGCCGTCGTCGAAGGAGCAGACCGCTGTTTTTTCGTCAAACTGCTCATGCATGGCGGAGGAAACCACGATATTCCATGGCGAGGAGTATTTGCTGCCGATTGCCTGACCTTTTGCCGCACAGGCTTCCATCGCTGACAAAAACGCATCGTGCGTGATGCCTCCACCCTCACCGAAGTCTTCGGCGTGTGCGTATAACAGGTTCTGCATCGGAGCGATCGGGAACAGGTACTGTGCACCGTAGTATTGGTACGGCTTTGTGATGTAGTTCAGAAGACCGTCGTAGTTGAAATCCTCGTCTGCCTGTAAAAGCGGTGTCAGATCGGCTAATATCCCTGCACGTTCATACATTGCCATCATGGTATCAAAACGGTTAGAGTTGGTTCCCATCAGAATCAGATCGGGGACGTTGCCCGCGGCAAGGTCGGTGTCAAAGGTGAGCTTCATCTGCTCGTCATCATACTGTGTGTAATCGCGGATAACGGCGCGATGCGTCTCGGAGGACTTGTTGAAGTCGCGCACGGCGAACTGCAGCATCCAGTCCTCACTCAACGTGGCAATGACGATCTCCCGTTTGGGGACAACCTCGTCGGCGGGAATCATGCGGTGGAGCGACAGAACACTGCCGGTATCGAGATCGAGCATATCCTGCGTAACGATCGCAGCGGTTTTGTCGTCGATCATGCAGACCGTGCGGATGTCGGACGGTGCGACGTTCGATTCCGCCCAATCGATGACGAGAACGGATTCCGTGTTCAGCGCATCATCGATAAAATTCACGCCGTAAAGTCCGCGTCCGTTGTAGGCGTAAAGATCGTATCCCGCACCCGCAAGCAGCTTGGTCGAGGACGTGCCAAGTGTTTGTGCTGTCAGCTCCTCGGGAAGCGTGATTTCCGCGCCGAGCTTACCGACGGTCGTGTCGACCTGTTTCAGAATCTGTGTCCCCTGGCGGTTTTCAGACAGATAGAGAAGCCCTGCGTCGGTATCAAGGATGGCGGAGGGTGTGTTGCCGTCGTCGATTTTGAAGGACAGTGCGCCCGTATCATCGTATACGGCAAAGCCCTCGGTCGTCAGAATCCCGTAACGTGCGGGTGCATCCTCGCCGATACCGGGGACGGAAAGCATCTTCGTCACGGAGAATACCTCGCCCGACATGCTGTTGATATCGCGGTGCAGCTCATACCCGAACGTTTCTGCGGGCAGGACGGTGTGCTGATAATTATCCCTTTTATCGTAGAGGTGAACGTAACAGCCGACCTCGTAGTCGGTGAAATACGTTTCGTAAACGAGCGTTTCACCCGACGGAAGCTTGGCGGTATCGATGATTCTGCCGCCGCGGCGCGGTGAAAACTCTTCATCGGCTTCGGTGTTTTCCGCATCCGCAGTGCCGACAGACAGCAGTGTGCCGTCGATGGAAAAATATGCTATCTCATATTCCCGATCGGGCCAGCCGTCGCCGTCGTTGTCCTCGGGGATTTCGCGCCATACCTCGACGGACACGGTATCGCCGTCACAGGTTAGCGCAGGGAAGTTTGTGACGTTCCAATCATCGGGCAGGGTGAGGATTTGTGTGGAAAAGACGGTGGAGCGATTGGCATCGTCCTGCGTGGGTTCGGGCGGTGTTTGATTGCAGGAGGATAGGAGGATTGACGCAATGGAAACGGTGAGGAGAGTGAGGGTCAGACGTTTCATGGTGGTGGCTCCTTTCTCTGTTATTCTTTATAAAACAGCGCATACACGGCACCGTCGTCGAGCGTTTCGGTGATCAGTTCATACGGTATCTGCGCATTATCCTCTGTATCACGAACAAGTACCAGACCGCGCAGGGTGATGCGGTACCAGCCGTCGTCGGGAAGAAGATACGACATCGTTGCGGTTGCGGCATCCGTCGGTTCAAAATGTGTACCGAGCCAGAATTGCATCCCGCCATCCCCTGCCATCAGCATATGCGCAAAATTCACATCGGAATCATCTGTTCCGAATTTGCTCTCCCAGACCTGCTTTTCGGGATTCCACAGATCAATTTCGCAGATTTTGTAGAAAATCTGTAAGCCAACAGGAAAGCGGTCCGCAGATTCCAGCCGCATATCAAGTGTGACGGTATTGTCGTTATGAACCGCCGTATTTGTAACGGAAAGGGAATATTGCTCGGTTGCATCGTTCGGCGGACAGGTGCTTTCCGGCGGCGGATTCGGTATTTCGACTGTGCTTTCGGGATAGATCACAAAGCTGCCGAGAACTGTGCCGTCTGTCAGCGTTTCTGCAATCAGAGCCGTTTCATAATCGCCGGATGCAGGATCATCGGAATCGCGTACCAGCGTTAAGCCTTCCAGCACAAGATAATAAATGCCGTTTTGTCCTTTCAAATCGCGGCTGACATCAATGTCGGCTTCAACCGTATTGGTTTTCCCAAGTCCCACCAGCGGGAAATCAAGTACCCCCGCCAGTATATCGAGCTTCGGCTGAGGAGAGGTGTACACATCGTACAGCGTTTCGTACTGTTCGGTCACGGAATTCCATTTGGTCAGAATGACGTGGCTGTACTGTACGGAGATGCCTTCCAACGGTTCATCGGATGTCAGCCGTACCGACAGGGAGGTACGGCCTGTGTAAGTGGTATCGACCTCGATGACGTCCAAGCGCAATCCTTCTGCATTTTCATAGGGCGGCTCAACCCCTGTTTCGGGCAGGTCGGATTCCCAAAACAGTGCATTTTCCGTGTCGTGGGCAGTGGGATCTTCAGTCTCGGGTACACCTGTCTCCCAAACCCCCGTATGCAGATACGATGCGATATTGCCGCGGAAGTACACGCCCGTGAAGAGCACGGCGAAGCACAGGCAGGCGGCAATGACGGTGGGGAGATTGCGGCGAAGCTGTTTTTTCCATGCACCGCGCTCCCCGATGACGGTCATTTCAAACGGGGAATCGTAAAAGGGTAGCGGCTGTTGTGCGGTCATTGTCGGCTCGGTATCAAAGATCGTTTGATGCTCCTCTGCTGCGATTTTGGCAAATACCGCAGCTTCCAATCGGCGGTACTGTGCGCGCGGCAGCTTTTTTGCGGGAAGTGCGGGGAGCTTGTCGGCGGGGATAGTACGCAATGCACGCAGGAATGCAGACGGTGTTTTACGTAAGATCATGGTGCTTCTCCTTTCTCTCGGAATGATCTGCCTTTGCCCAAATGTGTCCGAAGCCTGCTGCAAGCAGACGCTCGCGGACGGTTTTCTTGGCAAGGTACAGGCGGTTTTCAACGAACTTCGGTGTTTTGTGAATCGCGCGGGCGATTTCCTTGACGCTTTGGCAGTAGTAATAGCGGCGCACGAAAATCTCGTTGTCGGGCGGTGTCAGCCCGTCGATGATCGCACGGATCAGCTCACGGTCACACGCAGCTGTGATCTCGTCATCCCAAAGTCCCGCCGCACAAAGCTCTGCGTCCAGCACCTCGTCGTCCAAAACTTCTTCTTTTTTCCGTGCAATGCTGTGCAGACGGTTGATTGCCTGTCTGCGCGCGATGGTGATGAGGAGATTGCGCATCCCCTGATCGCTCTCGTCATATTTATCCGCACGCCAAAACTGATAGAATCCGTCTGCCGTCACTTCCTCGACGTCGCGTCTGTGTCCGCGTCCGAGGATGCCCGACACGACGGCGGTCACCATCGGTGCATATCTGCGCATCAGTATGGCAAGCTGTTTTTCATCCATGCTGTCATCCCTCCGTGTTTTTTGAATGATGAGGTCCTCTGACAATAGAATCAATGCAAAATGCGGGTTTCACTAACAAATTCCAATAAAAATTGAAATATACAGAATTGGCGGCGATATTCTGCATATCACCGCCACGGTTTTGTCTTCAGTTTTGTGCCGCATCGATCCATGCGTTGTACGCATCCAAAATCGCATCGGTATCGGCATAACTGCCCTTCAGCTCCGGTCTCCACGGAAGCTCGTATTCCAGAGACAGATATCCGTCATAGCGGACGGCATCGAGCAGGGAGAGTACCTTTGCAAGCGGGAAGGTGCCTTCTCTGAGTGCGGTATGGATATACTGTGACGCGTCGGGGTCCTCGGGAGGACGCGCGTCTTTCAGATGCACGTGCGCAAGCAGACCGCTCTCTGCGAGCAGCTTGACGGAATCCTCGGGGGATTCGCAAAATTCGATGGAGTGCAGAACGTCCCAGATGACGGCGAGGTTTTCGCGTCCGACACGGTCGGAGAGGTCTTTCATCGAAGCGGCGGTCGAGTGCGAGGAATGGGTCTCCGCCCAGACGGCAACGCCGAACTGCGCGGCGAAATCGCAGAGATCTCTGACAAAGGAGACGATGGCGTCGACGTCTTCCTTGGGTGCGACGGAGCGCTTGGGCTGATGACCGCCGACAAAGATGCGGATGGCAGACGCGCCGACCGCCGATGCGAGTCTGACACAGCCCTCGGCTTTTGTCATTTCTGCGGCAAGATCGCCGAGTCCCGTGACGTTGACACCCGTGGCAAGATCGGTGATCGCAATACCCGCATCTGCAAACAGTGCGCGGATCTCATCGGCACCGTCAAGTCCCGTGCCGCAGACGGTCTGCATCGCGTCGAGACGGATCTCCACGCCGGACATCTTGTGGTTTTGGGCGTACGATACGACCTCTGCAATCGATGCGTCGACGCAGGTTAGGGTGCTGAAGCAGCGTTTGATATTCATAGGAGGGGTTCCTTTCTTGTGGTTACGTTAAGTTTTTTCGTTGAACGGCAGAATTGCGTTTTAGACCTATATATTGCTCAAATTCTCAAACGCACTGACGCCGTGCAAATGCTCGTCCAGCTGTTTCATGCGCCCGAGCAGACGAGACAGGCTGTACACGTGCATATCAAGGACAAGATCGCCGGTGCCGAGAAGCTGTTCTTTCCCTTCGTGCAGCTTGCGCTGAATCTCAAAGGGCGTGGGAGAGAGAAGCAGGATTTTATGCTGATGCTTTGTTTCCCAATCATCCGAAAATCCCGCGCGGAAGCGATAGGCAGGCATGAACCGCTCTTTTCCGTCGAGCGGTATCGTTGCCGACGTGCCGTTATTGCCGATCAAGCCCAAATACCGACGGATGAAATAGGCATTGCCGCCCGTAAAGACCAGCGTTGAGCATCTGTGAGGGACGGCGAATAATTTGACCGAGAACACATCATGCTTTGTTGCAACGTGCACGTCACACCGCGCGTCGTTCTTTGATCCGAAATACCAGAATCGGTGCGTCGGTGACAGTGTCCAGCCGTTTGCTTTGCACGCGGCGTGAAGCCTGCGGCAGAGAGAAAGCCGTTTGAAAAAGATACGGATATACGGAATGAGCCAAAGAATCACTGCGAGTGCAAGAATAAGGAGCATGAATTTCATGGCGTGTTCCCGTTCCTTACGGTATTCTGATCAGATTCTCCCCGCCGTGGAGCCGGATTGTGGATTCCCCGTACAGGAAGGTTCCGTCCGTGTTCTCGGGCAGCGTTACGGCCGCGCAGAGGGTACCCTTTTCGCGTGTTAAGGAGACGGAAATTCTGCCGCGCAGGGTGGTAAGCGAACCCTCGATTATGTCAAGGGTATCGGGCATCTGCGGTGCGATCACGATCTGCTTCCAGCCGGGCACCGCGGAACGGATACCGAGGAAGCCTTGATAGAGCAGACGGGCGGGTGCACCGAACATCGGGTGATT
>JAZQWK010000237.1:0-2048 GCA_045632325.1 Eubacteriales bacterium
ATCATCAACATCGTCGACGCAACCAACCTCTCGCGCAGTCTGTTCTTCACGACGCAGCTGCTGGAGCTCGGTATTCCCGTCGTCGTCGCGCTGAATAAAAGCGATCTCAACGTCAAAAAGGGTAACAAAGTCGATGCCAAGCAGCTCTCGGCGCTGCTCGGAACCACCGTTATCGAAACGTCGGCGGCATCCGCACGCGGCATGAAGGAGCTGATGCAGGCGGCACTGTCCGCAGTCGGTACAGCACAGAGCGCACCGTACAGACAGGCTGCCATCGACCTTACCGACCGTGAAGCCGTACAAGCCGAGGATCGCCGCAGATTCGCCTACGTCAACGAGCTTGTCAAAACGGTCGAATCCCGCCGCGTCTTTACCCGCGACCGCAATTTCGACGATAAGATCGACGCGATTCTGACCAACAAGTGGCTCGGTATCCCGATCTTCGCCGTCGTGATGTTCCTCGTCTTCCAGATCTCGCAGGTATGGGTCGGTACGCCGATCGCCGATCTGCTCGTCGGCTGGCTGGAAGCGTTCCAGGGCTGGGTCGGTACGCTCTTTGAGGGCGCGTCTCCCCTGCTCTCCGCAATCCTTGTGGACGGCGTCATCGGCGGTGTCGTTGCCGTCGTCGGATTTTTGCCGCTCGTCATGGTCATGTACTTCCTCATTGCGCTGCTTGAGGACTGCGGCTACATGGCGCGCGTTGCGGTCGTCCTTGACCCGATCTTCAAAAAGGTCGGTCTGTCCGGCAAATCCGTCATTCCGTTCGTCATTACCGTCGGCTGTGCCGTTCCCGGTATCATGGCGTCCCGCACCGTCCGTCTCGAACGCGAACGCCGTGCCACCGCGATGCTCGCACCCTTTATGCCGTGCGGCGCGAAGATTCCCGTCATTTCCCTGTTTGCAGGCGCGTTCTTTGACAACGCGGGCTGGGTCAGCACCGTTATGTATCTGAGCGGTATCGTTCTGATCTTCCTCGGTGCACTGCTGGTCAATCTGATCACGGGTGCCCGTACGCGCAAATCCTACTTCATCATTGAAATCCCCGAATACAAGATTCCCTCCTTTGCCGAAGCGTTCAAGTCGATGTGCGGACGCGGCAAGGAATACATCGTCAAAGCAACGACGATCATTCTCCTCTGCAACATGGCAGTGCAGCTGATGCAGACGTTTACCTGGTCGTTTGCGGTTGCCGAAAGCGCGAACACCTCGATCCTTGCGTCGCTTGCGCGTCCGTTTGCCTATCTGCTCGTGCCGATCCTCGGCGTGCTGTCGTGGCAGATGGCGGCGGCGGCGATCACGGGCTTTATTGCCAAGGAAAACGTCGTCGGCACGCTCGCGGTCTGCTTCGTCGGTCTTGAAAACCTCGTCGACATGGAAGAGCTTGCACTCATGGAAGGCTCGGGTGCCGAAGCTGCGGGCATTATGGCGATCTCCAAGGTCGCGGCACTTGCCTATCTGATGTTCAACCTCTATTCCCCGCCCTGTTTTGCGGCGCTCGGTGCAATGCGTGCCGAAATGAAGTCCGTAAAATGGTTCTGGGGCGGTGTCGGTCTGCAGCTTGCCGTCGGATACGCGGTTGCATACGTTGTTTACACCGTCGGTACGCTGATCACGGGCGGTGATCTGAATGTCCGTGCCGCGCTTGCCGGTCTTGCGTTCATCGTCGCCATTGCCGTATTCATCACGGTGATCATTCTCCGCACGGAAAAGTCCATCCGCGACAAGCGTGCGGCAAAGAATGCATAACAGATAACATAAAAAAAGAACATCCAAAGCCGATTGTGGTTTTGGATGTTTTTTGCGTTGTTGTATATGATTTGGCTGACGGATTCGGGTAGATTTACGATCCTTTCCGTCATAGATACGGCGCGGTTTGCGACCCTCATCCGTCACGCTTCGCGCGACACCTTCCCCCAGGGGAAGGTTTTTGCGGGTGCGCCCACCACTTTTGTTTTCAGCCATAATCTTTCCCGTCCATCAAAAGAACGGTTTTCCATCATAGCGCCCGTCCGCTCTCAAGCAGTTCTCTCGCGGTTGCGCGGATGGCA
>JAZQWK010000238.1:0-8828 GCA_045632325.1 Eubacteriales bacterium
CATGGAAATGCTTGAAAAACTGATTGAAATTGCGTCGGAAAAATAAAAAATGAGCCTTCGGCGAAATGCCGGAGGCTCTGGCAATCAAAACGGGATGGGCGTTCCGTTGATTACAATGTAATTATAACATAAAATCATGAATTTATCAAGGGGTTTTGCGTATGAAGTACGTAAATCAATTATCGAAGGAAGGCAAGCTCACGACGCGACCGAATGAGGATCGCGGAAAGGGAGAGCGGCAGATACTGAAGGACACATCGCTGTATCAGGCGGCGGTGTGTCTGCAGTGTGAGAAAAAGAAATGCATCGGAACAGATCGGTGTTTCGGCAGGGAGGCGGCAAAGCGTGATCGACGAAAATGAATACTCGCACAAGATCATCAAAGGCACGTCTCTTGCGTGGACGGAGGAAGAGATTGTCCGGCATTACAGATCCGCGAAGGATCCAAAAGCGATGATCGGGATCCTTGCGGATCTGAACAACGTCTCCGAATTGAAAATCAAGCAGGTTCTGCGGAAGCACGGAATTTCCGTGAAGCAGAAGACCGCAGAAGAAAAGAAACCGCACAAGCGGAAAAAGGAAACGAAGAAACGCGCACCGAAGGTGTACATCAAACTCGTCAGCGATGGGGTATCCTACAGCATCTATGACGTCGAGCGTCGGATCAAAAGGTCTACGACGTACATCAAAACGAGGATTGCAGACAACGATACCGTCGTGCTTGGAGGCATAGAATATCAAGTGCTGCGATTTGAGCGGCGGTGCAAAAAGGAATATTACAACGATATGGATGGGGGTATTTGAGGATGGATGCGATTTCCAAGCTGGAGCAGGAGATCAAGAATCCCGGGAAGCTGTCGCGGATCGAAGCGGCAATGCTGGAGCCAGTCGGGAAAATGCTGATCTCCTTTTGTCGGCAGGACGCGCGGTTTGCGTCTGCCGTTTTTGAGAAAAAGGAGACGCTGTCAGACTGTATGCATGAGGTATCAAAGGGCGTGACGTATGCGCTGTCGGATGTGGAAGCGTACCGACGTGCGGTCGGGTTTTACTTCCCTGCTGCAGAGGTTGATTTCAAGTGTGTGATCGTGCTGCCGGCAGAAAAGAAGGGTGTTATCACGCGAGGCATCGGCGGGTTCGGTGCTGTCGGACTTTCCGAGGATGACGACGGGGACGAAATCCGTGTGTCACTGCTCGATATGTTTTAACTGATTGGAGGATGGGTGTTTTGATTACATACAAAGGTTTTGAAAAGGGTCTTGTCTGCCGCGGGTATCAGTTTACCGCGGGAATCGCAAACGTTTGCGAGAAGGCAAAAACGGCAAGAGAGGGATTTCATTCGGCGGAAAACCCGCTGGACGTGCTGACGTACTACCCGAATCCCGAAACGTCGGAATACTGGATGTGTACGGTCGGCGGGGATATCGACGAGGACGGGAACGACAGCAAGGTTTCATCGACGGAGATCACGCCAATGCACGAGACGGGGCTTTCCGGAATCCTTCTGTGGGGAGCAGTCTCGCACCTTGATCGGGCGGATTTCGAGGAGAGAAATATCGTACGATTTGGACGACCTGCGGAGGCTCGCTTTGGATATGCGATCTCCATGGGAGACGGAGCGCGCGCCAAGGGAATGAAAGACGGCGACCGTTTGCTGATCATCGAGGCGCGTGACTCTGGTATTTATGTCGTCGGTGAAGATGGCATAAAGCCAAACGTGTGGTACAACGCACGCGGCGAGGAGGTGTCGGTATGAGCGCGCTCGGTTATCCTGTCGGCGTGCCGGAGCTTGATCTTGACGCGCTGCGGGAATCCATGCGGGAATACTTCACTGTCTGGCATCTGTTCGAGACTATCGGGCGGCGACATCGGCGGTACACCTGTACAAACTGCGGTCATGTGTGGGAGCATGACGCAAAAGCGATCCGCGATATCGACACGCCGTATGATCTTTACTGGGATCGCGTAGGGGTCAATGACCGCGTGTGCTGTCCGAAGTGTAATCACGTGGGGTATGTTAAAAACAGAAAGACGTTTGACGTGCCGTGGGCGTGTCGTGCGATTGCGGTGCATATTCCGGTTTCGGAAAATGAAGTATGGATTCGATGTTTTTTCTGTGAAAAAGACTACGACCGTTCTGACACTTATATCGTCATGAACGAGACCGAGATGTACAGGCTTGTGCCGGGAAAAGCGGAATTTTGGGAAAAGAGGTACGGACAATACTGCCGTGCGGCACATATCAGAGAACCGTTTTTGTACTATCACGGTGCATGGACAGAAAAGTATGATTACAGGACAAGCTGGGAGGAACGGAACGGCATAAAGTCATTGAATGATACGTTCCTGCGGTATTGTGCGTTTGAAAAATACGCGAATCGGTATCCATGCGCGCCAAACATCAAATATATGTGTACATACGCTCGATACCCGCAAATTGAGGTGCTTTGTAAGGTCGGAGTCTTTGGAGCAGTCAATGAGCTGGTAGAATACGGAAAAGAGAACAAACGCGTCATGGACTGGAACGCGAAAACGCCGTGGGGTCTGCATCGGCTATCCAAGCAGGAATACAAAATCTGGACGTCGGGCAAGTATCACGCAGATCTGCAGACCTTGAAAATGTACAAGCGCATCAAGGGAAAAAGCGAGCGGGATTTCGAGACGGCACATCTGCTGCTGGATCTCGCGTGCGGATTCCGAGAGGCAGAAAAGCTGATCATACTCGGGCGGACGGCATCGAAGTCGCCGCGTGATATACTTAAGTATATGGAGCGCATCGCAGAGGACAATAACGCCGGAGCTTGCCGCTGGGGATATATTACTCCGCACAGCGTATACAGCATGTGGTGCGACTGGCTGTCGATGATCGCAAAGGAAGGACGCGCAGGCAAGGTCAATCCGTTCCCGAAGGATCTCAAAAAGGAGCATGACGCGGAGGTCGAGCGCGCCAATGCGAAACGCCGTGCGGAAGATCTGAAACGTCAGCAGGCGCGCATCGAAGAGCAGGAACGCAAATACAAGGACGTTACGGAGATCTATCATAAGATCGCTGACAAGTACGCTTATCAGAACGACACATATGCCGTTGTTGTACCGGACAGCGCGTCTGCGGTCATTGCCGAGGGAATTGCACTGCATCACTGCGCGGGAACGTCGGAGCGGTATTTCGAGCGGGTGCGGCGCGGAGAGACATTTGTGCTGTTCCTGCGCAAGGTATCATCGATTAATACGCCGTGGTACACCTTGGAGGTTGAGCCGGGCGGCACGATCCGACAGAAGCGCACGATGCACGATGAGCAGAACGCCGATTTGAAGGAAGCGGAACCGTTTCTGCGCGAATGGCAGGAAGTTATCGCAAAGCGCATGACGGGCGAGGATATCGCGGCGGCAATGGAAGCGCGGCGTATGCGCATCACGGAAATGGAAGAGCTGGCGCGGACGGGTACGACAGTCAAGTTCGGTTCCCTGCGCGGCAAGAAGCTATACGATGTGCTGTCAGCGGATCTGATGGAGCAGGTTTATACCGCGAAAACGGGCGGTGAAATTACGGCAGAAAATGAAAGAGAGGAAAAAACATCATGAATCAGGTCATGGAAAGAACACCGGCGATCATTGCCGGGGAGATCAATTATATCAAGCGGCAGGCACAGCAGACACTGCTTGCCGCATCCGTGGAGATCGGGCGGAAGCTCAACGAGGCAAAGGCGCTGGTTGCGCACGGTGAATGGGAACATTGGCTTTCCGAAAATGTGGAATACTCGCAGTCTACAGCAAACAATCTGATGCGCATTGCGGAGGAGTTCGGGGATGAGCAGATTTCGCTGTTTTCGGGTGTGTCAAATTCCGAGACGTTTGCAAAACTGACGTACTCACAGGCGGTGGCTCTGTTCGCGCTGCCGAAGGATGAGCGCGCGGGGTTTGTGGAAACGCACGACATGGAAGAGATGTCGGTGCGTGAGATCAAGGCCGAGCTGGAAGCGATCAAAAAGGAACGCGAGCAGCTAAACGCCAAGATTGCGCAGATGGAGGATGACGCGGTCTCTGCGGAGCATGAATACAACGGCATTGCGGACGAACTGGAAACCGCACAGAAGGCTTTACAGGATGCCAACAAGGAAAAGAAAAACGCGGAAACCATGATGGACGCGGCAAAGAAGCTTGCCGACGCCAATGCCAAAGAGCGCGACAAGGCGGTAAAAGCAAAAGCCGCCGCCGAGAAAAAGGAAGCGGATCTGATGACGCAGCTCAACGAAGCGACGGCGAAAATAAAGGAACTGGAAGAGACCGCCGAGCGTGAACCGGAGCAGCTGACGATGGAAGCGACGGTATCGGAGGAAGCTCTGCAGGCACAGCGGGAAAAGATTGCCGAGGAAATTCGGGCTGACATTCGTGCGGAATACGAAAAGAAGCTTGCCGCTGCAGCGAATCCCGACATACAGAGATGCACCATGCATTTCGAGGCGTTCTGCTCGGATTTTCAGAAGATGGTCAAGGCGCTTTCTGCAGTTCCCGAAGAAAATCGGGAGAAGATCAGGGAGAACGTGCGCGGGGTGCTTGCGCGGATGATGGAGGAATTTCATGTTGAATGACTATACGATGCTGTGGCTTGGTGCTGCGTGGACGATGTACATGATCGTTGTGCTGTTCGGTTATGCGGTTTGGTATGTAGGGAATCTGCTTTGGAGGTGGAGACATGATTGACTATTCAGAGCAGTTTGATAAAGAGAGAAGATACCGTGTTGAGGTATCGCACTACAAATACGGCTCTGCGCGGGATAACTTCGCATCAGGTCGTGTCGATGCTCTTGCGACGGCAGAGCGTTGTATCGATGCCTTTAAGAAAGACCACAACACCGAGCATCTTGTTGATGCCGCAAACTATTTGATGTTCCGATATATGTTCCCTATGCCGGGAGAGTTTTTTAAAGCAACAGACAGCGGCGGAAGTGTCGGAACGGTAGGCGTTCCGATTAACATGGAAAAGGAGTGAGTAACTTTGAAAGCAAAGAAAATCTATGCAATTGCGAAAAACACGAATACATTGAATGTATGGACGGCTGAGGATGGGCGGCAGTTCTTCAATTTTGGTAATGCATTGTATCTGATCGACGGTATGCCGCAGATGGAAAACGAAGAATTCCTTGCGTATCTCGACGTGCCGAAGGCGAAGCGCGACGAATGGGACGTTGCTATGAATCCTGCGGATGAAAGTCTCGTTTCCGATGTATCGAACAATGACCGTGAGTTGAAGCCTGACGCTGTATCAATTCTTGTAGGCGGTAGACACATGGCGGCGTTTCACATAGAAGGCGGAGGTGTCCTTTGGCTGGACGATGACAAGCTGTCACCGCTTGCAGCGGCAGAATGGCGGTTCTTCCTGCGTGCCGGAGAGAGCGGCGAGACGTACATTGCGGTATTCGAGGGGCTGTACCTTGTGGCACTGCTGACATACGAGCTGACACCGGAGGTCATGCCGGGCGAGGGGCTTGCGGACAGGCTGATGCAGTTGGCGGGAGTGCGAAAAAATGATGAATGAATACGGCATCAAGCTTGACCGCAACGGATACGCGCCGTCGATCTTGAGCGGACACGACGAATACCGATGCAAGCTCTGCGGTCGGAACGGATCGGCGGATCACCTTGACCGTCACGAGATTTTCGGAGGAGGATTACGCGAGAAAAGCAAGCGGTACGGGATGTGGGTGCATCTGTGCGGGTGGAGCTGCCATCGAGGTACCAACGGCGTACACAGAAACCGTGCGCTTGATGTGCAATTAAAGCAGGAAGCACAGCGGGCGGCATTGGAGAAATATGGATGGACGGTGGACGAATTCCGTGCGGTTTTTCGGAACAATTATATTGACTTGGAGGAATGACAATGAACGCTATCATACCGGGAAGACAGAGGATTCTGAATCTGAAGGCGCGACCGATGACAAGAGCCTTGATCAGTCGGTGCGCGGCACAGGTACTGATCGAAGAATTCGGATTCGGTGGAAGCGGAGAAAGAATCAAACGCATTGAAGACGGCGTGACAGAGAGACTGAAAAAGTACAGCGGAAATTACAGCCGATACAACAACAGCAGACGTGCGCTGGAATCCATGGCAGAAGATGCATACAAGATGGGGATTCTGTGCGAGGTCAGACCGGGATCGGGCGAAAAGGTTCTGCGCGGGCATGAGCATGACATGATCTTTTGGGCGTATCTGATGGAGCTGCATGAACGAGAGGGATTTGCGGAAAAACGCATGGACAAGTTTCAGCGAGAGCTTGGTGTGCGAATCCGCTATTACAACCGCACGTTTAACGATTCGGCTGAAACTGTGGTGCAGGTCATGGACAACCGTCTTGCGCAGTATGGAAAACGATGAAATAAGAGCGATAAAAAAGGAGCGGCTTCGGTGCCGCTCCGAAGCTCGGATGAACTATTAACAAATCGACGATATGTCCTATAATATAAAAGAGAGGAAAACGACATGGGAAAACAGACGAGAACAAGGGCTGTCGCATATGATCTCGGGGAGATGGTCGAGATCGATGCGTATCCGATGAAAAAGGTCGGGAAGGGGCGGAGGGCTCCTTGGAGACCGACGCCCGAAGCACAGGTGAGGGTAAACCAGCGACGCAAGATGCGCTGGGTATCTCGGCTGGTCAATCTTAATTTCGATCGGTCATCGTGGATGATTGTGCTGGACTACGATGACGGCATGTATCCCGATTCGATGGACGAGGCAAAGCGGAACGTGCAGAACTTCATTCGCCGTTTGCGGGCGATCTATAAAAAGGCGGGTGCGCTCTTGGCATACATCTACTCGACGGAGCGTGGGTGTGAGACAGGGCGCACTCATCATCATCTCATCATCTCGGGCGGCGTGGCGAAGGACGTGATCCTCGGCGTGTGGAAAAGTTCCAAGCGGTGCTTTGCGGAACATCTCGAATTCTCGGAAAACGGTTATTCCGATCTTGCGGTCTACACAGCAAAAAAATCGGAACGCTGGGAGCGGTCGTTTACGACGTCGAAAAACTTAAAGCGTCCGGAACCGATGGCAGACGATGATGCAGATGCACGGCGCATCAATCATGCGCTGACGCGGTCGGTCTGCGAAGATCTCTATGCGCACAATCTGACGCGGACGCAGATGCAGGATCTGTTTCCGGGCTTCAAGGTCGTAGACGGTTGGACGTGCAAATACAATCCGTACGACAAAGGGTATTATCTACATATCAGGCTGCTGCGGATCAATGCGGCAGTGGCAGGATGGGCGACGACACGGAGCGGTCATCCTGGAGACATTTATCCGTGGAACAGTTTACAGCCGGATGAGCGGCGGTATTCCTCGGACGATGAGGAGGAGTATTTCAGCGCGTCGGCAAGAGCGGAAATGCGGGAGGAGGCATGCAATACTTGATCAAAGAGTTTTATTTTGACGACGCACTTGATGCGTTTGCCGAGTACGCGAAGATGGAACGCGACGGCGGTGCGATATCCGCAAAGCGTGGGAAAGCTGTGCAAAAGGTGCTGCTATGCCTTAATGCGCAGGAGGAGCGGATCGTGCGGACGGTATATATGTCACCGTTTGGACATTTGCCGCACAAGAAGCGCGGAGCAGTTACGGCGCGGTGTGCGTACGAGATGCATCTGTCGCCGTCGCAGGTGTGGAGAACGCTGGATAAAGCGCGGCGTTTATGGGCAGAAAACGCGGGTCTTTTGAAAAAACCGCGCAAAAAATCAGCGCAGAAGAAAAGATGCGAGTAGTTGGCGCGTCGTTTGTGGTACAATTTAAAGCAGCAGAGGCGTCGGTGTAGTTGACGCAGGGTTGGATGGCGGGTGAAATTGGCAAACGATTGGGGGTGATGTGATGGACTACACGAGTTATCGGTGGATCAAGCTCGCGGAAAAAGCAAAGCGGCGCGATAAGTATCTGTGCCAAAGATGCCTGAGATACGGTCGGAAACGTGAAGCCAAGCTCGTACATCACATCGAACCCGTTGAGGTAAAGCCGGAGCGTGCGTACGATCTGACAAACCTGCTAAGTCTGTGCGAGGCTTGCCACAATGCAATGCATCCGGAAAAGGGAGGTACCCGCCCCTATCGGTGAGCGGAACAGGTAACCTACCTCAAATGGCGAGGGTAACTCTTTCCCTCCCCGGTCTCGCACGCGCGTGAAACCAAAAAAAGTTTGGAGGTGATTTTTGATGGCGGTATCGAAGAAAAAGATTATCGAGCGAATGACAAAAATCGGTGTGTATAAGCCGGAATTCGATGACACAATTGCACGTTATGTCGGGATGCGCAAGGAATACGACGAGCTGAATAAGCGTTATGCGGACGAAGGATATCAGTGCACGGTACACGGTGCGCAGGGCGAAAAAAAGAATCCGCTTGTGACGACGCTGGAAGCACTGCGGCGCGATATGCTTGCCATCGAAAATGCGCTGGGGCTGACACCGGGCGGACTGCTCCGTCTGCGAGAGGGCGCGTTTGAGAAGCCTCCGGAGGAATCCAAGAAAGACAGGCTGTTGAATGGCTTTGTCGGAACTCGATGATCTTGAAATAGGCAGCGCGTATTGGTCGGAAGTCCGCGAATATGTGGACGCGGTTGTATCGGGCAGAAAGAAAGCATGTAAAGAACTGCGGTATGCGTGTAAACGGTTTGTCCGTGATCTGCAATCAAAAAAATGGGACATTGACTGCGCGGAAGCAGACTATGTCATCACGACGATAGAAACATCATTTTCGCACCGACAAGGGGAACGGCTGGACGGTACACCGCTGAAAGGTACACCGCTTTTGCTCGAACCGTGGGAAAAATTCATCGTATACGGGAT
>JAZQWK010000239.1:0-3554 GCA_045632325.1 Eubacteriales bacterium
TTTTGTTTGTTCGTTATAAGAAATCATAATGTTTACCTCACGATGTTTATCTCACGATGCAGGGGCGATTCACGAATCGCCCGCAGCATCATCAGCTTGTATTTTCGTTATTTGATTATTCACCGGCAACAGACATATCGGGAACGAGAACGTCGGGAGAACCGATCTGGGAGAATCCGGGAGACTTCATTTCCAGCACGTTGTCAATGGCAGAAATCTGCTTGAGCAGCTCGAAGAAGTTGCCGGCAACGGTAAAGGACTTGATCGGAGCGCCGATCTTGCCGTCCTCGATCAGATAACCTGCGGATTCGATGGAGAAGTCACCGGTTACCGCGTTCGCACCTGCATGGAAGCCTTTCATTTCGGTAACGTAAATACCGTTTCCTGCCTTTGCAAACAGCTCGTCGCGTGTCAGCTGACCGGGATTGATATAGAAGGAATACGCGCGCGTACCGATGGATGCGGCACTGCGGGATGCGTTGCCCGTCGTTTCAACGCCGTCCTTTTCGGCAGAGGTCAGATTGTAAAGCAGGGTCTTGAGCACGCCGTTTTCAACGACGTTCTTTTCTCTCGTCGGAACACCTTCACCGTCGAATGCGATCTTCATCGGGTTGGATGCAAAGAACGGCGTATCGGTGATCGTGATGCAGTCAGCGGCAATGACCTCACCCGTCTTGCCCTTGAGCAGGGAAAGACCCTTCTGCGCGTTTTCTGCATAGAAGGCAGAGAGGAACGTCGAGAGGATCGCCTTCATCTGCTTGTGGTCGAAGATGACGTTATATTTACCGGTCGAAACCGTGCCTGCACCGAATTTTGCATCGGCACCGCGAACGGCGTTTGCGGCAATTTCCTTGATCTCGTCTTTGTTGTCGCCGAAGTGATTATAAAGGAAGTCGTAATCGAACTGCTTTTCCTCGCCGTTGTCAAGCACCGCCTGCAGATATTCGCCGCAGTTGCCGACAGAGGTTCCGAGGTCAAGGCCGTAGGAGTTGAACAGGCGGATGGTGGACTGACCTGCAAACGCACCACATTCGGTACCGTCTGCGATACGGTCGTCGGTCGCATAGAGAATATCACGGCACTTCATCGCTTCCTCGCGGATGGTGGCAGCCGTCGGCATCACAAAGTCAATCGGAGCGACCTCACGGTAGTCCTCGGGCTTTGCACCGCCGAAGATGATCGCGCGGTCTTCCTTTTCAATGCAGGAAGCGTTGACAGCCGCACGGGAAACGAGCGCGTCCATTTCGTCTTCTTCCATGCGCTCGGTCGACGCGTAGCCGATCTTGCCGTCGACGATACAGCGGTACAGCAGCGTGCCGCCGACGGAGGAGGAAAACGCGCTGATCTCATCGCGGTAGGTTTCCGCGCTAACGGATGCATCCTCGGAATAATAGAGTTCATATTCGGAGATTCCACGCTTTTCGGAGGATTCTTTTACAATATTTTTTAACAGATCAAACTTTTCCATGTTATCTACCTCCTACGGTGATTTCGCTGACACGGATGAGCGGCTGACCGACGTCGGTGGGAATCGAGCCGGATGCGGAACCGCACATACCCTGACCGGTTGCCATATCGGTACCGACCATATCGATATTCTGCAGAATTTCGGAACCGGTACCGATCAGAGATGCACCGCGTACCGCTTCACAGATCTTGCCGTTCTTGATCAGATAGCCTTCGCTGACGGCAAAGTTGAACGCACCGGTAACGGGGTTGACCGAGCCGCCGCCCATTTTCTTTGCATACAGACCGTTTTCAATCGATGCGATGATGTCTTCGTTGTTGTCATTGCCTGCCGCAATGTAGGTGTTGGACATACGGGAGGTCGGGTCGTATTCGTAGCTCTGACGGCGGGAGGAGCCGTTAGCTTCCATGCCCATACGTCTGCCGTTTAGCTTGTCGATCATATAGGACTTGAGAATACCGTTTTCGATCAGCACCTTTCTCTGAGAGGGATTACCCTCGTCGTCGATGTTGAAGGAGCCCCATGCGTTCGGAATGGTACCGTCGTCGATCGCAGTGACCTTTTCGTTTGCGATCTTCTGACCCATCTTGCCTGCCATCTGGGACATACCCTTTGCAACGGAGGTTGCCTCAAGGGAGTGACCGCACGCTTCGTGGAAGATAACGCCGCCGAAGCCGTTCTCGATTGCAACGGTCATCTTGCCGGCTGGGCAGTAGCCTGCGTTCAGATTGACGATGGCGGAGCGAGCCGCTTCTTCACCGATGGATGCAGGGGAGATCATATCGAACAGCTCCAGACCCATACGGCGTCCGGGAGATGCGGAACCGGACTGGTTTTCGCCGTTCTTGGATGCAATAGCGGAAACTGCCATACGGGTACGAATCTGGCGGTCACCGGTCAGAAGACCGTCGGAGTTTGCAATCAGAATTTCGTGGTCCACGTCGAGCAGAGAAGCGGAAACCTGCGCGATATCCTCGTGATAATTCTTTGCGGCAAAGTAGCCCTGCTTCAGCAGATCGATCTTCGTCGATTTCTTTGCAGTGTCGGGAACGATGACGATCGGATGAACGTCCGCAAAACGGCGTTCGGTCAGATGAATGTCAAGAACGGTGGGATTGTCGGCGATAACATCGGCAACCTGGGATGCACAGCGAAGCAGACCTTCTCTGGACAGATCAATGGTCGATGCGCTGACACAGCGGACACCGAGGAACGCGCGGATACCGACACCGCACACGGTGTGGTCGGTGATGCTGTCGACCTTGCCGTCGATCATGTAAACGGAATTGGTACGGGTATTTTCGGCATAAAGCTCCGCAAAATCCGCACCCGAGGACATGGCACGCGCCAGAACCTCTTCAAGTATAGCTTTTGCAATCATGTTATATTACTTCCTTTCATGTCAATGAAATTGAATATCATTAGTATACCACATTTTTCCGATTCTGCAAATAGGTTTTTGATGATTTCTCAAAAAATTTCCGATTTTTTCGCATGTTGGGAGCAGATTGTGAACGAAATCCTTGACAAAACGGTGATTTACCATTATAATATTCATGAAAAACTGTTTTGATCGAGCCGATAGACAGTCACCAATGAACTGACAATCGTGCCGCAAACGGTACTTCCTTACAGAAAAGCAAATTTTAACAGGAGAAGCTCATGAAGACCAGTGAAAAATTCCGCCTTGATCGGGCGGCATTTATGACAGAAATTGATTGCGTTACAAAACTCACCGCGCTTTGCGGAGAGGTTACAACATGGACAACGGCAGATTCCGCCATCGCTGTTGTCGATGAAAACGGCGTTGTTACAGCCATCGGTGACGGCGATACCGTAATTACAGCAACCGCCGCTGACGGCAGAACAGCCGAGTGTATCGTTTCGGTTGGTTATCACGGACAGAACCCTTTGCTGCCGCCGACATGGGGTCTGTTTATTGCGGACGGTGAGCCGCACGTTTTTGACGGCAGAATGTATCTCTACGGTTCCCGTGACAATGCGATGGGAAAAAACAAAGCGGGACGTTCCGAGTTCTGCTCCGGAGACTATCATGTCATTTATTCCGATGACCTTCTGCACTGGA
>JAZQWK010000240.1:0-3468 GCA_045632325.1 Eubacteriales bacterium
GACAGATGGCGGTAGAGATCGCGGTTCGTGCCGATCATCGCGCCGTCGCGGGAGATATCGGTACAGATCATCGTCTTCACGCCGATGTCCTGCATCTTGGAGACAAACGCATCGACGGTCAGCTGGGACTTCTCCGTCCAGCCCTTGATTGCGGCATATCCGTCCTTGAAGTCCGCACCGACGGCAATGTGTGTGCCGTAGGTTTTGACGGCTTCACGCAGGAACGCTTCGTCGGTGACAGCGGCAGTACCGAGAATGACACGGTCAACGCCCGCCGTCAGATACGTATCAATGACAGCCATCGAGCGAATACCGCCGCCGACCTCGGTGAACAGATCGGTATGTTCAACAATATTTTTGACAACGGACAGATTCGGCGTTTCGCCGGATTTTGCACCTTCCAGATCAACGAGGTGCAGGTGCGACGCGCCCTGTGCGGCAAAGTCATACGCAATTTCAATCGGATTTTCGGAGTAGACCGTCATCTGCGCGTAATCGCCCTTGTAAAGACGCACGGCTTTCTTTTCAAACAGGTCAATTGCGGGATAAATAAACATCGTTACGCCTCCCTCTGATATTCAACGAATGCGCGAAGAATGGCAAGTCCGACAGGACCGCTCTTCTCGGGGTGGAACTGACAGCCAAAGACGTTGCCGCGTGCAACCGCCGCCGTCAGATACGCGCCGTATTCGGTATCGGCAATGACCGCATCGTCGCAGTCCATTGCCGCATAGGAGTGAACAAAATAAACGTAGTCGCCGTCCTTGATATACTTGAACAGCGGGCTTTCTCCGTGGAAGCGCAGTGCATTCCATCCGATCTGCGGAATCTTTAAATCTGCGGGGATCTTTTCTGCAATCGGACGGACCTCGCCGGGGATCAGACCGAGTCCTGCGTGTTCGCCGTATTCAAAGCTTTTGTCAAAGAGCATCTGCATACCGAGGCAGATCCCGAGCAGAGGCTTGCCTGCCTTTGCTTCGTCGATGACCACGCGGTCAAGACCCGTCGCGCGGAGCTTGTTAGCCGCATCCTCAAACGCACCGACACCGGGCAGGAGAATGTGATCGGCAGACCGCAGAACGTTCTCGTCGGAGGTCACGACGACGTCCGCGCCGATGGCATCGAGCGAGCTTTTCAAGGAAAACAGATTGCCGACACCGTAATCAACGATTGCTACCATATCAAAGTACCCCTTTCGTTGACGGAATTTCATCGGCAAAGGCGGCATCGACGGAAACCGCCTGACGCAGTGCGCGTCCGACCGCCTTGAACGTACCCTCGATGATGTGATGGGAATTTTCCCCTGTCATCTGACGGATGTGCAGCGTACAAGCGCAGGTACGCACAAACGCAAGCCAGAACTCTTTGACCAGCTCACAGTCAAACGTACCGACCTTTTCCGTCGGAATGTCAAGCACGTAACCGAGGTATGCACGACCGGACAGATCGACGGCGGCGCAAATCAGCGTCTCGTCCATCGGCAGCATCAGAGAACCGTAGCGGACAATGCCGCGCTTATCGCCAAGCGCTTCTGCAAACGCCTGACCGAGGACAATGCCGATGTCCTCAACCGTGTGATGATCGTCAACGTCGGTATCCCCGTTGCAGGTAACGCACAGATCAAATCTGCCGTGACGTGCAAACAGCGTCAGCATATGATTTAAGAATCCACAACCGGTGTTGATTTCCGACTTGCCGGCGCCGTCAAGATTGAGGGTGAGCGCAATATCGGTTTCTGCGGTTGTTCTCTTGATCTCGGATGTTCTCATTGGCATCCTCCCGTAATTTCCTTGAGTGCATCGACCAGTGCCTGCATCTGTTCCATAGAGCCGACCGTGATGCGGTTGTAGTCCTTGATTTTATCAAGCGTGAAGTGACGGACGAGAATGCCGCGCGCACGAAGCTCACGGTAAACGGTTTCGCCGTCAATGGAATTATGCTTTGCAAAGATGAAGTTCGTCATCGAATCGGGCATGGTAAAGCCGAGATTCTTTAACTGCGCCGTCGTCCATGCACGGTTATCCATAACCGTTTTGCAGTTGGCACGGGTGTAGTCTTCATCTTCCAGCGCACCGATACCCGCCGCCATCGTCATCGCGTTGACGTTGTAGGGGTTTGTGGAATATTTAATGGTGTTCAAATCCCCAATCAAAGCCTTGCATCCGACGCCGAAGCCAAGTCTTGCACCTGCCATCGAGCGGGATTTCGAGAACGTCTGCGTTACGAGCAGATTGTCGTAAGTGTGGATCAGATCAACGCACGATTCGCCGCCGAAGTCAACGTACGCTTCGTCAACCACGACAACGGAATCAGGATTGGCGCGGAGAATCCGTTCAATTTCGGACTTTGCAAGGAACACGCCCGTCGGCGCATTCGGGTTTGCGATAAAGATCGTCTTGTGAAGATCAAAGTAGTCCTCGACGCGGATGGTAAAATCATCCTGCAGGGGAATTTCGGTATAATCAATGCCGTTCAGCTGCGCAAACACGGGATAGAAACCGTAGGTCAGATCGGCAAACGCAACGCCCTTACTTTTGTCGCAGAACGCCATGAACGCAAAGTTCAGAATCTCGTCGGAGCCGTTGGTCGCAAGGACTTCGTCGGGCTCCACACCGAGATTTGCGGCAAGTGCTTCATGAAGCTTCTTTGCCGTCGGGTCGGAGTACAGCTGCAGCGTTTCTGCGGCTTTTTTTGCGTATTCCTGTGCCTTCGGCGACAGCGGGAACGGAGATTCGTTGGTGTTCAGTTTAATGAGGTTCTGAATCCGCGGCTGTTCCCCCGGCGTATACGGGGTCAGCGCGGCATAATCGGAGGAGAAAAATCGGCTCATAATGATAAGTTCCTCTCTTATTTGTCGGAACCGTTATCGGTTCCCTCCAGGCGGATGACGGCACTCTTTGCGTGTGCGGTCAGACCTTCCTGCTTTGCAAAATATTCAACGTCCCGCGCGACACGCTCGAGTGCCTCGTAGGTATAATAGGTATACTGGGACTTCTTGACAAAGTCGTCAACGGACAGAGGGCTTGAGAATCTTGCCGTGCCGCTCGTCGGAAGCGTATGGTTGGGTCCTGCGAAGTAGTCGCCGAGTGCTTCGGGACAGTTGCGTCCCATGAAGATCGAGCCTGCATGACGGATGGAATCAAGATAATCAAACGGTGCGTCAACACAAAGCTCCAGATGCTCGGGCGCGATTTCATTGGCAATGTCAATGACAACACGCAGATCGTCTGCAACGATGATCTTGCCGTTGTTGTCAATCGACGCGCGGGCAATTTCGGCGCGTTCAAGCTGGGGAATCTGCACTTCCAGTTCACGGGAAACGGCTTCCGCCAGCTCCATCGAATCGGTGACCAGCACTGCGTATGCCACCTTGTCGTGTTCTGCCTGAGAAAGCAGATCAGCCGCCAAATGTCTGGGATTGGACTTGCCGTCGGAGACGATCAGAATCTCGGACGGACCCGCGATCAT
>JAZQWK010000241.1:0-11644 GCA_045632325.1 Eubacteriales bacterium
CGCTCAAGACGGAAGCGGAATTTTCCAAGGCAGCGGGCACTCTGCCCAGTCAGATCCGCGGTCTTGACTCCGTTTCCAATCCCTCCAAGATGATGTACACGTTCACCAAGACGTGGAACAACGACGCGGCACAGGTTGACCGCATCATCGTTGGTCACTGGAGAAATCTCGCAAACACCCGTTATGCGTACACACCCGACGCATATTGCGATTTTACCAACTATTCTAACGCACACATGACACCAGATGCGGCGATCGCGTATTACTGGGATGAAGCACCGCTCGCGGCAGGCGCATCCAGAACCGCAGAGCTTCTTTACGGTGTCGGTAACTTCACCAGCTCCGTGATCGAGGAAAACATCGGTCTGGATATGACCATCGAAAATAAGATCCGTCTGAACGACGCCGGAACGGGCTACGTTGACGACGGTAAGTTCTCCGTGATGGTAACGCTTGACAACTCTGTTGATGGCGCGACGGTTCTGGACGATACCGTTCTGACCATCAGCTATGAAGACGGCATCAAGGCTCTGTCCAACGTAACCTATGCGTTTGACACCGTCAACATCAAAGAACAAAAGATCTGTATCGTTGAGCTGCAGGTGGACCCGCAGAGCACGATCACCGGTAAGATGATCGCAGCAACGCTGACAGCGACCAGGATCAATGACGATGGAACTGCACAGGTCATCACGGTCAGCGCTGACAGAACGCTGGTCGTTCCCGGTGTCGGCGGTCCTCTGTCCTCGCTTACGGTCAGCAGCGTCGCGCCCAAGACCGTTTATACCGAGGGTATGAAGTCTGTGACTGTCACGGGTAATCTTGAAGCGCTGAGTGCAATCGGCGGTACGGATGGCTGGGAGCTGTATCTGTATCATACGACGACCGATCACAAGGTGCGCATCGATAAGTCCCGCGTTGCGTTCCTTGACGAAGCGTATACGCAGCTGTCCTTCTCCACGGAAGAAGAGCTGATCGTCGGCGAATACGAGATCGGCTTCGTCTTCTCGGATAACCAGCTGTTTGAAGGCTTCGGCGGCGCAGAGCTGCGCTTTGACAAAACGCTTGCGGTCTCCAACAATCCCGTATACAAGACCAGAAGCTTCGGTCTCGTTGCGCTGGTTCGATACAACAGAAATCAGTATACCTTTATTCCGTTTGCAGACGATGCGGAATATCAGAAGTTCACTGCCGGAGAATCCGGTTCGTATATTGACATTGACGGGCAGAACAGAGCACCGCTGACACAGTCGACGGATCGCTCAACGAGTCTCGTCAATGACGAAGTCATTCTGATCATGCGCGGCCCGTTCCGTGAGATCACCGGCGACGGCGGCACGGTTCTTTATTATCAGGCGGACCCCGCTGACGGCGATGTTCTGATCAACGAGATCCTCAAGTATACCGGTTCGACGCCCATGACGCTGAAACGCAGCGGCGGAAAGTATACCGTCAACGGCAACGGCAAGCTGCAGGTCGTCAGCTCCGTCGACGTATGGAAGGGTCCGTGGAGCTATCAGGTCAACAACGAAGTGATCACGACGCTGGACAGCGGACGCTGCGGCGGTCTTGAGACCAATGATCTGACGCTGACGCTTGGCGGTATCGGTTATATGGTACAGTCCCTGGGCGGCTTTCTCATCGACCTGAAATACGGCGTTATGGGATCCAGTGTCAACGCTGCACGCGGCAGAGAGCAGGTCTACAGCATCAGCTTCGGCGGCAGCATCTCGATCCCGATCATCATTCCGTCCTCTTCCAAGGATGATACAACGGATAACAACAATAATAATAACCAAGGTGGAAACCAGGGCGGAAACCAGGGCGGAACAGGCGGCGGTACTACGCCGAATCCTACGCCCTCAACGCCTGATATCGGCGGCAGCGCAGGCTCCTCCGGCGGTGTCTCCTCCGGCAACGATAACAGCTCCAAGAAGGCAGTCGCGGAAGAAAAGATCAAAAAACAGACGGAACCGAAGAACGGTGCCCAGTATCTGGAAGAAGACTATTCCGAGGATTTTGCCAACCTCTTTGCGGGCGACGAAGAAAAGTACGTCGAGCACAAGGATGATACCGGCGATCACTTCCGTAAGGAGACCAACCTGGACGACGCCGCACTTGCGGTCGCGGTTGACAGCGTTCTGTTCGGTCAGGATGAAGAAGACGGCAGCGTCGGCTTTATCGGTATCGATACGACGCTCTCCCTCGGTCTTCCCAAGGACGTGCTCGGTAAGCTCATCAACAATGCGCCCGGTATCCGCGCGTCGCTGACGATCAACACCATTGACCACTTCTATATGCTGGAAGCCGGTCTGGACATCAAGATGATCCAGTGTGAAGGCGTTCTCAGCTTTGCGATGACGGACGTTCTGGGTGTCGACGTCGTCGTTCCCGACTCCATCCAGTTCTACATCAGAGACGGTCTGAAGATCCCGCTGGTTCCCCCGGCACTGTATATTTCCGGTCTCGGCGGCGGCTTTGAGGGTCTTGCAGATACCATCGGCGGCGAATTTGAAACGCTTCCTCCGCTGACGGTCCTGCTCTTCATGCGTCTTGACCTGGTCGAGCTTCTGATGGGTGACTTCAGTGTCTCCGTTGCTCTGACCGGCATTTCCCTTGACGGCGAATACTCCATCAACGTCGCCGGCATGGTCAAGGAATCCAAGGATAAAAATAACGCAAATAACAACACAAATAACAACACAAATAACAACACCGGAACCGATAACAACGGCAGTACCAACAACGGCAGTACCAACAACAACGGTACCAACAACAACGGTACCAATAACAACGGTTCTTCAGCCGGCATCAACGGTGCAAAGAACAGTTTGCTCAATCCCGCAAACGTAACGAAATTTGCAACGTCGATCATTGATGCCGTGCTGTCCCCTGTCTCCATTAAGTTCGGTGCGTCCGCGCGCTGGATCGATCCTCTTTGCTTTACCGGTTACGGTAACATCACGGTTATCGGCGGTCTGCTGTCGGGCGGTGTTTCGATCACCATTACCGACCAGTCCTTCCGCGGCTACGCATTCCTGTCTCTGAAGATTCCCGATGCCGTCCCGGTCATCGGCGGACAGGAGCTTGCAGGCGTTGAAGCGGCGATCTCCGATAAGTACATCGGTGCAAACCTGAAGGTCATCGGTATCTCGTTCGGCTTCATCTATTACTGGAGCGGCGATTTCAACTGGGGTACCGGAATCCAGCTTCGCGGCGGCCCGATGTCCGTTGAATATCCCGAATATTCCTCCACTGTAAACTATGCGACGAACCTGTCCAAGGTGAAAACAGAGGAAGCGCCTGCCATGTTCCGCATGATGCGCGCGTCCGCTCCTGCTCCGAAGACGTACACCTATATGTCGACGGGAAGCGATGCGTATCTTCTCGAAATTCCGTTTACGGCGTCCGAACTCCCGACGGTGAATGATATCATCATCACGAACGGTAAAGGCGATCCGGTTCCGCTGACAGCGGATGACGGCAACGGCGGCGGTTCGTTCCTCGTTCAGGTTACGGAAAAGGGAAGCTATATCTACGTTTCCGTTACCGATCCGAGCCTGATCGACGGAACCTGGAAGATTTCCGTCAGACCTGCAGCAGAGGAAAGTGAAGGCGTCGCTGCTTATACGCCTCCCGCAGATCTTTCGCTCGGCTCTCTTGAAATCTACGGTGTCGAAGCGATTCCCGAGCTTGATACCATTACGGTTACCCATACGGGTGAGAATTCTCACGAAGTTAAGGTTGACTGGACTCTGACTGCAGCGTCCACCGGCTCCGGTTATCTCGACGTCTATCTGACCAAGGACAAGGATCTTCTTTCCAAGATCAAGTCTGACGACACCAAGGAGCACGATCTCTTTGTTCTGTCAACCAAGGTTGAAGAAAACATCGTCACTCGGATTCCGCTTGAGCAGATGGCGAATGGCTCTGCAACGATGATCATCCCCGATGCGATGGAAAGCGGCGATTATTACGTTGTTGCGATGCTGACCAATGATATCGGCGGTATGAGCACGGCAATCAGCGATCCGGAAAATCCCTTCAAATTTACCAACCTGAATCTCCCCAAGTCCGTACAGGAGATCAAAACCGTCCGTTATGCGGGCAACGGTGAACTGTACGTCGAAGTTGTTGATGCGGAAAATCCTGATTACACGGATTACCTCGTTGAAGTCTACGACGCAGAAGGCAACGCGGTTCCGAACACGATGCAGCAGTTCTCCGTCGGTGAGGATATCTTCGTCGGCGGCGAAGACACGCTGGTCCCCGGTCGGACGTATACCGTCCGCATTAGAACGCTGCGCGAAGCAGACGGCAACTACTTCTACGGTCCGGAGAAGGATATCGTCAAATCTGCACCGTTCAAGATGCCCGCACTCGACAAGCCCGTTCTGAAGTCGGTCAAGACGAACGTCACCGAAACGCCCGACGGCGCTACGGGTAAGAACCATATCGAGATCACGTATACCTTTGACAGACCCGTCTGGATGTATACCGAGATCAATCAGATCACGCTGTGTGCAACCGAGTTCAGAAAGACTTGGACCTTTGAAGCGGATCTGAACGACGGTGACTACACCGTTGATTTCGTTGCGTACGGTCTGAACAAGGACAGCGTTACGGGTAAGGATTTCCCGAACGTTGAAAACGCGCGTATGGGCTTTACGGTCGACTCCGTCGCACCGTCGCTCAGCGTGAAGCAGTACGTATATGAAAACGTAAAGGATGCCGCTCGCACGACCTTTGCATCCTCTGTTATCTACGCAGCTGCAAGCGGTGATTTTACCGTTGAAGGTATCACCGATCATACAGCGATGCTGACGGCAAACGGAACGGAAGTCTCCGTATCCGGCAACGGTACGTTTGCCTATGCAGGTAAGCTGAACGAAGGCGAAACCTCCAGAGAAATCCTTCTGCGTGCCGTTGACCCGGCAGGCAACTCCACCGAACTTACGGTGACTGTTGTTGCGGGTGCAGGTTCTGCCATTGAGCGCGTTGAGATCCTTTACAACGGCGAACCCGTTGCAGAGAATGAGAAGGGCGAACCCGTTGTCAGCGTTCTGAACGGTACGAGAGGAACGCTCACGCTCGTCGGTTATACGGCTGACGGCAAGACCGTTTCCGTTGAAGACGTCCAGTGGGATATTCTCTCCGAAAAGAACAACGTCGTATTCAAAGACGGTGCCTTCACCGCAAGAGCGACGGGTGAAACGGCAATTAAGGCAGGTATTCTCACTGCATCTGTCAAGTATGCCGACGGAACGAAATCCGAGGTCCGCTGTGAGGATTACGTCATCCTGCAGATCAAGGAAAGCACCAAGGACGAGCTGTACCGGGCGCTTCTCGCGGCAGAGGAGACCTACAAGGATCCCAAGCAGGCAGAACCGAACGTGATTGCGGAATACCGTGCCGTTATCAATGAGGCAAAGGCGCTCTATATTGATGACAACACGGCAGAGGATGCTTTTGCTCCCGCTTTGACAGAGCTCGTTGCGGCAACGGAAGCATTCAAGATCGCAAGAGTCGTCAATAAGGATGCGCTGAAGGCACTCGTTGCAGAAGCAGAAATCAACATTGCAGAACCTTATATCGCTTCGGACGAGGCGATTGCCGCGTACCGTGCAGCGATTGATGCGGCGGCTGCAATGTGTCTGAACGACGACGCTACCAAGCAGCAGGTCGCTGATGCGGAAGCTGCCATGAAGGCGGCGACCGAGGCGTTTGACGCGGTCAAGATCGTCAATAAGGACGAGCTGAAGGCGCTCATTGCAGCGGCAGAAGAAAACATTGCATATCCTCTGCAGGCAACCGAGGCTGACGTTGCGGCATACCGTGCGGCAATCGATGCGGCTGTCGTTGTCAGCGAAGATAATTACGCGACCAAGGAAGTCGTTGATGCTGCAATCGCGGCACTGACGGAAGCAACGGCGGCGTTCGATGCGGCGAAGATCGTTGACAAGAGTGCTCTTGCCCTTGCGATCCGCGCAGCAGAAGCAAACCTTGCTGATCCGCTGGGCGCAGAGCAGAGTGCAATTGATGCATACCGTGCAGCAATCGACGCAGCGATCGCGGTCAATGAAAACCCGAGATCGACGCAGGCAGACGTTACGGCAGCGGTCACGGCACTGAACGAAGCAACGGCGGCGTTCAATGATGCGAAGATCGTTGATAAGAGCGCACTTCTTGCAGAGATCGAATCGGCAGAAGCAAACATTGCGGAAACCGGTTACGCAACGCTGGAAGAAACGGCTGCTTACCGTGATGCAATCGATGCTGCAAAGGGAATTTACGCCGATGTGCGTGCGACCCGTACGGCAGTTGCAGAGGCTGTCAGCGCACTGAAGAGTGCATCGGAGCTGTTCAACGAAGCGAAGAACAGAATACCGTTTGAAATTCCGCCGATCTATCATATCACTGTGAAGGAACCGACGAACGGTACGGTCACTGTATCGCACAAGGTCGTGTATGAGGGCATGCTGCTGACCATCACGTCCAAGCCCGATCCGTATTATGCCGTCGAATCGGTTAAGGTCAACGGCAAGGATATGGGTGCGGAAGAAGAAATTACCATTCAGGAAGTTACCGAAAATCTGACGATTGAGGTTACGTTCAAGTGCATTTGGGAGAATCCGTTCGTCGACGTTTCCGATGGCGATTGGTTCTATCCTTATGTGAAGTGGGCGTGCATCAACGATATCACGAGCGGTACCTCCGAAAACACCTTCAGCCCGGATGTGTCTCTCACCCGTGCTATGCTGGTCACCTTCCTGTGGCGTGCACAGGGATGTCCCGAAGCACAGCAGAAGGCAGGCTTTACCGACGTTGCTGACGGCTCGTTCTACTCCGAAGCTGTCGCATGGGCTGCAGAAAACGGCATCGTCATGGGTTATACCGACGGCACGTTCGGTCCCGATGATATCATTACCCGTGAGCAGATTGCGGTTATCATGCACAGATCTGCCGCATATTGCGGTGAGTCTGATCTCGCAGCAGATGTGAACCTCTCTGACTTTAACGATGCGGCGTCCGTTTCGGACTTCGCCGTTGAAGGTATGCGCTGGGCTGTCGACTCCGGTCTGATCATCGGCAGCGACGGTCGACTGAATCCGAGAGGAAATGCAAGCAGAGCCGAAAGTGTTACGGTACTTTCCAGATTCTTTGAAAAAGAATAAGTCGGAGGGCGTATTGACTCCGCCGGCAAAATGAATTACCCTGTCGGGGCAGCTTCTGCATGAGGCTGCCCCGATGCATTTGATGAAGGAAAATTTGCCGCAATTGCGGAGAATTGAGAAGTTTCTATTGAAATTTGGGTGGTTATATTGTATAATATCAGTAGAAATTTACGTGTGAGGAGGTGCTTTGCGTGGAACGACCGAAGCTGTTTTTGGTAATTCCGTGTTATAACGAGGCTGATGTTCTTCCGCTGATGCTGCCGCGTTTTTGCGGTGTGATGCATGCGTTGATCGAGGATGGGATGATTGCGCCCGACAGCAGGATTTTGTTTGTCAATGACGGCTCTGCGGACGCTACGTGGCAGATCCTTTCACAAAAGTGCCGTGAGGATGACCTCTGTGAGGCAATCAGCCTCAGCCGCAACTGCGGACATCAGCGCGCACTGTACGCAGGCATCATGGAGGCGCGCGGACGCTGTGACTGCATCGTTACGGCGGATTGTGACGGACAGGACGATCTTGAGGTGATTGCAAGGATGCTGGAGCAGTATCGGGGCGGTTTTGATATCGTGTACGGTGTCAGACGTTCCCGTCGCTCGGACTCCTTTGCCAAGCGCAGCTCGGCGCGTCTTTTTTATCGGACCCTTCGTCTGCTCGGTGCGGAGACCGTGTACGATCACGCCGATTTCCGTCTGATCACGGCACGGGTCGCCGATGCACTGGCGGAATTTGACGAAGTAGACCTGTATCTGCGCGGCATCGTTCCGCTGATCGGGTTTGAAAGCAGCACGGTCGAATACGAGCGCGGAGAGCGTCTTGGCGGCAAAAGCCGATATTCCCTTGGCAGAATGATCTCCCTTGCGTTGGATGCCGTTACGGGCTTCTCCGTGCGTCCGCTCCGTATTATATCGGCAATGGGATGCCTGGTGTCTCTGTTCAGCTTTATCGGCATCGTATGGACGTTTATCGAATATTTCTTCGGCGATACCGTATGGGGATGGTCGTCGACGCTGTGCGTGCTGTGCTTCGTGTCGGGCGTACAGTTGATCAGCCTTGGCGTGGTCGGTGAATATATCGGCAGAATTTATACCGAGGTCAAAGGACGACCGCGCTATATCGTAGCCAAGCGGACGCGAGATGACAACGCGGACAACGGTTCTGAACGGAAATGAATGAAACCGTGAAAAAGGAGGTGTGGGCACTGAAGACAAAAACGATAAAATGGAAGATGAGCTGTTCACGGATGATGCTGTGGCTGCTCGTGCTTGCGTATTCTGTGCTTGCATTCGTGAATTTGGGTGACGGCGCGGCACCCGTGACACAGCCCGATATGGGTGACGGTGATGTGCGGCAGTGTATTTCGTACGCCGTATTTGAGCAGCCGCAGCATATGGATTCGCTGATGCTCTATAAAGGGCTCGGTACCTGCGGCGTTACGGCCTATATCCCCGATGAGAGTGGTGAGAACTGGGTCGAGGTGACAAGGCAGGTCTGTGACGCCATCTACGCTTGGGAGGAGATCCCGCTCGGTTGTACGGCACAGATGGTCTGCGTATCGATCGGCGGTGATGCTCAGGCGGAAGTGTACGAAGCCGGCTTTCTGTCATCGGATCGCGCGGTCATTCCCGTTCTATCCGAGGGAGACGCGCTGTTTGACGAGCAGGCGTTGGTGCCGACGATGGCGACCTATGAAAACGGTATCTATTTTGATGAGAACTATCACGTACGTACGGCGTACGAGCATTTGCAGGGATTATCTCCGTACGAGATCTCACATCCGCCGCTCGGAAAGCTTTTGATCGCACTCGGTATTGCCGTATTCGGTATGCATCCGCTCGGATGGCGTATGGCAGGATGTCTGTGCGGGATTGCAATGATTCCCGTCATTTATATGCTTGCAAAGCGGCTCATCGGACGGGAACGTCCCGCGCTTGCGGCGGCAGCATTTCTGTCCCTTGATTTCATGCATTTTTCGCAGACGCGGATCGCACTGATTGATGCGCCTGCCGTGCTTCTGATTTTGATTATGTATACGCTGATGTACCGCTATTACGACAGTACGCCGTGCGAACTGCCATACCGACGCGCACTCGGACTTTTGGCACTTTGCGGCGTTGTGCTGGGACTTGGCATTTCGGTCAAATGGATCTGCGTATATGCCGCACTCGGACTTGCCGTGCTGTTTGTCATCGGTACTGTCAGACGCCATCGCATAGGAGATCCGACCACTCACAACAGTGTAGTGCGCATCTGTCTGTGGTGTGTCTTGTTTTTCGGCGTGATTCCGTTTCTGATCTATTTTTTGTCGTATCTGCCGTACTATCTTGCCGATCCTGCAACACCGGCGTGGAAGATTTTCTGGGACAACCAGGTCTATATGCTGACCTATCACGGAGGACTCGATTCCGTACATACCTTCCAGTCTCCGTGGTATACCTGGCCGCTGCTCCTGCGCCCGATATGGTACTACGGTGCCCAAACGCTTGCCGCCGAGGGATTGTGCTCCTCGATCGTCGCGATGGGCAATCCCGTGATCTGGTGGGTTGGTACGCTGTGCGTGCTTTTATTGCTGTGCAAGCGGCACAAGACCCGCACGGATGCGTTTCTTTTGATCGGTCTTGCATCACAGTTTCTGCCGTGGGCATTGATTGCGCGCTCGACGTTTATTTATCACTTTTTTGCAAGCGTTCCGTTTCTCATTTTGGCACTCGTTTCCGTGCTGGAGGATCTGTCGTCTTACAAACGGCAATTCCGATGCCTGATGCCGGGACTTCTGATCGGAGCGGCGGTACTGTTCGTCATGTTTTATCCCGTTTTGTCCGGTGCGGTCGTGGATCGCGGATACGTGCAGACGGTATTGACGTGGCTGCCCGGATGGGTGCTCGGATATTGATGAATTTGTGATTCGTAAAGGAGGATCTATATGAACATTCGATTTGGACTTCAACCCGAAAATTATAAGCTGACCACGGGCAATCTTTGGACGTTCAATCCTGCATCCATCGATGCCTTTGGTACCGCCATCTCCGTTACTGCAGGTCGCGGCGACTGGGCGGCTGTGCAGGCGGTGATTTACTGCGATGAAGACTATGCGCTGAACGTCGGCGATGCGGCTTGGTTTTCCCAAAAGGGCAATATCCCCGTTCTTCGCCTTGCCTCAAAGACAGGCGCGGACATCGACGTCAGCCTGCGGATCCTCGATATGCACGACGACGACGACCGCCTGTATCGCGCCGATGCGATACTGACGAATCCCGTGCTGGAGCTGAAAAAAGGCGAGGTTCGTGCCGTCTGGTGCGAGTTGTCCATCCCTGCCGACACTGCGCCCGGCAGCTATACCGTCGATCTTTCGCTTTACAAGGGCTGTATGCTGCAGGCAGAGGAAAAGATCTGCGGCGGTCAGATCACGTTAGAAGTCCTCGATTACGTTATGCCCACGCCGGCAGAGCATAAGTTCCACCTTGATTTGTGGCAGCACTGCTCCAACATTGCGCGCAAGCACGAAACGGTGCTTTGGAGTGTCGAGCATTTTGCGGTGCTCGAGCAGTATGCAAAGTCGCTCGGAGAGCTTGGTCAGAAGGCGGTTACGCTGATCGTTGCGGAAATTCCGTGGTCGGGACAGAGCTGCTTTGAGGAATACCGCATGGCGGCGAACCTGTTTGAGTATTCCATCGTTCCCGTTACGCGTCATGAGGACGGTACGTTTACCTACGATTTTACGAAGATGCAGCGCTATATCGATCTCTGCAGGAAATACGGCATTGACCGCGAGATCTCGCTCTACGGTCTTGCCAACGTCTGGGGCTCTGCGATCGCAGGATTTGAAAAGCCCGCACCCGATTATCCTGACGGCGTGCGTGTGCGGTATCTCGACGCGTCCGACGGTGCGTACAAATACATGAGCTGTGCCGCTGATATCGATGCGTATATTAAGGCGCTGGAGCAATATTTCATCACGACGGGACAAATGGATCTCGTTCGTCTTGCGGCGGATGAACCCGGTGACATCGACGCCTACCGCGCAAGTCTGAACCATCTGATGGCGATTGCACCCACGTTCAAGTGCAAGGCGGCGATCAATCACGCAGAATTTGTCGGTGCGTTCGGTCGAGAGGTCTACGACTTTGTGCCGTATATCGGCTCGCTGTCCTCGGAGTACGATAAGCTGTGTGAATACAAGCGCACGATGGTGGGCAAGCGCTTCCTTTGGTACGTCTGCTGCGAACCGGAATTTCCGAATACGTTCGTCAGCTCGAATCTCGTCGAGTCCTGGTTCATCGGCGTTCTGACCTCCTATGCAGGGCTTGACGGCTTCCTGCGCTGGAACTACACCGTCTGGAACGACGATCCGCGCGCGGACATCCGCTACGGCAACTTCCGTGCGGGTGATACCAACTTCGTCTATCCTGCCGCCAACGGTGCACCGCTGCTGACGCTGCGCTATAAGGCTCTGAAACGCGGTATTCAGC
>JAZQWK010000242.1:0-8187 GCA_045632325.1 Eubacteriales bacterium
ATGGCTGTCATCAATGCGTCTCTGGAATCATCGATTTCCGGTATCCGCGTCACCAAGGCATTTACCAATACCCGCGACGAACAGGCAAAGTTTGAGGACGGCAACAAGCAGTTCATCGATGCGCGCCGCGATTCCTACAACGCGATGGCAAAGTTCCATTCCGGCTCCTCTTTTGTCACCGAAGTGTTCAATGTTGTCATTCTCGTTGCCGGCGGTATCGTCCTTTACAACGGCAAGATCAACTTCGCCGATTATTCCACGTTCATCATTTCCGTCAACCTGTTCATTCATCCGGTACAAACGCTGATTGGCTTCATGGAGCAGTATCAGAACGGTGTCACAGGCTTCAAGCGCTTCCTTGAGATCATCGATGAAGTTCCCGAAGAAGATGCCCCCGATGCTCGTCCGATCGAAAATGTGCGCGGTGATATCACGTTTGAAGACGTAGAATTCTCCTATAACGAAGAAAAAGACGTTTTGAACGGCGTTTCTCTTGATATCAAGGCAGGTCAGAAGGTCGCGCTGGTCGGTCCGTCCGGCGGTGGTAAGACAACCATCTGTCATCTGATTCCCGCATTCTATAAGCTGACCTCCGGTACCATCCGTGTGGACGGTGTGGATATTCACGATATCACGATGGAATCTCTGCGTTCCAACATCGGTATCGTGCAGCAGGACGTCTTCCTGTTCAACGGTACGATCCGCGAAAACATTCTCTACGGCAGACCGAACGCAACACAGACGGAGATCGAAGAAGCCGCTGCCCGTGCCAACATTCACGATTACATTATGACCTTGCCCAACGGCTATGATACCGAGATCGGTGAACGCGGCGTGCGTCTGTCGGGCGGTCAGAAGCAGAGACTTTCGATTGCGCGCGTGTTCTTAAAGAATCCGTCGATTCTGATTCTCGACGAAGCGACCTCGGCACTTGACAACACGACCGAAATTCTGATTCAGCAGGCACTCGATGCGCTGTGCAAGGGCAGAACGACGCTCGTCGTTGCGCACAGACTGTCTACCATCAAGAATGCCGACGAGATCGTTGTCATAGCAAACGGCAAGATTGCCGAACGCGGCTCTCACGAAGAGCTGATGGAAAACGAGGACGGTATGTATCAGAAGCTGTACCGTCTGCAGTTCCGCGAGCAGGAAACGACCGCGGAGGACGTGGCGTTTTTGAGCGACGAAGCGTAAGCAGAACCTGATCTGAATAAAAATACGATGTTCCTTCGGGCACGTCGTATTTTTTGGAGTAGGAGTTAAATAATCAATGAAAATAATTTTTGAGCTTTTGAAGGCGGCGCTGTACGGTGTCGTGGAAGGCATCACGGAATGGCTGCCGATCTCCAGTACGGGACATCTGATCCTTTTGGAAGAAGTGCTCCCGATGAACGTATCTGAGGCATTTTGGGAGATGTTTTTGGTCGTAGTCCAGTTGGGTGCGATCCTTGCGGTGGTCGTCACGTTTTGGGACAGGATCTTTCCGTTTTCCTTCCAAAAAGGAGAATCCTTTTTGAAGCGCGATATCTGGTCTTTGTGGTTCAAGATTCTCGTTGCCTGCGTCCCTGCAATGGCGTATGCGTTTGTGCTGGATGATATTGTCGAGCCGTATCTTTATAACTATATCACCGTTGCGGTGATGCTCATCGTCGTCGGTATTGCATTTCTGTTTGCGGAGCGTGTGCTTGTCAAGCGGACACCGATCGTTACCGATACGGCGTCAATAACCTACCGCATCGCGTTTTGGATCGGTATGTTTCAGCTGATTGCCGCGATCCTGCCGGGTACGTCCCGCTCGGGTGCGACGATCATCGGTGGTTTGCTCCTCGGTCTTTCCAGAACAGCGGCGGCGGAGTTTACGTTTTTCCTGGCGATTCCCGTCATGGCGGGCGGGTCGCTTTTGAAACTGCTCAAATTCGGATTTTCGTTTACCGCATTGGAGGCAGGAATCCTTGCAGTTGGAACGGTGATTTCGTTTATCGTTTCGATCATCGTCATTCGATTCCTGTTGGAATATATCAGACGGCGGAATTTCAACGTATTTGCCTATTACCGCATCGGGCTTGGCGTTCATGTGCTGGGATATTTTCTTCTGTTCCGATAACATTACAAAAAAATGGGTTTCCACGGACTGTTCTGTCTGCGGAAACCCTGTTTTGTTTATTCGATATTCTGATGTGCCTCGACGATCTGATTGTAATACTTGACCGCCTGCTTTTCGCGCTTCGTGTAATAAGACGTGAAGTCGGTAGACTTGGACTTCATCAGATTTGTGAGCGCCCACTGCATACCGGTCGAGCCTTCGTAGACGTAACCGAAGTTCTGCGTTCTGCCGTCGAGGATGAGGTCGAGCATCTTGACCGACATTTCGTCGCGGGAGAATTTCTCGGTCAGAACGATGTCGTACATTGCGGGAACACAGGTGCGGTAGGATTCCGCGTTCAGACATTCGATGATAACGCTGGTGCGTTCGGTGTCAACGACGGTTGCGGGAACGCCCATCAGCGGCGCGTGACCGTCAACGTGCGTGTAGTACGTTTCCTGTGCTTCGTCATACTTGGGGAAGGGAATGATGCCGAAGTTGGCTTCCATCGAGCGCAGATTGTCGATGACGTAGATGCGCAGAGCGGCAAACAGCGTCTTGCCTGCGGAGAACATATTGGCAACGCCGAGGTCGTGGGTGGTATTCAGCGATTTGGTATAGGTATCGGTGACGGTAAACGTCTGGTTGCCTTCGTGCAGGACGCGGTCAACCTTTTCAACGATGGAGACCATGCGCTCGGTGTTGAGTACCAGCTCGGGAAGACCGTTTGCATCCATCTGCGTGACCTTCTGTCCGAGGGCGAACATCCAGTTGACGATCGCGGAGTTGTCGTGCGTCGTAAAGCCGTACTGGTCCTGATCGTCGTACTTGGAGTCACCGTTCAGGTCGACCGATGCCTGTGCGAGCATTTCGGTGAACGCGTCGATGGTCCATTTGCCGTCGATGACCATCTGATAAATATCGCCGAGGTCATAGTTTGCGGCAAGCTCCTTGTTGTAGACCATCGACCATGCGTAGTCGATGGCGGAGATGCACATATCGCCGACAGCGAGATAGCACTGATCGCCGATCGTCAGCTCGTCGGAGACGTTCTTATTCCACCACGGCTTTGTGAAATCGCAGTATTCAAGATCGTACCAGTTGCGGAACAGACCGTCTGCGGCAACCTGACCGCCGAAAATGGTATGCGTCAGCGCCAGATCGACGTAATCGTCCCCGGCGAGGATGCACTGGCGGAGAATATCGAGCGGATTGGATTCGGGAGCTTCCGATTCATAGATCGGCTTGAGCTTGATGTTGAGCTTTTCTTCCACGGCGGTATTACGGCGGTAGACGGCGTCGTTGATCGTTTCGCCGTTTTCTGCTTCTGCCGTCAGTTCCTTGTGATGATGGTCTGCATCGCGGGACTGGATGCGGAATTCATAGCCGTCGTAGTTTGCATCGGCAGGAACCTCCTCGCGGATCTTTTCGCGTTCGTTGGTTTCCTCGGTAACGGCGGCGGTGGTTACGTCGGCATTGTCGGCTGCCGCATCGGTAATGTCGGTGTCGCTTCCGCAGGATGCGGTGACAGCTGCGACGGTGAGGAGCGCAAGGAGCATGGAAAGGGTACGTTTTGTGCTGTTCATATCACTGTTTTCCTTTCTGAAATTCGATCAGTCGTTGTTCTTTTTCAAAGCTTCACGCGTGCCGTCGGGACGTTCGATGACGGTATTGTCAAGGATGCCGCGCAGGGAAGCTCGGTAGGATGCGATATATTCCTTATGCAGAGCCTTCTGCTCCGCAAGTTCTTCGTCGGTCAGACCGACGGTGCGTTTTTTCTTTGCGAGTGCGTTGATGCGGTCGATTTTTGCCTGTTCCATGGTGGGTAGTACCTCTTTTTTGTTATTCTGTTTATATTTTACCATACAAAGCAGGGTTTGGCAAGAGATAACGGAAGTTTTTTCAAAGAATTACGCAATCCTCTTGCATAACGATGCCGTATCGTGTATAATAAACGTAATTATCAAGTTTTGGAGGAAACAATCATGGAGCTTTGGACAAAATCAATTGCACACTCTGTATTCCGTCATACGCGGCCTGCGGAAAATGATATCAGCCGTATGGTTCTGCATACCGCAAGAAACGCAACCGTTGCAGCGCAGATGCTGCTGCGGGATACCGGCCGTGCGTTTACGGTGGACGGTTACCGTGTGGAGGGTGCACCGAACGGCGTACAGGTCGCAGTTCATGCACAGGGATACGAGGTCTACAACGACGGTCTGCCGTACCCCGATAAGCTTCTGCCCGATGCGCACGTCGACGTTCTGCCCAACGCAACGCAGGGCTTTGTCGTCACCTTCCGTACTGCCCCTGACGTTCCTGTCGGGGTGTATACCGTCTACGTTTTTCTGCAGGCGACCTTTGCCGACGGTACAAAGGCGGAACGCTCGTCCATGATGATCCTGCACGTGCATAAGGCTTGCTTGCCTGAACCGAAGGATTCCGCGTTCGGTCACGAATATTTCTTTGACATCCATGCAGAGGATGAGAAGCTGATCTCCTACGCGAAAGCCATGAAGGCGCTGCGCGTCAACACCCTCTACGTCGATTCCATTCCGCTTCTTTGCCGCGGCGGCAGTAAGCGCATTTCCAAGACGGAGTGGTCCTTTGATTATTCTGCGCTTGATGCGTTTGTCAAGCTGTTTTTGGAGCACGGCTCCTTCAAGCATCTGACGCTGACCAATATCATCACGCCCGTTTCCGGGGAGTGGATGGTCTACATTGACGAAAACGGTAAGCCTGCGGGACTGCAGTTGTTCGGAGACGATCAGGAAACGGCAGACGCGTTTCTGCGTGCGGTTTACGGCGGCATTGCAAAGCATTTTGAGGAAATGGGCTGGCGCGATATGCTGCGCATCCATCTGGAGGACGAGCCGCACGTTTCGAGAGCGTGGCTGTGGGGACGTGCGATCTGTCATGAGGTCGCACCCGGTGTGCCGTGTACCGAGCCGCTCGATACCAAGGGTATGGGACGGACGCTCGGGGATGAATGTGACGTTCCCGTTCCGCGTCTGGAGGTCTTTGATTATGACGCAGAGTATTACGCGAACCGCATTGCGGCAGGCGGCGAGGTCTGGTGCTATTCCTGCTGCTATCCGATCGAGCAGTGGTGGCTCAATAAATTCATTGACTTGCCGACGCGTTATGCGCGTATGATCAAATGGGCGTGCTACGCGCAGGGCATTACGGGCTTTTTGCATTGGGGCTTCAACTTCTGGTCGGGCGAATCCGCGTACGGTCTGAATCCGAACGTCCGCTTCAAAGGTGACGGCTTTATCGTCTATCCCACGGAGGACGGTGTTCTGATGTCCAACCGCGGACTTTCCACGACGGTCGGCATCGAGGAATGGGAGCTGCTTGCGATGCTCGGCAAGAAGGATTCCGTCACCGCACACGCACTTGCGCGCCGCGTTGCAAGAACCTTCCGCGAGTATACCGACGACCCCGAGGTTCTCGATCAGACCCGCGTGGAGCTGCTCACGCTTTTGGATGCCTTCTTGGCATGACGATCTGCTGAAAAATATCAAATCCCATCAGAGCGCAGGAGCTGATCTGCGGCTGATGGGATTTTTGCATTTGAAAATAGAAAAGACAGGTCGAAACCTGTCTTTTTGGTGCAGGCAGAGAGACTCGAACTCTAGACCTTCCGCACGTCAAGCGGATGCTCTAACCAACTGAGCTATGCCTGCAATTTGTGTGTTCTTTATCAGAACATTTATATTATACCACATCATTTTCGTTTCGTCAAGAGGTTTTTTGAAAAAAGTTGGATTTTTTTGAATATTTTTTTCAAACCGCAGCAGGAGAAAGAAAAAGCCCGCGATCATCTGACCACGGACTTTGGTTTCGGATTACTTATTCAGCTTTGCATTGATCTCACGGAGCAGTTCAGCCTGTGCACGGACGTTGGCGTAATACTCGTCGAGAATTGCCTGCTGTTTTGCAGCTGCGGCAGCGTCTTCTTCTGCCTTCTTTGCGGCAGCAGCTTCTTCCTCAGCCTTCTTGGCAGCGGCTTCTGCTTCCTTTGCAGCGGTTTCCTTGGCGTTCAGCTTGGCTTCCATGCCCTTGACGATGCGGACGACAACGAAGATGGAGAACGCGATGATGAGGAAGTCGATGATCGTCTGGAGCCACAGACCGTACTGAATGGCGATCTTTTCGACCTCAACGACACCCTCTGCGTTCATGACCTGCTCACGCAGAACGACTTCCCATTCGTTGATGGAAACGCCGCTGGTGAAGTACGTCATAACCGGGGTGATGATGTTCTTGACGAGGCCGTTGGTGATCGCGGTGAACGCAGAACCGACGACGACTGCGACTGCGAGATCAAGGACGTTGCCCTTTGTGATGAATTTCTTGAAATCGGCGAAGAAGCCCTTGCCCTTTTCTGCCGCGTTTTCGATGTGTTTCTTTGCCATGGTGATGTACCTTCCTTTTTTGGATTTGGGGTTGTTATAGAAAATTATAGCAGAAAAGGGGGGAGTTGTCAATATCCAAGCGTGTTTTTTCAGTCTTCGGGATGAATGTGCAGCAGGGCAAGGCATTTCAGCGCGGAGTCTTCTGCTTGCTCCAATGCATATAATGCATTCTCTGTTAGCCTAAGGAGCTCTTCATCGGTTAATTCACACATACCGATATCATCAAGAATCTGACAGGCGATCCGAAGATATTCCTCCAAAAAGCGGCTTACGTCCTGCATATCGGAATCTGCACACAAAAGCGCTTCATTGTATGCATCTTCCAGTGCGTCTTCGTTGCTGTCCATGGTATCGTAATAACGGTTGATCGCTTCGTCTTCTTCGTGATTGATATATTTTTGGAGCGCGATTGCTGCGTCGATGTGACGGTAAATTCCGTCCTTGATGATTTTATATATGATAACTTCCCGCGGTTCATCGGACAATAAACGATTCATAGGAAAACTCCTTCCCGATAAATAAAAAAAGTGCGCCCCAAAAGAGACGCACTGTCAAAGTGTATCTCCCGATTTGTTGCTACACAAAATGCATATCAAGGATAACCTGTCAGAATACTTTCTGCCGAAGTTAATCACATCACACACAAGGAGGTAAATACACAATTGACCGAAGTCAAGTATTTCCTTGGTGTTAATATAAAAAACTCCACGACAAAAAAGGTATAAAAATCCTCTTGTAAAAAAAGACAGTTATCCCCGATTTTCGATATTCATTTTGTGTAGCACTTCCATTATACACCCGACATAAGGATTTGTCAAGAGAAAAACGGCACTCTTTTGCAGAATGCCGTTTTCGTGTATTTTATTACAGCTTCGCCATCATCTTATACGTCTCGCGCAGATCGCCGTACAGCTTCTTATAGATGCCGTAATACGGCTGATAGCCTGCGTTTGCCGTCATATCGGGTGCGAATTCGTCCTTGAGCGTGATGATCTTCTTGCACGCGTCGGAGACCGTCGGGTAGATACCCGCGCCGACCATGGCAAGGATCGCAACGCCGAGAGCGGGACCTTCTGCCGTCGTGACAGCCGTAGGGATACCGAACATATCAGCGAGCATCTGACGCCACATCGGGCTTCTTCCGCCGCCGCCGCAGACGCGCATGACGGTCGGATTGACGTCCATTTCGCGCAGGACGGACATACAGTCGGTCAGAGAGTAGGAAACGCCTTCCAGCACCGCACGGGTCATGTCGGAGCGGGTATGCATCGCGGAAAGACCGACGAATGCGCCGCGCACGTCGGGATCGAGATGCGGGGTGCGCTCACCCATCAGATAGGGCAGATAGAGCAGGCGGTTTGCGCCGATCGGAGACTTTGCGGCTTCTGCGCACATGACCTCATACGGGTCAACGCCAAGGGAAAGTGCTGCCGCAGCTTCTTCACTACATACTGTATCACGCAGCCAGCGCAGGGAAAGACCCGCCGCCTGGGTGACACCCATGACGTGCCATGCACCGGGAACGGCACAGCAGAACGTGTGAACACGACCGCGCGGGTCGATGCTGACGTTATCGGTATGCGCAAAGACGACACCGGACGTACCGATGGTCGTGAAGGCATCGCCGTCATTGACGACACCGACACCGGCAGCCGCCGCCGCATTGTCACCGGCACCGCC
>JAZQWK010000243.1:0-2110 GCA_045632325.1 Eubacteriales bacterium
GCCATCCTCGCATATTTTATTGGGGAATCTCATACAACATAAATATTATAACATATGAAATCGATTTTGTCAATACCTTTTTGATATTTTCAAAAAAATATTTCAAGATTTTCCAAAACCCTTTACAAGGCGTTTTTTTCATATTATAATGGTGATAACAACGCAAAATCCACACAAAGGAGATACGCAATGAACATTTATATTATGACCGACATGGAAGGCATTTCCGGCATTACCTCGCGTGAACAGGTCATGTCCGATGCATCCCGTTATGCGGAAGGCAGACGGCTGATGGTAAACGACATCAACGTCGTCGTCCGTGCGTGCAAGGAAGCAGGTGCGGAAAAGGTCTACGTCCGCGACTGTCACAGTGCAGGTATGAACGTCATCTGGTCAGAGCTGTGCGAGGAAGCTGACGGCTACGTCATCGGCTATACAGGCGACGACCGCTTCCCTTGCCTTGACGAATGTGACGCCGTCATTCTGCTCGGCTATCACGCCATGGCAGGAACCCCCGGCGGTACACTGGAGCACTCCATGAGCTCGGCATCCATTCAGAATTACTGGATCAACGGCAATCAGGCGGGAGAAGTCGCCATCGACGCAGGCATTGTCGGCGACAAAGGAAAGCCCGTCATCATGGTCTCGGGGGATGACAAGGTCTGCCGCGAAGCCGAGTCTCTGCTTCCGTGGGTCGTGACGGCGGAGGTCAAGCGCGGTATTACGTGGAAAGGCGGCGTGCTTCTGCCGCAGCAAAAGGCACACGCCCTGCTTCGGGAAAAGACCATCGAAGCCATCCGCACAATGGAATCCTCCCCCGACAGCTTCAAGCCGCTTCAGTACGCAAAACCCATCACTATGCGCGTCGAGCTTGTAGAACGCGGAATTCTGCCAAATCCCTACGTCAAGCCGTACATGAAGATCATCGACGGCAGAACGTACGAGGTCACGGGTGACACCATGGAAGAAGTCCTCTTCCGTGCATAATTACGCACTGTATACATTCTATCATTTCCGTGCGTCGGCAGCATTAACAAGTGCTGCCGACGGTTTTTGTGCAGCAAAACAGATATATTTTGATATAGCAAGCACACTTTGTCCATTCTGCATATTGCAAATCGGGGATTTCCGTGGTATAATATATGCAAATTTTGAATAAAACCGTTGAAGCTTTTAGAATCCTGTAAAAAAATACAGGAAACTGATCGCGGAGGGGCTCTGGAGAATCTCTATCATGAGTGCCGAAGGTGCAAGGGACAACACGCCGTGTTTCCCGAATCTCTCAGGCAAAAGGACAGAGCAGCCAAACCGTTTCATCCCATCTTCCGTCGGTGATTTTGTTGTTTGTCTGATTTTTTAGAGCCGCTGTATTTTCAACAGCGGATTTTTTATTCTTAAAAAATCTTTCAAGGAGTTTCAATCATGGAACAAATCTTACTCGACATTGTTGTGAAAATCAACACGTACCTCTCCAACTACATTCTGCTGTTTCTCTTAATCGGCATCGGTCTGTTCTACACGATCAGAACGAAGTTCGTCCAGGTCCGTTTCTTCGGCGAAGGCATGAAGCGCGTCTTCGGCGGCATCAAGTTTAAGGGCGGCAAGCAGCAGGGCGGCATCTCCTCCTTCCAGGCATTGGCAACTGCCATTGCAGCACAGGTCGGTACCGGTAATATCGTCGGTGCCTGCGGTGCGATCCTCGCCGGCGGTCCCGGTGCGATCTTCTGGATGTGGATCATCGCGTTCCTCGGCATGGCAACCATCTACGCCGAAGCAGTTCTCGCACAGGAGACCCGTACCGTTGACGAAAACGGCCAGGTTCTCGGCGGTCCCGTTTACTACATCAAGCGCGCATACAACAACGGTTTCGGCAAAGCACTCGCCGTCTTCTTCTCCATCGCAATCATTCTCGCACTCGGCTTCATGGGTGCTATGGTTCAGTCCAACTCCATCGCATCCAACATCGAAGGTGCTTTCGGTATTCCCACGTGGATCGTCGGTCTCGTTCTCGCAGCAATCTGCGCCTTCATCTTCATCGGCGGTATTCAGAGAATCGCTGCTGTCGCTGAAAAGATCGTTCCCTTCATGGCAGTTCTCTATCTCCTCCTCG
>JAZQWK010000244.1:0-2726 GCA_045632325.1 Eubacteriales bacterium
TCTGTAGGGGCGATTCACGAATCGCCCGTTGTAAGGTTATGACATCTGCCTTACATAGAAAATTCAGATTATACTGATTTGAAATTACAACGTTGGAGACGGTTTCCATTATCGTGTACATCAAAATGCAGCGGTTCGGGCGATTCGTGAATCGCCCCTACATTCTTTTGGAAACAGTCGCGGCATTTCGTCAAACGACAATCCGTTCTTCCGTAACTGTATCAAACAGCTCCACCTTATGCGGTTTTAATGTAAATCGGATTTCCCCTGCAGACACGCCTCTGACCTCGTCGGCATCGACGATGGCTCGGAAGGTCGGATTCTGACAGGCTGCATGACCTGCGACGACGGATACGTCGCGTCCCATGACCTCGATGGCAGAAAGGGAAGCACGCATCGGACCGGCAGCATCTACCGTGAAGCCCTCTGGACGGATGCCGACGATGACGTCGCGGTCGGAAACAGAGGGCACGTCGAGCACGCAATCGTCACCGATATACAGCTTGCCCGCACGGACGGCTCCTTTGAAGACGTTGATCGGAGGCGTTCCGAGGAACTTGGCTACGAACAGGTTGCAGGGATCGTTGTAAACGTCCTGCGGTGCGCCGATCTGCTGGACAACGCCGTCTTTCATAACGACGATCGCATCGGAGATGCTCATTGCCTCTTCCTGGTCATGCGTGACGAAGATCGTGGTAATGCCCGTTTCGCGCTGGATGCGGCGGATTTCCTCACGGGTCTGCAGGCGCAGGCGTGCGTCGAGGTTGGACAACGGCTCGTCAAGAAGAAGCACGCGCGGCATTTTGACCAGAGCGCGGGCAATGGCGACACGCTGCTGCTGACCGCCCGACAGCTCTGCGGGCTTGCGGTCGAGGTACGCATCGATCTGGACAAGTCGTGCGATCTCCTCGGCTTTTGCGCGCATATCGGCTTTTGACATCTTTTCCTTGCCGCGCAGATTGCCGAGCGGGAACATAATGTTCTCGGCGACCGTCATATGCGGATAGAGTGCGTAGTTCTGAAAGACAAGACCGATGCCGCGGTGTTCGGGCGAAACGTCGGTAACGTCGTCCTCACCAAAGAAGATTTTGCCAGAGGTGGGGTGCAGCAGACCGCTGATCAGATTCAGCGTCGTCGATTTGCCGCAGCCGGAGGGTCCGAGCAGACCGATCAGTTTTCCGTCGGGGATCTCATAAGTGAAATCGGAAACAGCAATGACGTCGCTCTTTTCCTTTTTGTTGCGGTTGGGGAAGGTTTTGGTAACGTGATCAAGTACAACTTTCATTGTGATTCACCTTTTTTCATGATAATATTATATAAATTATAGCACAACGCGACCGCTTGTGCAAGAGAAAATCGGAATTTCCTGCGGAAAAATACGGGGAAAACGGGTAGAATGAATTTGTCCCTTGACAGAATGGGGGAGATATGGTATGATGAAGGTGATTGACGATGACGGTTGCAGATTCCGCTGTAGGCTCGCCCCTTGGGAGAGCTGTCACGAAGTGACTGAGAGGGCAAAATGGAGTGCAACCCTCTCCGTCACGCTTCGCGTGCCACCTCTCCCAAAGGGCGAGGCTTCTTCCAAATCGCCAATCCATCCTCATCATAAATAATAATCATCATACAAAGTATCTTGCCCGGTCATCACCGCCAAACGAAAGGAGCCCATCTCATGACCCTCGAATCTATTCTCGCATCGACCGTCGCCCGTGAAGCAATCACAAAGGGCTGGTCGTCGGACAAAAAATATAAAATCACAACCGCGGACGGCACGCCGTATCTGCTGCGTATCTCCGCGCCCGATACGTATGAAACAAAGAAAGTCGAATTTGAGATGATGCAAAAAACGGCGGAAACGGGTATCCCGATGTGCAGCCCGATTGCCTTTGGGCTGACCGAGGAGGGTGTTTGCTCGGTGCAGGGATGGATTGACGGGCAAGATCTTTGCGACGTTCTGCCGTCGATGTCCGAGGAAGAACAGTATCGGCTCGGTCGTAATGCAGGTGTCTGTCTTGCCAAAATTCATACGGTTCCCGCGCCCGACGGCATCGAGAATTGGGAAACGGTGTATAACCGCAAAATCGACCGCAAGCTGCGCAACTATGATGCGTGTCCGCTCAAATACGAGGACGGTGAAGCGTTCGTCCGCTATTTAACGGAACACAGACATCTGCTTTGTAACCGTCCGCAGACGTTCCATCACGGCGACTATCACACGGGGAATATGATGCTCGATAAAAACGGAAATCTCGTCATCATCGACTTCAACCGTGCTGATTTTGGGGATCCGTGGGAGGAGTTCAACCGCATTGTGTGGTGCGTTCAGCTTTCGCCTGCTTTTGCGTCTGGCATGGTTGACGGGTATTTTGCGGACGAGGTTCCGTACCGCTTCTGGGAGCTTTTGGCGCTTTATATCTGCTCCAACACCTTGTCCTCGCTGCCGTGGGCGATTCCGTTCGGGGAAGAAGAAATTGAGACGATGCGGCAGCAGGCACGGGAAGTTCTCGTTTGGTATGACAATATGCGCCGCGTGGTACCGACGTGGTACGGAAAATAAGCCTCCCTCTTTGAGGGAGGTGGCACACGAAGTGTGACGGAGGGAGTATATGAATAAACGAAAGATGACGCAAACAATGAACCGCGTGATCATCATCGGTTGTCCCGGCAGCGGCAAAAGCACGTTTGCACGTGAGCTGCACGCCCGCACCGGACTTCCTTTATAT
>JAZQWK010000245.1:0-3341 GCA_045632325.1 Eubacteriales bacterium
ATAATTTTTTCTTTACTCATAATTCCTATATTAAAATAAGTAAATAAGATTTAAAAATTTTATTGATTAAACCTTTGAAGTTACATTCTATATAAAAAAGATTATATATACTCATTGTTAAAATAAATTATATTAATATTCTATAATTAATAACAATTATTATATAATTATATCAAATTGCTGCTGTAATGTCAACCGCATTTCTCGATTTCATTTATTTTCGAGAATCCATGCAAGCAGATCCTCGTACTGCATGGTACCGTCGGCAACGGCCAGACCGACACGGGCAACGTCATCGACGGTCGGGTGGATGCGGATGCCGTTGACTTCCAAAAACGTCAGCAGTACGTACATACCGATACGCTTGTTGCCGTCGACGAACGCGTGATTGGAGATCAGGGAATATCCGATGCGGGCACCTTTTTCTTCTTTGGTGGGGTATAATTCCGAACCGTCAAAGGTTTGGAACGCCGATTCCAATGCGCTGTCCAGCAGAGCAAGATCGCGTACGTTGGGATCGCCGCCGGTTTCCTCGGTGATCAGTTTGTGGAGAAGAAGTACCTTTTCCTGGCTGAATTTGATCATTTTGCAAGCTCCTCAAAGGCACGTCGGTATGTTTTCAGGACACGAGCTGCAACGAAGTCGATTTTTTCTTCATCGGTCATCTCAACGGTCGTGTCATTTTCCAAATCCACAAGGCGGTATTTGGGTTTGTTGTTCTTGAAAATAATAACCTCTCCCGTTTTGTCTGCAAGGCGAGCAACACGGGAAAAATTCTGATTCGCGTCCGAAATCGGAACGATCTGATTGGTGTTGATGTTCATGAAATACCTCTCTATGATGTGATATCACGTTATGATAGTATATTATACCTAAATTTTAGGATATTGTCAACCTAACGGCGCGATTTTTTGAAAAAACTGCCGCAAGTCGAAACTTACGGCAGTTTAGGTTGGTCAAAAAAGCTGCTTCGTGACGGACAGAACGAAAGCCTCGGGGGTGGTATCGTCTGCTTTTCCGTCGGCGTACCGCATTGCCTCTTGGATGGCAAGACGGAGCTCGTCCGGGGAAACGCCTTCCTTTTCAGCCGCAGCGTCAAGGACGTCTGCGATCCTGGCAAGCGCTTTTTCGTGCAGGGACGGGTTGGAACTTCGGTTTGGCGTCAGCATCGTGCGGATCCTTTCTTTGCATCGGTTTGAGATACAGATTCAGCATTTCCGCATCGGTACGCCGTCATACGTGCGCGTTTAATCTTCCAGCGATTTGTAGTAAAGCAGACAGTGGCAGAAGCCCTCGAAATTGGGATCCTTGATCTGCTCGCGGAATTCCTTGCACATACACTTGTTGTCCTCGTCCTTGCCGAGACGGCAGGGGCAGTAGCCGCCCTTGGCAGCCAAGCCTTCACGGACGGTTTTAACGATCTCTTTATCGGGATTTTCAATGATTTTCATGGGAAGGTTCCTCTTTATGTGTTGTTGGTTTTGGCAAGCTCGGCATCGAGAATGGTGCGCAGCTGTTCCTCGGTCAGAACACCGACCTGCGCGCCGACGATGTTGCCGTCCGCGCCGATCAGCACGGTCATCGGAATGGAGGACGCGCCGTAGGTGTACGCCGCATCAAGGTCACGGTCGTAGTAGACGGGGAAGGAATAGCCGTTGTCGGAAACGAACGCGGAAGCACTCTCCACCGTATCGCGGCTGCCGTCGGTCATGTTGACCATCATAAACACGACATCCTCGCCGTAGTCGGCGTAAACGCGGTCAAAATCGGGCAGCTCCGATTTACACGGCGGGCACCACGTCGCCCAGAAGTTGATAAGGATCGGCTTGCCGAAGAAGTCGGAAAGCTTCACGGGATTGCCGTCCGCGTCGTAGACCCCAAAGTCCATCGCGGGATAGACGTCCGCTGCGGCACTGCCCGTGTTCTCTGCCGTTTCGATTCCCGTTTTGACGGTTTCAGAGGAGGTGTCAGCGTTATCGGTCACGCGGTCAAGCAAAGAGCCGCTGGCATCGGGGCTGATCTTGTCGGATAAATAGCGGTAGGCAAACATCGCTCCCGCAAGCACGACGAGCAGAACGATCAGTAATACGGAAAAGGATTTCTTTTGGTTCATTGCGTGTTACCTCTTACGAAAACAATGCCATGAGGCGGTTCATCCAGCCGAGCATCATACAGATACCGATGACGATCAGAAAGACGCCGCAGACGACGTTGATGACGCGGTAATGACGCTTGATGAAGCGGAATGCGGATTGCAGCTGATCGATCAGCACGGCGGAGATCAGAAACGGAATCCCGAGTCCCAGCGTATAGCAAAAGAGCAGCAGTGCGCCGCGTACGGCATCACCGGAGGACGACGCCATCATGAGCGCAGAGCCCAAAAACGCACCGATGCACGGCGTCAGGCTGACGGAGTAGATGATGCCGAACACGAAGGCTGACAGCACGCTTCCGGCCTTCCATGCCGATTTCATGCCCGAGAAAAACGGGATGCGGACGATCTCCAGATAGGAGAGTCCGAGCAGAACGACGACCGCGCCGCAGACGAGATTCAACACCGTCTGATAGCGTGTCAGAAGCATGCCGAGCGAGCCTGCGAACACGCCGAGCGCAACGAAGATCACGGAAAAGCCGACGACGAACGCACACGCACGGACGAAGACGCGGCGACCCTTGCCGTTGTCGTCATCCCCTGCGGTATCTCCCGCAAAGTACGAGAGATACAGGGGCAGCATCGGCAGCATACAGGGAGAGATGAAGGAAATGATACCTTCTAAAAACGTGATCAGATACAGCATGATTTACGATTCGAGTTCCGCAAACGCTTCCAGCATCGACGCCCACTTCTTGTCAAACGTCTTTGCCTGCTTTTCGTAGTAGGAAGCAAATTCACCGGGGGTCTTCTTGGACTGACCGAGCATTGACCAGAAGAAGGAGCCCGTACCGAGCAGCTTGTCTGCGATCATGATGAACGAGGTGTCGATCGTATTGTAGATGACGTCGATCATATCGGCATCACGTTCGGTGTCGGCGTGCTTGGACTTGAGTGCGACCTCGTACCATGCGGGGATAACGGTGCGGTATGCTTCAATGGACAGCGATTCCAGGGTCGCGCCGCACATCTCAAGACGTGCATCGTCGGTCGTGACGGGGATGACCGCGCTCTGACCGTTGACCGTACCTGCGGCGGACTTGTATTCCATGCCTTCGTCAAGCACGGGCATCGGGAGCACGCCGTAGGGATCCTCCATGCCGCGGATGATCTCGTCGGTGTATTCGGACAGCCAGCCGAGGAAGAACAGGGACTTTCCGTCAGCGAAGTGCGGCATACCGTCGTCGCT
>JAZQWK010000246.1:0-3553 GCA_045632325.1 Eubacteriales bacterium
CCGTAGCGGATGTTTTCCATAACGGTTCCCGTAAACAGGTGCGTATCCTGCAAGACCATCGCAATGCCGCCGCGCAGAGAATCGCGGGTATAGTCGCGGATGGAGACACCGTCGATCAGAATTTCACCCTCCTGGATGTCGTAGAAGCGGTTGAGCAGGTTGGTGATCGTCGTCTTACCGGCACCGGTGGAACCGACAAACGCGATTTTCTGACCGGGTTCTGCCGTCAGCGTGATGTTGCGCAGAACGACCTTGTCGGGATTGTAGCCGAACGTGACGTTGTTCAGAACGACACGGCCGGGCGTGTCTGCGGGCATGACCTGCGCACCTTCGCGGTCGGGTTCCTCCTGCGGCTGATCCATGACGGTGAAGACGCGTTCTGCACAGGCAAGTGCGGAGAAGATGGTCGCCATCTGACCCGAAATCATGTTGATGGGCATCGAGAACTGGCGGGAGTAGTTGACGAAGACGACGAGACCGCCGACGTCAAAGCGACCGGCGAGGCACAGAAGACCGCCGATACCCGCTGTCAGCGCATAGGAGATCTGGGAGGTGTTGCCCATGATCGGACCCATGACGCCGCCCCAGAACTGTGCCTTGAACTGCTTGTCTCGCATATCGTCGTTCAGTGCGGTAAATTCCTCCACGCAGATGTCCTCGTGATTGAAGACCTTGACGACCTTCTGACCGGAGACGGATTCCTCGATGTAGCCGTTGACTGCACCGAGTGCCGCCTGCTGACCGGAATAGTATTTGGTGGACAGCTTGGCAATGGCACCGCCGCCCTTGGCAAAGATCGGGATGAAGACGATGGTGATGATCGTCAGCCAGATGTTGGTGAACAGCATCATGATAAACGTACCGACGAGGTTGATGACACCCGAGACCATACCGGTCAGTGAATGGTTGATCATCATATCAATGGAGTCGATGTCGTTGGTAAAGCGTGACATCGTCTCACCGGTCGGCGTTCCGTCAAAGAAGCGGACGGGAAGCTCCTGTACGGAATTGAACAGGTCGCGGCGGAGGGCTTCCGTCGTGTTTTGCGAGATCTTCAGCATCAGACGCGCCTGGACGTAGTTGGTCACGATACCGACGGCATAAACACAGGCGAGAATGAGCAGCGTATGCATCAGAGATTCGATGCGCTGTGATGCGGTCATGGTCCCGTCGATCAGCATATTGAAGATCGGCTTGAGCTGATAACCTGCGTACAGCGAGGTCAGCGTATTCGTTACCATGAAGATGGCGACGAGAACCAGCTGGAACTTGTATTTTGCGACGTAGGAGAGAAGACGCATGACGGTGGCACGCATATTCTTCGGCTTGCCCTTGGCACGGACACCGGGACCGCCCGGACCGCGTCTGGGACCGCCCATCGGACCGCCCGGTCCTCTGCCGCCGGGACCGCCCGGTTTGCCTGCGCCCGCATACTGCTTCTGCAGTTCTTCAAGAGAACGTGTTCCGGGAATGGTTTTTGCTGCGTTCATTTATGCGTGCACCTCCTTTGCATCGGTCTTCGTTGCTTCCATTTGGGAGTTGTAAATTTCCTGGTATTCAAGATTCGACGCAAGCAGCTCGTCGTGCGTGCCGACACCTGTGATGCGTCCGTCGTCCATGACGATGATCTGATCGGCATCGCGGACGGAGCTGATGCGCTGTGCGATGATGATCTTGGTGGAAGCGGCGAGCTCGTTGCGGAACGCCTCACGGATGCGTGCTTCCGTTGCGGTATCGACGGCGGACGTGGAGTCGTCGAGAATCAGAATCTTTGGCTTTTTCAGAAGCGCACGCGCAATACACAGACGCTGCTTCTGACCGCCCGATACGTTCGTACCGCCCTGATCGATCTTGGTGTCGTAGCCGTCCTTGAACGCAGAGACAAAGCCGTCTGCCTGTGCGTGCGATGCCGCAAGACGCATTTCTTCCGCGGATGCGGTCGGATCGCCCCAGCGCAGGTTATCGGAAACGGAGCCGGAGAACAGCGTGTTCTTCTGCAGCACCATGCCGACGCCCTCGCGCAGATGGTAAAGGCTGTAATCACGGACGTTGACGCCGTCAACCAAGACAGCGCCCTCGTCTGTATCGTAAAGCCGTGCGATCATCGAAACGAGCGTGGTCTTACCGCAGCCCGTGGAGCCGATGATACCGACGGTCGAGCCTGCGGGAATGTGCAGGTTGATGTTGTCCAGCACGGATTCCTCGCTGTTCTTGTAATAGCGGAAGGAGACGTTTTCAAAGCGGATGTCGCCGCTGACAACGGTTCTGGTATCAGTTGCCGCCGTATCTGCGATATCGGGTACTTCGTCGAGCACTTCGGAGATTCGCTTTGCCGATGCCATGGCACGGGACATCTGGACGAACATCATCGTGACCATCATCAGAGAGGAGAGGATCTGCGTAATATACGTAACGAATGCGGACAGGTCACCTGCGGTCATCGTTTCGGAAACGAGCATATTGCCGCCGAACCACAGAACGGAGAGCGTGGTGATATTCATAAAGAAGCTCATGACGGGGGACATGAAGATCATGACGCCGGATGCCGCCATACCGCTCTTTTTCAGCTCGGCGTTGGAATGGGCGAACTTATCGCGTTCAAACGGCTCGCGGACGAACGACTTGACGACGCGGACGTTGGTGAGGTTTTCCTGCACGGTCGCATTGAGCGCGTCGATCTTGGTCTGTACGGTCGCAAAGCGCGGGAAGCCTCGGGAAATGATCAGCGCGATGGAGCAAAGCAGCAGCGGCATGACGACGGCAAGGACGAGCGACAGACGCAGATTGATGGACAGTGCCATGATCAAAGCACCGATCATCATGCCGGGTGCACGCAGACACATACGCAGAAGCGTCATGATGAAGTTCTGCATCTGGGTGACGTCATTGGTCAGACGGGTGATGAGCGACGACGTGGAGAACTTGTCGATGTTGGCAAACGAGTAGGTCTGTACCTTGCGGTAAATGTCCTCGCGCAGGTCCGCCGCGAAGTTGACGGATGCCTTGGAACCGTAATACGCGCCGCCGACACCGCCGATCATCATAATGATGGCGTTCATAATCATACCGACCATTGCGGTGATGATAAACGGAGAGGCGTGTTCGCCGCAGAGACGGTAGATCCACTGCACGAAGGCAGAGGCCTCCTCCATCGGCTTGGCACCGATACCGTAGTCGATGATCATGGCGAGCGTTTTGGGCATGATCATTTCGCCGATGACTTCAATAATCATACATGCGGGACCGAGAACAAAATACGGCCAATAGGGCTTGACATATTTCATCCAGCGTTTCAAGTGGAAATTCATCCTTTCTTGGTTAAGTTTCGTTAAGTGTTTTCAAACGTACAATACCGTGCATTCCGGAAGAAACGGTTTCAGCCGCTGTCCGATGCACGGTACTTACATATTATAACAGATTTTTTGGGAAAAATCAATGATGGTTGTGTGAAAGTCTTAGTCCTTAATTATCAAATATTAGGTTCTTCCGCCGAAGCCGCCCTTGGGCAGATCGTTTTTGCCGTCAAGCTCGGGCATGGCAGAGAGATTCTCCT
>JAZQWK010000247.1:0-10787 GCA_045632325.1 Eubacteriales bacterium
AGAAGACCGTGTCGGAAATCACGATGGAAATGAAGCACGGTCATGCGGATGCGGTTCCGATTTCCGTTTCGGCAGCCGAGACGGGACGTGACCCGTGTGCGTACTGCGCAATGAAAATGGTTTGCAGAGGAGGTGTCAGCGGCCATGTATCAACTTGATGAAAAATGGACGGCGGGTCAGCGGGACGCCATTCTGTCGCGCGGGGAGACGCTGCTTGTTTCTGCGGCGGCGGGTTCGGGTAAAACGGCGGTACTGACCGAGCGCATCCTCTCGCGTGTGTTGGATGACGACGACGCGCTCGATCTGTCCACGGTGCTCGTCGTGACCTTTACGAAAGCGGCGGCGGCAGAGCTGAAATCGCGTATCCGCGCGGCACTGGAACGGGAGCTTGCGAAAAATCCCGGGAATCGCCGTCTGCATACACAGCTTTTGTCTGTCGGACGCGCAAAGATCTGTACGATCGACAGCTTCTGCCTTGATCTGATCCGCACGCATTTTGACGATCTGGGGCTTTCTCCGCGCGTGTCGGTTGCCGACGAAACGCAGGCAAAGCTGCTTGCCAAAACCGTCATGGACACGCTGATCGAGGATTGCTTTGAGGGGGAAGGCGCAGGCGCTGTCATCGAGAGCTTCGGTGCGTTCTGCGATCTCTTTGCGTCCTCACGCAACACGTCGGCTTTGGCGGACGTATTTTTGTCGGTACGCGAGACGCTGAACAGCTATACCGAGGGCGTTGACTGGCTGGGTGGACAGAGAGATCACTTGCTGTCTGCCGCCGTTGCTGATTTTCTGTCATCAGACGCCGGCAAAAACCTGTTATCCGACCTGTGCTCGTTTGCAAAGACGTGGTGCGGTCGATATGAGCAGATGTGCGAATATCTGTCAACCGACGCGGTGTATATCAAAAACTACGGCGATTGCTTCTTTTATGAAAAAGAGTGGCTTGCAGCGCTTGTGTCCCTGCTTGAGCAGAATCCGTCGTATGAAGCCGTGCGCACGCATTTTGCATCGTTTTCCGCGCCGAGTCTCAAATCGGGTATCCGCGGCGACAAGAAAACCGAGGAAATTGTACGTGCAAAGGCTCGACACGATACCTTTGCGGAGCGGCGTGAGACGTATCTGACGCGTTTTTTCTCGGTTTCGTCGGAAGAACTGTCTGCGCTTTTACGCAGTCAGGCAGAGGTGATTGAGAAGCTTCATACCTTCTTATCCATGTACGAGGATCGCTTGGAGCGGGAGAAAAACCGCCGCGGTCAGCTGGACTTCGGCGATATGGGCCGGCTCGCTCTGCGGCTTTTGTGGGATTTTGAGACCGATGCGCCGACCGGCACCGCACGTGCCGAGGCAATGAAGTATACCGAAATCTATATTGACGAATATCAGGACGTCAGCCCTGTTCAGGATCTCATTTTCCGTGCGATTGCAAGGGAAGACAACCGATTTATGGTCGGAGATGCAAAACAGAGCATCTACGGTTTCCGCGGCGCGTCACCTGCACTGTTTCTCGGTTACCGCGCACAGTTTGCCAAAGATGCATCTCTTGGACGGACGATCTTTTTATCCGATAACTTCCGCTGTGACGAGCAGGTCATCGACTATTCCAATCTCGTCTTTTCCGTCCTGTTCGGCTGCGGAGCCTCGACGCTGCCGTATACCGAGGATGATGCGCTTCGCTATGCCAAAAAGACGGAGGGACAAACGCCGCAGACCAAGGTGACCTTTGCCGTGTTGTCCTCCGACAAGGAAGAAACCGAGGAAGGCGAGGAGGAAGCGGCGGAAACCGAAGCCGCGTCAGATCTCTATACCGAGGCCGACTACGTCGCCGATCAGATCGCGTCACTTCTGCAAAACGGAATGAAGCGTGACGGAACGAAAATCCGTCCGCGCGATATTGCAGTGCTTCTGCGCAGTACGAAGTCGTCTGCCGCACAGATCGAGCACGCACTGGAATCCCGCGGAATTCCGAGCTTTAACAACGTCTCCCGTGCATTTTTTGAAAATGCGGAGGTACTGCTCGTATACTGTCTGCTGGCGGTCATTGACAATCCTCAGCGTGACGTTTGCTTGGCAGGTCTTCTGCGCAGTCCCTTGTACCGCGTGACGCTCGATGAGCTGATCTATATGCGCAGAACGTATCCCGATGGCACATTGTACGATGCGCTGCGTGCGTTTACTGCAGAAACGGGCTTTGCAAAAGGAGCGCATTTTTTGGAGCGGCTTGCGTATTACAGACACGTCTCGGTTGGTATGCCCGTTGACCGATTCCTTTGGATGCTGTACGGCGATACGGGGATACTGTCGCTCGTGTATGAAAAAGAAAAGCACGAGCTGTTTTCCGAGGCGCTTGACAGTGCGCAGATGCGTGCGAATCTGATGATGTTTTACGAATACGCCCGTTCGTTTGAGCGCGGCGGCTATCAGGGACTCTATCAGTTCGTTGCGTTTATCTCTTCCGTCATTGAGGAGAAAGCGCAGATGCCGCCCGTGCTCTTGTCGGGTGAGGATGCGGACGCGGTGCGCATTATGACCGTTCACCAATCCAAGGGTCTGGAATTTCCCGTCTGCTTCGTTGCGGGATGCGGCAAGCGCTTCAACGCGGCAGACCAGCGTGCGGCGGTTCTGATGGATGCGGACGGCGGTATTGCTACGTATCTCGGCGAGGAAAGCGGTTTTGCAAAGATCAATCACCCGATGCGTGAATGTGTCAAGGCGGAGATCGCCCGCAAGCAGAAGGAGGAGGAAATGCGCGTGTTGTACGTCGCATTAACGCGTGCGAGAGAGCAGCTGTACGTCTGCGGCACGCACAAAGCACCCGCGGATTATGCGGACGGCTTTGCGTTTTCCTCTGTTTCCGACGTCACCGCAGACGATGTGATGAGTGAAAACACGACGCTTGCATGGATGCTGATCGCCTGTGCAGCGCATAGAACCAGCGTCTCTTATCCCGTTTCGCTCGTCTTCCCGGCGGCGGGTGACGGCGTATCCTTGCCCAATGTGCCGATAACGGAGGACAATCCTGCAGAGGATACCATCACTTACCGTGCGGCGAAGGCTGTGATCGAAAAGGCATTTTCGTTTGTCTATCCCGACGCGCATCTGACGAACCTTCCTGCAAAGCTGTCGGTATCCGAGCTTCTGCGGATGCAGAGCAAAACGGAACCGACGACGCCCGCAGAGAACGACGCGGTGTCTGTCGAAAAGGAATACGCGAAGCCTCGTTTTCTGCAAAAAGAGGAGGATGAGCGTGCAACTGCCGCCGAGCGAGGAACCGCGACGCATCAGTTTATGCAGTTCTGCGATTTTGCCGCGCTTGCGGAGCATGGGCTTTCACCAAAAGAGCGCATCGAGCGGGAAATAGTGCGTCTGCGTGACGGACGTTATCTGACCGAGGAAACCGTGTCACGCATTGACCGTGCGGCGCTGGTGCGGTTCCTGTCTAGCCGTCTGTTCCGCCGTCTTGCTTACGCAAAATCGGTGCGGCGCGAGATGCGGTTCAATCTGTTCGTGCCCGCGTCGGAACTTCCGCGTTATGACGGAGATGACGCGCAGGTACTGGTGCAGGGTATCATTGACTGCTGTTATATTGACGGCGAAGACCGTTTGGTTTTGGTTGATTACAAAACCGACCATTTCCCCAAATCCGTTTGTGAGGATCGGGAGCAGGCAGAGCGGATTCTCTCTGACCGTTATGCGGGGCAGCTTCGGTACTACCGTGCGGCGGCAGAACAGCTTTACTGCCGTCCCGTGTCGGACGTCAGAATCTATTCCTTTGCCATCGGCGATGATTTTTCTGTATTTTGATAAAAAGTGCAAAAAAAGACTTGCAAAATCTTTGGATATCGTGTATAATGGAGAAAACAAATCGTTTGAGCGAAACGGAGGATTTGATTATGTACGGAAAACACTTGACAGCGGCGGCACTTCTGCTTGTAACACTGCTCGGGACGGCTTCCTGCGGCGCATCGGGGGATGGCACGGCTGTGACCGATGCCGTACAGCAGACGACGGCGGCGGTCGAAACGGAACCGGTCGAAACGCGTCTTTATGCTGACGTGCCCGATAATGACTTCGGCGGTAAGACGTTTGACATTCTGACCGCAGGCAACTGGAACAACGAATGGACGGAAATTTACGATTTCCAGGCGGAGGAAGAAAACGGCGAGCCGATCAACGACGCGGTCTTTCAGCGCAATCTGGCGATTGAAGAACGCTTCAACGTCGATATCGTGGAAATCAATAACATGGGTAACGAGAAGGGCGGTACCGGCAAGGGCGCGAAGTTTATTGAAAAGAGCGTCATGGCGTCCGACTTTGCCTACGACGCATCGCTGATGGGTGCGTACGACGTTTCTACGCTGTCCTACAACAATTATCTGCTCGATCTGGCATCCGAGGTACCGCATATTGATCTTTCCCAGCCTTGGTGGGATCAGAAGGCGAACAGCGACCTTGCGATGAAAGGCAAGATGTATTACACGACAGGTGATATTTCCACCATTGACAACGACTGTACGTTCTGTATTCTGTTCAACAAGAATCTTCTCGGCACCTACGACATGGAAGACCCGTATCAGCTCGTCCGTGACGGAAAATGGACGCTTGACAAGTTCATTGAAATGGCATCGCAGGTGTCGCAGGATCTCAACGGTGACTCCAAGTACGACGAGAACGACCTCTACGGCTTCTGCATTTGGCAGGACTCTATGATGGGTATGGTCAATGCGGCCGGTGAGAAGTTCTGTACCATCAATGCAAACGGTGAACTGGAGCTGACCTTGAACACCGAACGCTCCCAGAGCATGATCGAGCGGTATATGGAGCTGGCATACGACAGAACGCTTGCATATTCCATTTTCCATAATGCGGACGTCATCGAAACGATGTTTGCAAACGACCAGGTTCTGTTCTATTCCCGCTATCTCTGCATCATCAAGAAGTACCGTAATATGGATACCGACTTTGGTATTCTGCCGTATCCGAAGTACGATGAGGCGCAGGATTCGTACTACCACACGGTCGCACCTTACGGCTGTTCGTTTATTTGTGTTCCCGCCGTTGTGGAAGACGTTGAGATGACCGGCAGTATTCTGGAAGCGATGGCGTGCGAATCGCTGTATACCGTAACGCCTGCGTATTATGATATTACTCTTGAGGGCAAGCAGCTGCGTGACGATGAATCTGCGGAAATGCTCGATATCATTCTCGGCAGCCGTGTCTTCGACCTCGGTCAGTTCTATCAGGTCGGTACTTACAACGAGCAGATCATGAATCTGTTCCGCAACAATAAGAAAGAATTCACCTCAATGTGTGAAAAGTTCGAAAAGAAAGCATTGCGTGATCTGGAAAAGATCAACACCGCATTTACGGCAGTCGAATAAACCCGATAAAAAACGGACGGGGCTGTGCACAAAACGTGCATCGGCCTCGTCCGATTCTTTTATCATTCCGTTTTGGTTTTCACCGCGGACAGTGCGCGTCTGCAGGGGTCACAGGTGCCGTATAACACGGTTTTGGCATAGTCCACCGTGAAGTTATGCTGTGCGCCGAGATGGGCACTCAGCTCGTCCAGATGCTCGCAGGCGACGTGATACAGCGTGCCGCAGACAAGACACTTGAGATGGAAGTGCGTACAGCACGTCTCCCCGATGCCGCCCGCATACTGGTAGCACGCGCTTTCTCCCGCGGACATGGTAAAACGGCGCACGGTTCCTTGCTCACAGAGCTTTTCCAGTGCCCGATATACCGTGGACTTTCCGACGGCAATGCCGTCGGCGCGCAGTGCATCGCATAGCTCCTCCGCCGTCAGATGTGCGTGCGGATGGGACTTGAAGTATTGCAGGATCGCTTCCCGCTGACGGGTACGGTACCCGTTTTCGGCGGACATTATTCGTGTACCTCGATATCAACGACGATCCATTCCGTTTCGAGATTGAGCGAACGGACGAGAATGTTGGAGCCGCAGCCGATGTATTCGGAGCCGTCAACCATAAATCCGTCCTCGGTGGAAATGCCTTCGATTTCAAGCGTGCAGAGGATATTGGCACGCGTTTCGTTTTCCGTATAATGCGCGGAGCCGTCAAGACGGTGGTTGTGGATGATGGCGGGCTTGATCTCCTTGGAGGTCAGAACGCCGAGACGGTTGCCGCTGCGCTGGTAGAAATACGTATCGCCCACAACGACCTGATCGACGTTTTCTGCAAGAATATCACGGATCAGAACGGTTACGGTTGCGGTATTGGAGCTGTGCAGAACGGAATCCGCGAGGTTATAGCGGATGGCGATACCGATGAGACACGCAAGAATGGTGATCACGAGCGTGAAGTCGATGATATTGAAGCGGTGGCTTCTTTGTGCTTTGTTTTTCATGTTGGCATCCTCCTTATTCTGCGGGAATCTCGGTCACGTCGGTCACGTATCCGAAGCCGACAAAATACGGGGTACGGAAATGTACTTCGGCACCGACGGAAATGCGGACGTTGTTGATCATATAGGATGCGGCGGTCTTTTCAACGTCGGCACGGAACGTGAATGCCGCGCTGTACATATCCTCGTATTCACCGTGGACGTTCTTTTCATTGACAAAGTCAAATTCATCGTACGCGGCTTCCTTGATCTCGTGGGATACGTATTCGCCGATGGTGCCGAGCTTGATCGTATCAACGACGGTCTGACCGGGTTCTGCATGGATCTGCAGTTCGTTGGGCAGCTCCTTGACGAGAACGGTATATTCGATGGTCTGACGGTCGGTGGAACGGCTGCCGGAATATACGAAGATGGCTGCCGCTGCTGCGATGACGATCACGGCAAGGATGATGAGCAGAATATCAAAGAAATTCAGTTTGAACGTTTTTTTCGTTGTTTGCGTATTCATTGTGATTCCTTTCCCCGATTGTTCGTATTGGTTTCTGTAGATTCAGGTGATGCGTGTTTTGAAAATGATATTGCAAATATATCAAGCTCCGCTTGGGAGGATTGTCCCTTTGCGGTTCTGTTCTGCGCGGTCTGGTTTTCCCTCAACGCGGTTCTTGCCGTGGCAACAGTCAATCCGATCATAAGCCAAAAGACAAGATAAACGCGGTAATTATACCAGATGTAGTCGGTCATACCCTGCGCGAGTACCGCAAGAATTCCGCAGAACAGAGCGGCGTTGTGCAGACGCGGCACGGTCGGGAGAGGCTTTGCAAAGAACGTAAAGTTGTGACGGACAAAGGTGAACAGGACGATCAAGAACAAAATCAGCCCGAGAATACCGGTTTCGACGAGGATCTGCAGATAAAGGTTGTGGCTGTGCGGTGCGGATTCAATACCCGACAGGGAATAGCGCGGATAGATCTCACCGAAAACGCCAGTGCCGACGCCGATGCCGCCGAGAAAGTGATCACGCAGCATATTCAGTGTACCTTCCCAGATGTGCACGCGGTAGGACGTGGACGTATCGCCCAGGTTACCGATCGACAGGAATCGGTCAAGGACGGATTGCGGCAGAACGAACGGCAGAAACGGAACGGCAAGAACGCCGAAGAGTCCCGCAACCAAAATCTTTTTGGAATACATCAAAAGGAACAGCATCATGGCAATCAGAATACCCAGCCAGGCGCCGCGTGACCATGTGAAGATCAGACACGCACAAAGAATACCGCCGGAGAACAGATACAGCATCTTGCCGGACAGCGATTTTTGGGTGAGAAAGCCGACGACTGCGATCGGGAGGATCATAATGAGATATTCGGCCAGAACGTTTGGGTTTTCAAGCGTGGAAACGACGCGTCCCGTTGCTTCGCCGAACATATCGGTGTCCTGCCAGGTCGTGTTGGCGGAAACGAAGAAGTTCTGATAGACGCCGTAAAGGGCGACCAGCGTTGCTGACGACAGCACGGAAAGATAGCAGCGGTGGATCCATTCGGAGGAGCGGATCAGATTCACGATCAAGAAATATCCGCACATAAAGCAGATATAGACCATGACGGGGAACAGGGAATCTGCGGGAGAGGCGGAAAAGATGCCCGCGCAGAGGAAAACGATGCCGAACAGCAGCACGGTGACGTCCATCCATTCAAAGTGAATGGTGCGTTTGCCTCGGAAAAATTTCACGAAGAAGCAGGCAAGCAGATAGACCATCAGTGCGATCATGACCTTGGTCGGGAGGAACGGCGCAAAGAACAGGGTGGAAACGGCGCCGAATTCGGGCGTTTTATAGACGAGAAACGCGGCAATCAGACCGATACACCCGATGGTAATCCACAGCGGTCCGATGAACAGTGCCGCAATGCCCATGAGTGCGCCGATGCACGCGGCGACCCAAGCTCTCCCGCGGCAGTTTGGTACGGAACGGAAATATTCTTCGTCAGCACCTGCGACGGTAAAGAGGAAAAACGAGGTCATCGAGCTTTTGCACAGTGCTTCGGAAAGATGCGCGTTGGATGCGACGAGGCATATGCCGATCAACAGGAATGCACCGGCAATGACCAGGTCGGTGACGCTCGGATCGCCGCCTGCGGCAAATCGGAGCGCGTAAGAAAGTGCGGAAAACAGGCTGAAGATCAAGACCGCAATACCGTAGGTTCCGAGCTGCAGACCGCTCAGATGATTCAAAACGGAACGGACGAGATTCAGGGTGGCACTGCTGTCAAACTGACGGGCGACGGCGAATCGCAGCGGACGCAGGAATCGGTCCGACAACGACAGCTTTTTTCGCAAAGCCGCAAACAAACCGTTCTGCACAGCGTCGTTGGAGCGGTCGTAGCCGCAGAAGAACTGTCCGACGGCACTTTCACGGACACTCTGATACAGATAGACCGCGATTCGGTAAAAAAGCGGAAGGATCAGGCTGTGTGATACAAGCGACGAAAACGACAGCCGTTTTCTTTGTTGGTGTTTCAATGATTTCAACTCCTTTTGAAATTAGGAATTCAGGAAAAGCGGACGCGGAGGAGCTTTAGTCCGATCAGATAGACGACGGATGCCGGAAGGAAGGATGCTGCGCAGAGCAGGAGATTCCGGACAAACGACGCGGTGATGGTACCGTCGGAAAGCACGGAATGGATGAGATACATGATGCCGAATGCGGCAGCCGTCAGAAGGATCAGCTTTGCGGCACTTGCGAAAAAGGTTCTGCTGCACACGTCCGGAGATGCTTTCAAAAGAGCAAAGAACAGAATACAGGCGCAGACCCAAAGTCCGAGCGTATTGCCGATTGCAACGGATCCGACACCGAGCGGAGCGGAACAAAATCGAACGAGCAGTGCCGTGGAGGTCACGTTGGCAGCGGCACCGGCGAGCGATGCGATCATCGGGACACGCGTGGACGTTTTTGCGTACATGACACGGGAAAGAATTTCCGTCAGACAGAACGCGGGCATACCGAGCGCAAGCCAGGTGAGCGTCTGTGCGGTGATGCGTGTGTCCTCTGCCGTAAACGCGCGGCGGAAATACAGGAGCGCCGTTCCCTCACGCGACAGTATCAGCACTGCCGCCATGACGGGAAGAACGATTGCCAGTGCAGAGAGGATGCCTGCACGCGCTGTGGATGCGAATCCATCGCCGTCACCCGTGACGTTTTGGCGGGAGAGACGGGGAAACGTGAAATTGCAGATGCCGTACGTCAGAATTCCCGTCAGAATGTTATTGATGTTGATGGCGTATTCAAAGACGGTGATCGCACCGGGGACGGCAAGCTGTGCCGCAAAGTGCGTTCCCGTCAGCATACCGATGGGGGCTAACCACGATCCGAGCATGATCGGCGGCGTCATGCGCAGTGCCTTTTTCAGCGCAGGGTTGTGAAGATCGAGCACCGCACGGTACGGAAAGCGCATACGGATGAGCGGGATGAGCAGTGTGAAGAACTGCAGTGCCCACGCGATCAGATACGCGACGGCAAGACCGTAGATGCCGTTCTCTCCGAGCGGATCGTTGACGAGAAGAAAATACAGAATGACACCCGCGTTGGAGATCGCGGAGATCATAGACGGCAAAAAGAACTGCTCCTTTGATTGCAGGATTCCGACCAGCGTATAGGCTGCTCCCGTGAATAAGATCATCGGGAACAAAATCCGCAAAAGGGTCACGGCAAGCTCTGTCGTCTGTGCGTCCATACCCGATGCGATGATCGTGAGAATCGGACGGGCGAAGACCATGCCGAGGAGCGCAAGCAGCCCCGTCAGCAATAAGACGAACTTGAGAAAAATACAGGCAAAGGTGTCGGCGTCGCGTTCTGCGGCGGCTTTGTCCTCGCGGTCAGCGAAGCTGTTGTAGACGGGGATGAAGCATCCGAGGATCGCCGCGGAAAAAAGCAGATCAAAGAACGAGAGCGGAATACGGGAAGCCGCGGAAAAGGCGTTTGCCTGCCATCCTGTGCCGTATGCCGATGCCATGCAGGTGGAGCGAATCAGCCCCAACCCTTTCGACAAAATCATTGCCGCGACCATCGAAAGCACCGTCAGAACGGCATTCTTTTTTTGGTTTGTACGGCTCATGAGGGTTTGTCCTGCTTGGTTTTATGGGTTCCGTAGGTTTCCGAGCGGCGGAATTCGTATGGGGGAATACCGCCTTCGAGCAGATCGGGACGCTTTTGCTTGGTACGCTCCACCGATGCGTCGTATCTCCAGCGTGCGACCTTTTCGTGGTCACCCGACAACAGAACGTCGGGAATGCGCTTGCCGTGAAATTCGACGGGGCGCGTATACTGCGGATATTCGAGCAGTCCCGAGGAAATGGATTCCTCCTCATAACATTCGGGAGAGGCAAGAACGCCGTCGATCATGCGGGCAACGCAGTCTACGACGATGCAG
>JAZQWK010000248.1:0-19022 GCA_045632325.1 Eubacteriales bacterium
CTATCGTTGCTGAAGCGATGAAGCGGCTCGGCGCGGATTGTGATGCGCAGGCGGTCTACACGGCACTGCTCGGCGCGGCGATGGAAGGTGAGCGCGGATGCGGCGGTCTTCTTGCGTACAACTGTCTGTCGGGTGAGCATCTGCTCGACATCGCCGAGGGACGTCCTCTGTTCGTCCGTACGCCCGACAGCAATCTGAATCTGCCGAACTTCATGCGCTCCCAGCTGTTTGCGATCTTCGCTCCGCTTGCCTACGGCCTCTCGCTGCTTGGTGAGGAGGAGCGGAACAAGATCAAGTCCGTCAAGGCGCACGGAGGCCTGTTCCGTACGCGCGGTGCGGCACAGCCTGTTCTTGCGGCGGCACTCAATCGCCCCGTTACTGTTTCCGAGGAAGCGGGAGAGGGCGGTCCGTTCGGTGCGGCTCTGCTGGCATCGTACGCGAAATACCGCGGTGAAGGAGAAACGCTTGCCGACTATCTGACCAACCGCGTGTTTGCCGATGCAAAGGTACATACGGCGGAACCCGACGAGATGCTGGCGGAGGAATACCGCGCGTATATAGAAACGTACACCCGTGGTCTGGCGATCGAAAAAACGGCGGTCAATACGCTGTAAACGAGGAGTATCATGGTATTCAGAAAAACAACGAAAGACGATATTGCCCGTGTCTGCGAAATTTTCGACGGCGCAAGGGAGACCATGCACGCACAGGGCATCGACCAGTGGACGGACGGCTATCCTGCCGAGACCGATATTCTTGCAGACATTGAGGCGGGTGAGTCCTACGTGCTTTGTGAGGACGACGGCGGTGTCGTCGCGACTTGTGCCGTTCTGCTCGGCGGCGAGGTTACCTACACCGAGATTGCATACGGCGCATGGCTGACGCAAACCACGGATGATGAAAACACAAGCTACGTGGCGGTACACCGCGTTGCGACAGATAAAAACTGCCGCGGCAAAGGGCTGGCTTCCCGACTGCTCGAAGAAGCTGCCGCCATCGGACGCAGTGCAGGGAAGATCTCTCTGCGCATCGATACGCACCGCGACAATCTTCCGATGCAGCGGATGCTTGCGCGTAACGGCCTGACCCATTGCGGTGAGATCACGCTGCTGTCGGGAGCAAAACGCAACGCATACGAAAAAATGATCTGATATAGTCAATTGCAAAACTCTGTTTTGCAATTGGTTTCATCGGGCTGACGCAGCCCGATGGCTCCCTTTGGTCGCTTTGAAGGTGTCTTTTTGGTCGGGAAACCCGCCCAAGCGACGCAATTTATTATATATCGCCCTTTGGGCGATGAAAGGAAGGCAATTTTGCAATTGCCTAATGATCTGATAATAAAGGAGTTTTGATATGAGCCAACTGTCACGACTTGCCAAAATTCTGTCGGACGCCAATATCGACATTTCCCATCTCGTCGCGCTGACGGAATATTTAGAGGATGAAAACGTCGTTGCAATGCTGGAAACGGCGTCGTTTGAGGATCTTGATCCCGCACTGCTCGGTCGTCTGATGCCGCTGCTCGACCGTCAGTCCAAGGGCGCGATTTTGGAAAAGGTCATGGAGGGGACGATGGACTATACCGCCATCGAGACGCTGCTTCCGTATGCTGACGATCACATGATTGCGCAGATCGAATCGGGTGTGCTGGAGGGTGCATTCCCGCCCGAGGTGCTTGACATTCTGCGCAGATATCAGGAAAAGCAGATGGCGGAAAACGGAGGACTTCTCAAATGATCCCCGCACCGCTGTACCGCGATCCCATTTATGACGGCGCGGCTGACCCGATGGTCATCCGCCGTGAATCGGACGGAATGTTTTATATGTTCTACACCCAGCGCCGCGCGAACCAGTTCGTCACAGGTGTGTCCTACTGCTACGGCACAGATATCGGCGTTGCGGAATCGGAGGACGGCGCGCATTGGCATTACCGCGGTGCGCTGAATCTGAATTTTGAGTTCGGACGCAATACCTGGTGGGCACCCGAGATCATCTACGATCCCGTGGGCGGACGGTATCATATGTACGTCTCCTACATCCGCGGCGTATATGCCGATTGGGGCGGTAAAGCGTCGATTGCGCACTATACCTCCAAGGAGCTGTTTTACTGGGACTACGAGGGGATGCTGGAATTCGGCTCGTCGCGCATCATTGACCCGTGCATCATCCGTCTGCCCGACGGGGTATGGCGTATGTGGTACAAGGACGAGCGGCAGAACTCGTTTACCTGCTACGCCGACAGCCGCGATCTTGCAAACTGGGAATACCGCGGAATTGCCGCCGACGATCAGGCGCAGGAGGGACCGAACGTCTTCGTTTTCGGGGACCGATACTGGATGATCGCCGACGTCTGGGACGGACTTGCGGTCTATCATTCCGAGGACGGCGAGCATTTCCACCGTCAGAAGGAGAATATTCTCCGTGCGGTCGGTACGAGATGCGACGACGGGGCAAAGGGCTCGCACGCGGACGTTTTCGTGTGGGGCGGACGCGCGTTCATCGTTTACTTCACTCACCCCGAGGGAACGCCGCGCTCCTCCGTGCAGATGGCGGAATTGAAGATCGACGGTGAAACCCTCGTCTGTGACCGCGATGCGGCGTTTGACGTCAACTGGTTTGGCGCGCAAAGCAACTGACGCATCTGCCGTGCCGATTTAGTGAATAATCTGTAAAATATCACATTCTGAGCCGCCGATGAGCAAGTTCCTCTTGTTTTTTCGGCGGTTTTTTGGTATACTGTATACGTATCTGCGGCAATCACGCCGCGGCAATTCAAACAACCCATGGAGGTGCGACATGCTCTTTTCGAGCCTTGAGTTTCTGTTTGCGTACTTGCCGATCGTTTTGCTGGTCTATTTCATCTCTCCGGTCAAACTGCGCAATCTCTGGATTCTGCTCGTCAGCCTGTTTTTCTACGGCTGGGGAGAACCCGTCTACGTATTTCTGATGATCTTTACCGTGCTCTTTGACTACGTGTGCGGTTATTACGTCGGCAAATACAAAGACACCAACCACAAACGCGCAAAAATCATACTGATTATCAGCGTGATCGTCAATCTCGGCTTGCTCGGTTTCTTTAAGTATTTCGACTTCTTTGCCGAAAACCTGTCGAAGCTGCCGTTCATCGATATTCCGACGCTCGGTCTGACGCTTCCGATCGGTATTTCGTTCTATACGTTCCAGATCATGTCCTACGTCATCGACGTTTACCGCGGCGATGCACGCGTGCAGAAGAATCCCATCGTCGTCGGTGCGTACGTATCGCTGTTCCCACAGCTGATCGCAGGTCCGATCGTCCGCTATCAGGACGTTGACGACGCGCTGCGCGAACGCCACGAATCGATGGCAATGTTTGCATCGGGTATCCGCACGTTCGTTGCGGGTCTGGGCAAAAAGGTCATCTTTGCAAACGCCGCAGGTGCCATTTGGGACGCCGCTGCGGCTGACCCGAACCGTACCGTTATCGGCGCGTGGTTCGGTCTGCTCTTCTACTGCTTCCAGATCTACTTCGACTTCTCGGGTTACTCCGACATGGCGATCGGTCTCGGCAAGATGATGGGCTTCCGCTTCCTGGAAAACTTCAACTATCCTTATATTTCCCAGAACATCACCGAATTTTGGCGCCGCTGGCACATCTCGCTCGGTACCTGGTTCCGCGAATACGTCTACATTCCGCTCGGCGGCAACCGCGGCGGTCTGTTCAAGATGTACCGCAACATTTTCGTTGTCTGGTTCTTGACGGGCTTCTGGCACGGCGCGGACTGGAACTTCATCATCTGGGGTCTTTACTACTTCGTTCTGCTCGTTGTCGAAAAGACCTTCCTGCTCGAACGCATGAAGGCATGGCCGCGCTTCTTCCGTCACCTCTACACGCTGTTCTTCGTTTACTTCGGCTGGCTGATCTTCGTCTTTGACGATATGGGTGCTGGCGCATCCTATCTCGGCACGATGTTCGGTGTCGGCTCGGCGGGCTTCATTTCAAGTGCGGATATCTATTCGATGCTGCACAAGCTCGTCTTCGTGGCGATCCTCGTCATCGCTTCCATCCCGAAGCCCAGAGAGCTGTTCTACAAGTTCTACGAGAAGTCAAAGTCCTTCCGTTATGCGGCGGCTGTCGGTGCGCTGCTCGTCACCGTGCTCGTTACCGCGTATCTCGTTGACTCCTCGTACAACCCGTTCCTCTACTTCCGATTCTGATGAAAGGAGAAATGCTGATCTATGGAAAACAATGAACTTATGAAAAAGGAAGCAGCAGCTTCTCCCACACCTTCCGCAAAGCCGAAAAAGAGAACGATGCAGGACGATGCAGACGAGCTGTTTGCATTGCAGATGAAGCTTGCCGATGAAGCCAAAGGTGCTGACCGCGTCGGTATGGCGCTGTTCCTTGCGTTTATCTTTGTGCTTGGTGCTTTGATCTTTATCCTTCCCGACAAGGCGTTCTCCGAGCAGGAAAACCGTGCACTTCAGCAGCGTCCGAAGCTGCAGTCCAACTTTGACGGCAGTCTGATCGAACGCATTCAGGAGGGTAAATTCCTCGATAAATATTTCTCGGGTGACTTTTCCGAGGACGTTGCCGATTACTATGCCGATCAGTTCCCCGTGCGCGACTTCTTCGTCGGTCTGAAGGGTGTAACGGAGATCGCGATGCTCAAGGGCGAGAACAACGACGTCGTTCTCGGTGCTGACGGCTATCTGCTGTCCCGCATGGACAACCCCAAGATCGATAACGTCATCAAAAACTACGACGCATCCGCGGCGTTTGCAAACCGACTTTCCGAGAACGGTATTTCCGTGACCTTTGCGGCGGCGGGACGCGTCATCGACGTTGCGGAGGACAAGCTCCCCGCGCTTTATCCGGTCGATACGCTGTACGCACCGTGGGACGCACTGGACGATCGTGCCAATGAAACGCACGTTGGCGGCGCGGAGGACTACACCGATATGCTGTATCTCGATCTTCTGACACCGCTCAAGGCAGCGTCGGAGGCCGGTGAGGACGTCATGTACCGTACCGACCATCACTGGACGACGCACGGCGCGTATCTTGCCTACGTTGAGCTGATGAAGCTTTGGGGTATGGAAGCACTTCCCGAATCCGCGTTTACCGTGGAAACGGTCTCCGATGCGTTCTACGGAACGGCCTGGAGAAATGCGGGGATGAAGTGGATCGAGCCCGATACGATGGAATATTACCGCTTTGACGGGGACGAAGACTACACGATGACGATTCACGACGACAGCACCGTGATAGGCGGCTTCTACGACCGTTCGTATCTGGAAAAGACTGACAAGTATTCTTCCTTTATCTCCGGCAACCACGCGTACGTTACGATTGAGAAGAACGGCGGGGAAGACCGTGAACGTCTGATGCTCGTCAAGGACTCCTTCGGTCATTCGCTGGCGCCGTTCCTTGCGTATCACTTTGATCTGGAGATCATCGACCTGCGTTACTACAAATCGTCTACGGCGGCACTGGCGGCAGAAACCGGCTGTGACCGCGTGCTGATCATCAACAATATGGACAGCCTGACGAGTGCATCGACGCTCGGCATGCTGGGTATGGAATAATTCTGACAATGGAACTTTTGCACTCTGAATCAACGACCGTCGCCGCGGTCTCGACCCCGTACGGACGCGGCGGCATTGCGGTGATCCGCGTTTCCGGACCGGATGCCGTATCGATTTCCGAGAAAGTTTTCTTTCCCGGAAACGGCACCTCCCTTTCCTGCGTGGACGCCAACCGCATGGTATGGGGACGCATCTGTTATAAGGAAGAAGCCATTGACGACGGCATGGCGGTCGTCTTCCGTGCGCCTCATTCCTACACGGGTGAGGATACCGTGGAGATCTCCTGTCACGGCGGTATTTATCTGACGCAGAAGGTACTGGAATCGGTCTTTCTCTGCGGTGCGATTCCTGCAGGTCCCGGTGAGTTTACCAAGCGGGCGTTTTTGAACGGCAAGCTCGGACTTTCCCAGGCGGAGGCGATCATCGATCTGATCGATGCGCAGAGCATGGAAGGCGTGCGTCTGGCGGGTGCCGGTGCGCGCGGTATGCTGAAGCGTGCGGCGGACGAGATCTACGTTCTGCTCCGCGATGCGGTATCAAGCACGTATGCGTTTATTGACTTTCCCGACGAGGATCTGACCGATCTGTCGGTCGACGAGCTTCTTGACAAGATCGGCCTTGCAAAAGAAAAGCTGGCGGCACTCGCAAAATCCTATTCCGTAGGCAAAGCTGTCAACGAAGGTATTCGCTGTGCCATCGTCGGCAAGCCGAACACGGGAAAATCGTCGCTGCTCAACTGTCTGACGGGTGAGGATCGCGCGATCGTCACCGAAATTGCGGGAACGACGCGTGACGTACTGGAGGAAACGGTCAGCATCGGACGTATTCTCCTGCGCCTTGCCGATACGGCGGGGATTCACGGCACGGACGACATCGTGGAACAGCTTGGCGTCGAGCGCTCTCTGCGGGCACTGTCCGAGGCAGAGCTGGTACTGGCTGTATTTGACGGCTCCCGAGCGCTGTCGGAAGAGGATTTTTCGCTGGCAGAGCATCTGCGCGGCGTGACCTGTCCGATCGTTGCCATCGTCAACAAGTCCGATGCAGGAACCGTTGCAGATGTGGACACGCTCGGCGTGCCGTTTGCAAAGACGGTAACTGTCAGCGCGGCGTGCGGTGACGGGATCGACGCACTGCGCACGGTGATTGAGGCTCTGTTCCTTGACGGACAGATCGACTACAGCACCGAGGCGGTTGTGTCCAACGCAAGACAGTATGCAGCGGTCTGCACCGCAGCAGAACACGTCGAACGCGCGGAGGATGCGCTGAAGGGCGGCTTCACGCAGGATATTGCGGGAATGGATCTGGAGCTTGCGCTGTCGGCACTTGCCGAGGTGGACGGACGCGCGGTGACGGGTGACGTCGTCGATACGATCTTCCACAATTTCTGCGTTGGAAAATGATCTGTATTCCGTATGTTTATGCGGAAAATTCGTGCACATATGCACTTTCTTTCCCGTTATCTATTGACAATACGGCAATCTTGTGCTATACTATATTCTAAAGTAAATGATAGAGGCGCGGCTTATCAAAAGTACATATCTTCCATGCCACATCTTCCGCAGATGTGTGGAGGAGATGGAAAGGGGTGGCTGCCGAAGGCGGTACGTGCGGACGACCGTGCTGGGTCTGTCGAGAACATCGGCAGAACTGTCAAACGGAACGTTTGGAGTGCTATCGCATACCTGATTGTTACACCCAAAGTGGGAAGCGGTTGTTTCCCGCGGTGATGTTTGTATCAGAATGTTCTGACAGCCGGCGTTCCGACGCATCGCGGCTGTCATTTCTTTTCGCCGATCACGAACGATGTAACCAATACGCATATTATGAAAGGAATTATACATATGAAGACCAAGACTATTTTTGAAGGTGCTGCTACCGCCCTGATTACCCCTCTGACACCCGACGGTGTTGACTATGAAAACTTCGGGAGACTGATCGACTGGCAGATCGACGCGGGCATTGACGCACTCGTCATCGCAGGTACGACCGGTGAAGGCTCCACGCTGACCGACGAAGAACACCGCGAAGTGCTCGATTACGCCGTCAAGCGCGCGGCAGGTCGCGTTCCGATGATCGCAGGTACCGGCTCCAACGATACCGCTTACGCCATTGACCTGACCAAGTTCGCGTGTGACATCGGCTACGACGCTATGCTCGTCGTTACGCCCTACTACAACAAGGCTACCCAGAAGGGTCTTGTCAAGATGTATGAGGCGATTGCAGATGCTTCCACAAAGCCGCTCGTGCTTTATAACGTTCCCTCCCGTACCGGTGTTGCCATTCAGCCTGCAACCTACGCGGCACTCGCAGAGCATCCGATGATCGCGGCGATCAAGGAAGCAAACGGCGATATCTCCAAGATCGCGGAAACGATGGCGCTGGTCGGTGATAAGCTTGATCTGTACTCCGGCAACGACGACCAGATCGTTCCCGTCATGTCCCTCGGCGGTAAGGGCGTTATCTCGGTTCTCTCCAATCTGATTCCCGCAGAAACCTCGCAGATGGTCAAGAAGTTTATCGCAGGTGACGTGCGTGGTGCTGCCAAGATGCAGCTTGACTATCTGGAGCTGATCAACACGCTGTTCTGTGAGGTCAACCCGATCCCCGTCAAGGCGGCAATGAACGAAATGGGCTACTGCTCCAACGACATCCGTCTGCCGCTGACCGAAATGGAAGAGAACAATCGCGCAAAGCTGGTTGCTCTGATGAAGAAGCACGGCATCATCGCATAAGTCACGCAAAGAAAGTGAAGGAAGAACAGCTATGAAGTTTATCATTCACGGTGCCGCAGGACGCATGGGCGGAAATCTGATTGCGTCTGTGGAAAAGAACGGTCACACGGTTGCTGCGTGCGTTGATATTCTGTATAACGACGAGACAAAGAAGCATCCCGATTATCCCTGTTTTGCATCGATCGGTGCGTGTGACGTGCCCGCCGACTGCATCATTGACTTTTCCAACCACGTTACGACGATTCCGCTGCTTGATTACGCTGCAGAGAAGAAGATTCCCGTCATGCTGGCGACGACCGGTCAGACGGAGGAAGAAAAAGCGGCGATCACGGCGGCAGCCGACAAGATTCCCCTGTTCCGTGCGGCGAATATGTCGCTTGGCATTGCGACGCTCGTTTCTCTTGTGAAGACGGCGGTCTGCATGTTCCCCGACGCTGATATTGAGATCATTGAAAAGCACCACAATCAGAAGCTCGACGTACCCTCGGGTACCGCACTTGCTCTTGCCGATGCGGTCAAAGCCGTTCGTGAGGAGGCTGACTTTGTCGTCGGCCGTCACGAAAACGGCAAGCGCAGAAAGGAAGAGGTGGGTATCCACTCCCTGCGTCTGGGCGGTGTCGTCGGTGAGCATGAAGTGATTATCACGACGGGCAACGAAACGATTTCCCTCAAGCACGAAGCTCATTCCCGTGCGGTCTTTGCCGACGGCGGTGTCATGGCGGCGGTATACGTCGCTGCTCAGACCGCGCCGGGACTGTATACCATGGAAGATTTGGTTGCGGCGTGCAGATGAGTTGTTTTTTGATTTAATATAGTCGAGTGAGTGTCTACGGTATACGAAGACGTTTCTCTATGTCTGTAGGGGCGTGCATTGCGCGCCCGTCGCATGATGTGTCGAACTCGATAAAATCAGAATGTTTCTTTTTGATTATATATTATAAAATTCGGATGGTAAATACATGGAATTGCCTAAACGAAAACAAATCCGTTGTCCGTATATCAACTATACCAAAGTTGGTGTATATTTTATTACATTGTCGACAACTGAAAGACGAAATTATTTTTGGATGAATCCGCACGAAAAATACGATATACCCGATGAAATTCGGTTGAATACAAACGGAAATCTTGTTTTGGAAATTTTACAGGAAATTCCTGTCCATTATCCGTATGTAAAGCTTGATTATTTTGTTATTATGCCGGATCATATACATCTGCTTTTGCGATATCTTCCGCAAAAAGAGGAGAATACCGATGCAAGAAAAGATATTACGGTGATTGTGGGACAGATGAAAGGTATTTTGACAAAGAAAATCGGTTATTCTATATGGCAAAAATCATTTTTTGATCATGTCATACGTAATGATGACGATTATCTGGAAACAGCTCGTTATATACAAAATAATCCGATGCGGTGGTATTATAAATACCATGACTAATGTTTGCTTTTCGGAGATGTACAGATTCAGCACGTGAGGGTTCGGGCGCGCAATGCACGCCCCTACAGATTCCATGGAAAGCCTCCTGCTCCGAAAATGGAAAGAAGGAAAAATCATGATTCGTATAGCCATTGCCGGTTACGGCAACCTCGGCCGCGGCACAGAGCTTGCTGTGGCAAAAAATCCCGATATGAAGTTGGTCGCGGTTTTCTCGCGGCGTGATCCTGCGACGGTGAAGCTGCTTGACCCGACGGTACCCGTATACCGCCTGGACGATGCGGCTTCCCACAAGGACGAAATCGACGTTCTGATCATCTGCGGCGGTTCGGCGACCGATCTGCCGACGATGACACCCGCGCTTGCGCGTGACTTCAACGTCATCGACAGCTTTGACACTCATGCAAAGATTCCGGAGCATTTTGCAAACGTGGATGCGGCGGCTTCGGAGAGCGGTCACATCGCGATGATCTCCGTCGGATGGGACCCCGGTATGTTCTCCGTTGCGCGTCTTTACGGACTGTCGATTCTGCCCGACGGCGCGGACTATACGTTCTGGGGACGCGGCGTCTCGCAGGGACATTCCGACGCGATCCGCAGAATTCCCGGTGTTGTCGATGCAAGACAGTACACCGTTCCCGTTGACGCGGCGCTGGAACGCGTTCGCGCAGGTGAACAGCCGACGCTGACGACGCGCGAAAAGCATACCCGCGAATGTTACGTTGTTGCGGAAGAAGGCGCGGACCGGGCGGCAATTGAACAGGCGATCGTCACGATGCCCAACTATTTTGCCGACTACGATACGACCGTCAACTTTATCACTCTCGAAGAGCTGCGCGAAAAGCACATGGGTATTCCGCACGGCGGCACGGTTATCCGTACCGGCAAGACGGGTGCTGACAACGAAAACACGCACGTTGTCGAGTACAAGCTGACGCTTGACTCCAACCCCGAATTTACCGCATCCGTCATCGCGGCGTTTGCGCGTGCGGCGTATCGGATGCACAGCCGCGGTATCACCGGCTGCAAGACCGTCTTTGACGTTGCACCCATTGATCTCGCACCCGTTTCCCCTGATGAAGCGCGTGCGCATTATCTGTAATAGTATATTAGGATAGATAGGAGAATCACTGACATGAACAAGACAAGACTTTTTGCATTTCTCTTTGCATCTCTGATGGTTACCTCTGCAGTTACGGCTTGCGGCGGTGATACGGATGCAGGTGCTGCCGGCACCGATGCGGTAAACACGGAATCCTCCGTTGAGACCGAAGCTGTCGAGGAGGACATCTTCTCCGCACGTCTGAAGGTTGCCGATGAGCTGCCCGAAAAGAACTGGGAGGGACGCGTCTTCCGTATTGCCAACGACGGTCACGTCGGTTCCTTTGCAGAGCAGGACGGTGACGTTGTCAACGACGCTATTTTTGCGCGTAATCTGACGGTTTCCGAACGCTTCAACGTCACCTTCGAGGATATCAACAACGCAAACGGCGACGGCACCAAGGCGTACGTCACCAAGGCCATCAATGCGGGCGAAGATGCGTTTGATCTCGTTATCACGCACTCCATCACCGCAGGTGACTTAGCCCTTGAGGACTACTATCTGAACTGGTACGACGTTCCGTACATTGACTTTGAAAAGCCGTGGTGGGCTGTTACGACGAGAGAAAATCTGACCTTTGACGGCGTTTGTCCGCTTGCCATCGGTGACTTTGCGCTGATGTCCTACGGTCAGACCGTTTGTATGTACTTCAACAAGCAGCTCGTTGAAAATTATGACCTTGAAAATCCCTATGACATCGTCCGTGCAGGTGAGTGGACCTACGATAAGCTGATCTCCATGACCAAGAACATTTACGAGGACAAGAATCTCAACGGTCAGGTGGACGTTGACGACCTGTTCGGCGTGACGCTGGATGCCAAGAACCGTGCAAATATGTTCTACTGGGCGTTTGACAACCCGCTGATGGCAACCGAAAACGGCGAGCTGAAGGTCACCTACCGCACCGAAAAGCTCACCTCGTTCGTCACGGCACTCTGCAACGACTTCTACTCCAACACAGGCTGCTGCGTCAACACCGAATTCAAGGAAGTGGCTCTGCCGTCCTTTACCGCCGGAAACGCGGTCTTCCAGTTCGGTATGTTCCGCGATGCATCGTGGACGCGCGATATGGAAGACGACTTCGGTATCCTGCCGCTGCCCAAGTGGACGGTCGATCAGGAAAACTACTACACCTACTCCTCCGGCTCCGCACCCGTTCTTGCGGTTCCGACGACCGCTTCCGATCTCGAATTCATCGGTATGATCACCGAAGCACTCAACGCGGAAAGCTACAAGCAGGTCGTTCCCGTCTATTACGAAACGGCGCTGAAGGACAAGTATGCGCGTGACAAGGAAACGCTGGAAATGATCGACCTCGTCATGCAGGGTCGTGTCGTTGACATGGGCTTCATCTACGACGGCTTCGTCGGCGCAGGTTACATCCCCGCGCGTCTGCTGCAGGAAAACAATACGAATATTGAATCCTACATCAAAAAGAACGAAAAGACCATGAACAAGCGCTACGATATGATCATCGAGTACTTTACGACCTACAAGGATACGCACTAAAGGACGAGGACTATGCTTCACACGAATTTATCTGTCAATGAAAAGGGGCATCTGACCCTGTGCGGTGCGGATACCGTTGCACTTGCCGAAAAGTACGGCACGCCGCTGTATCTGCTCGACGAGGATCGCATCCGCGAAAAATGCCGCACCTACCACCGTGCGATGAAGAACTACTTCACACCCGACTCCCGTCCGCTGTATGCGTCGAAAGCACTTTCCTTCCGCGGGATTTACCGTCTTGCAAAGGAAGAAGGCATGGCGGTCGACGTCGTGTCGCCGGGGGAGCTTTACAACGCACTGTCGGCAGGCATGAACGCCGCTGACATCTGCTTCCACGGCAACGCAAAGACCGTTGCTGACATCCGCTACGCGATGGACGCGGGCATCGGTCTGTTTGCCGCTGACAACGCCGTCGAGCTTGACCGCATTTCCGCTTACGCAAAGGAAAAAGGCATGACCCAGCGCGTCCTTCTGCGCATCACACCCGGTATCGATCCGCACACGTTTGACGCGGTCAACACGGGCAAGGTCGACTCCAAATTCGGTTCCGCGATTGCCACGGGACAGGCGGAGGAGATCTTCTGCTACGCACGTTCTCTTGAACATATTGAGGTCGCGGGCTTCCATTGCCATATCGGCTCGCAGATCTTTGATGAAAAGCCCTTCTGCGATGCGGCTGACCTGATGCTGACGTTCATGGTCGCCCTGCGCGACAAGTACGGATACACCGCCGGGATTCTCAATCTTGGCGGCGGTATCGGCGTGCGCTATACTGAAGCGGATCCGTATATCGACATCGACGACACTTTGCGGCTCGTCGGCAGTCACATGCACGCCATCTGCGAGGAAACCGGTTATCCGATGCCGCAGATTCTGATGGAACCGGGCAGAAGCCTGGTTGCCGATGCGGGTGTGACGCTCTACGAAGTGCAGAACGTCAAGACGATCACCGGCTACAAGAGCTATGCAGCCATCGACGGCGGTATGACCGACAACCCGCGTTACGCGCTGTATCAGTCCCGCTATACCGTCGTCAATGCCAACCGCGCATCCGACGATGTGGACTTCACCTGCACTGTTGCGGGTCGCTGCTGTGAATCGGGCGACCTGATCGGCGAGAATCTGACTTTGGCGAAACCCGCCGTCGGCGAATACCTTGCCGTGCTCGTCACAGGTGCGTACAACTATGCCATGTCCTCCAACTACAACTGCATCACAAAGCCGCCGATCGTTATGATCGCAGGCGGTGAGGACAAGCTCGCCGTCAGACGCGAGACGTTTGAGGATATGACGGCGTGTCAGATCTAAAGGCTCCCTCCCCGAGGGAGCTGTCACCGTAGGTGACTGAGGGAGTTTGGGGCTGATCGAGGCAAAATTCCTTGACAGAAGATACCTTTGGTATCTTCGAAGAACGCTATGCTTTCTTCTTCACACCTTCGGTGTGCCACCTCCCTCGGTGAGGGAGGCTTATTTGCAGAGAAAGGAATACAACCATGAACTTCAACGCAAAACAACTCAAAGACGACATCGTCTCCTGGATCCGCGACTGGTTTGAGAAAAACGGCGCGGGATGCAATGCGATCGTCGGCATTTCGGGCGGCAAGGACTCCTCTGCCGTCGCGGCACTGTGCGTCGAGGCACTTGGCGCTGACCGTGTCATCGGGATTCTGATGCCCAACGGTGAGCAGTTCGACATCGATATGTCCGAGCTTCTCGTTGCACACCTCGGCATCCGCCATTTCGTCTTCAACATCAAGGACGCGTATGCCGCGATGACGGCAACCTACGGATCCGTGACAGGCGGGGAAATGTCCGCGCAGTCGCAGATGAACCTCGGTCCCCGTCTGCGCATGACGACGCTCTATCTGTTCGCGCAGTCGTACAACGGACGCGTTGCCAATACCTGCAATCTCTCCGAGGACTGGGTCGGCTACTCGACCAAGTACGGCGACGCCGCAGGTGACTTCTCGCCGCTGTCACATCTGACGGTGCAGGAGGTCAAGGCGGTCATGCGCGAGTGTAACCTCCCCGAGGTGCTCGTCGAAAAGGTTCCGATCGATGGTCTGTGCGGCAGAACGGACGAGGACAACCTCGGCTTCACCTACGCCACCCTCGACCGCTACATCCGCGAGGGAATCTGCGAGGATGCGGAGATCAAGGAAAAGATCGACCGCAGACATTTCGGCAATCTGTTTAAGCTGAAGCCGATGCCCGCGTTTACGTGGGATGCGCCGATCAAGGCGAAGACGGAATAACGCACAATCTTACAAATGATACAGGTCTGTAACAAATTCTCCGTGAAATGTTACAGACCTGTTACAGTTCGGGGAAACCTCTTGCAAAATTTTTGATTTTATTGTATCATATTACACACAGGGAACAGTATGTTTTTTTCATGCTGTCCTCTGACCAAAAATTTTTACAGGAGGAATCCAAACATGAGAAATTTCAAGAAGTTTCTCGCACTCGTGCTTGCTATGCTTATGGTAAGCGCATGTGCAGTCAGCGTTTCCGCAGCATATGCTGACCAGAATGCAATCGATGCATCCGGTTACACTGTTGCTGTCAACGTTCTGTCTGACCTCAAGGTTATCAGCGGTACTGATACCAACGAGTTCAACCCGAACGGCACGCTGACCAGAGCAGCTGCTGCGAAGATCGCATCCCTGCTCAAGGCTGGCGCATACGGTCAGAAGATCGAATGGACGTCCAGCACCAGCTACTTTGATGACGTTGATCCCGCTCACTGGGGCAACGCGTACATCAACTATGCATTCCAGAACGGCCTGATGGAAGGCACCGGCGACGGCTTCAAGGCTGACGCTACCCTTTCTGTTGCTGAAGCAATCGTTATCGCTGTTAAGACTGCAGGCCTCAAGGCTGAAGTTGCAAAGCTCAACGAACTCGCTCCCGCTTCTTACTGGGCTGCTAACTGGATCGCAGTTGCAGACACCTACGGTCTCACCACCAAGATCAACGTTTTCGATTACTCTGCAGCTTGCACCAGAGCACAGTTCGCACAGATCGCTTACAACGTTCTGATCAAGGTTCCCGCAATCCTCAACGGCTTCGCATCCAACGGCGACTTCAGCGCATTTGCTCCTGTCGAAGTTACTGTTACCTCCGTTAAGGACAACAAGGTTTCCCTGAGCAACGGCAAGGTCATCGACCTCGCTACCTTCGAAGCAGCTCTCGCAGCTAACGGCATCGATAAGACCGCTGCTGAACTCAAGGGCGCTCTGATCAAGGTTACCGCTTCCAAGAATGCTCTGTACTCTGTTGAACTCGTTTCCGGCGTCGAAGTATACAACTACGCAGACGGCAAGATCGAAAACATGTACAAGGACAACGACCCCTCCAAGGCTCTCCTTAACACCATTAAGATCGACGGTACCGTTTATGCAGTCAACACTGCTGACAGCTCTGACGACCAGTCCGTCATCGGTGCTACCACTGTCGTTAACGGCATCGACGTTAAGGACGAAACCGGTTACTGGGCAGAAGCTAAGAAGTTCCCGTCCTACTACAAGGCAGTTGCTTACGACGATGATGCAGACGGCGAATACGACCGCCTCGTTATCGACACCTACTACACCGCTACTGTTGATTTCGGCACCAATCCTTCCGGCAACGCAGTTCCGGACGGCGTCGCTGTCGACACCATCAAGTACTACGACGGTTCTTCCTTCACCAACTATGACGGCAACAACGCAGCTAAGGACGAAAAGGCTATCAACTACACCGGCGAAGCTATTCCGGACGAAGCTACTCCTGTTCTCGTCAACGTTAAGTACAACTCTGACACCTCCAAGTGGGACGTTGACGTTCTCGAAGTTGCTGCAACCGTTACCGGTGTTGCTACCAACCTGAGAGCAGGTCAGTACATCACTCTCGATGCTAAGTACAACTTCGCACCTGAATTCAAGGCTCCCGGCAACTGGGTACTCGGCCAGAACGTTACCATCTACACCATCAACGGCAAGTACGTTAACGTTGTTAACCCCGGCGTTGAAGTTGGTATGGAAACCTGGAAGGTCCTCGTTGACAACGTTACTGTCGCTGACGGCGTCGCTCTCATCGACGGTTACAAGTGGAACAGCAACGGTACCTTCACCGCAATCACCGACATGAAGGTCGTTGGTTACGTCAACAACTCCGGCAGACTCCTCTCCATGGGCTCTTATGAAAATAAGAACGCTAACAACACCGATTCCAAGACCTACGCAGGTATCGTTACCCTCGGTACTCTGAAGGCTGACGGCTCCAAGGACGTCACCAAGGTTGACTTCGCTGACGGTGCAGTTTACGTCTTCGACGTAACCGCAGCTGGCGCATACTTCAAGGGTTACAACTCCGCAATCGCTGATTACGAAGCTGCATCCGCTACCTCCAAGGTTGAAATCAAGGGTCAGTACATCTACGTCAATGACGTTGCTACTCGCAAGCTCGAAGACAGCTTCTCCATCATGGTTAAGTCTGTTGCTACCGATGCTGAAGTTAAGAAGAACGCATACGCAACTGATGCATACTCCCTCGTTTCCTCCTTCAAGTTTGACTCTGTAAAGGTTGCATTCCTTTCCAAGGCTCTCGACGCTGTTTCCGGCGGTCAGACCACTACCAAGGTTGCTCTCGTTTACGCTACCAACGCAGGTAACACTCCTGTTGACGGCGTACAGACCAAGCTGAACGAAGGCGAAATCATCGTTAAGATCGCTTACGTTGAAAACGAAACCCTTACCGAAAACACCTACGTTGGTTCCAACATCTTCACTGGTGAAAAGGTCACTGTTACCGGTGTTGCTAACGGCACTTACGTTGTTGTTAAGGACGGTAAGATCGTTGACGCTGCTACCCTGTGGGTTGCTCAGAACCTCGAACTCGACGTTGCATTCACGCTTGACGTTAGAACCCTCTCCGGTTACAACACCAAGATCGTTGATCCGTACGTTGATGGCGAGAAGAACTACCTCGCTTACAACATTCCTTCCGATGCTAAGAAGGCTACCTTCGGCGTTGACGCAGTCAAGTACTGGGCATACAACGCAGACGGCACCATCAAGGAAGCTGGTAAGCTTGACGACGTTCTGAAGACCGCTGGTACTGTTACCTTCACCGGTTGCATCATCGACGGTACTGTCGTCATCCTCGACACTCCCCTCTACAAGTAATCAAGTCTCTTGATTGAAGAAAGAGCAGCTCACGCTGCTCTTTCTTTTTTTGCATATAAAATCATATGGGACAGTCGGGGACGCCTGTCACTACATTCGTTTTGGCACATATTCCAGAGAACAGGAAGGCTTCTTTTTTTGCAATTTTTTGTTCCGCCCCCAAAATCCGCCCGTTTTCGCACGCGGTTTGTGGTATACTGATACTACAAAAAACAGGAGGTGCTTTGTATGCAGACCATAGGAGACGAGAGGATTTCCACGGGGATGGTGATGGCGGAATATGCGTCGGGGGTGCTGACGTTGTCCATTGCCGGGGACATCGATCATCACGGTGCGGCGGCGCTGCGGCAGAACGTCGACCGCGAAATCTACTATTACCGCCCGAAGCTTGTGCTCATGAAGCTCGACGGCGTGGAGTTTATGGACTCGGCGGGGCTGGGTTTTTTCATGGGACGGTACGAGCTGTGCAGAACGCTTGGATGTACGTTCCGCTTAATCGACCCGCCGCCGCGGATCTTGCGTTTGCTTGAAATGTCGGGTATGGACAAGAAGCTGTCCGTGGAGAAGGTCTACCGCGGGAGTGGGAAGGAAATGAATGGGTGAGTGAGGTGGTGATCGTGATAACGGTTGATGATGGAGGCTTGGACGCGTGATCTCACATCACCTTATCTGTCACCCGAAATCAACACCCCAATTCAAAAAAACGGAAAGGAAAAAATATGCCGAAATCGATACGAAAACACATCATCAACCAAATGAAAACCGAATTTCGCGCGATCTCCGAAAACGAACGGCTGTCGCGCGCGATGATCTGTGCGATGATCGCGCAGATGGACGTGACGGTGGAGGAGCTGGCGGACGTCCGCTGTGCCATCTCCGAGGCGGTGACGAACGCCGTGGTACACGCTTATCGCAATTCCGTCGATGCGGGTGCAGACGGAGAGGATGCGGGCGATGCCTTTGATGACAGCCGCAATACCGTCTACATCCTGACGACTGTCTATGACGACCGCTCTGTGAAGATCATCATCCGCGACCGCGGGTGCGGTATTACCGACATCCGCCGCGCGATGGAGCCGCTCTACACGACCGACGAAACGGGTGAGCGCAGCGGTATGGGCTTTGCGATCATGCAGAGCTTCATGGACTCTGTCAGGGTCAAGAGCGCACATGGAAAGGGAACGACGGTTGAGCTGCGCAAGAAGTTTGCGCCGCAGGACAAGGCTTCTGCCGCCTGTGCGCAGGCAGAGCCTTCCGCTGTCGTGCAGACGGGTGAGCGGGAGGACATTGCGTGACGGGCAATACCGCGGCGGAACGCGGTACGGCGGAGCATGACGTCAAGGCTGATAATCTCGCGCTTCTGCGGCAGTATCACGGCACGGACGACGAACGGGTGCGTGAGGAGATCCTTGCGCGGATCGTCGATGCGAACTTCGGACTTGTCCGCGCGGTGGCAAAGCGCTACACCGACCGCATCCGTCATCACAGCGGTATCGAGATGGAGGAT
>JAZQWK010000249.1:0-13477 GCA_045632325.1 Eubacteriales bacterium
CATGATCCAAAGTCTGTGCGCACGCAGAAGCGGCTTCAGATCGAGCTTTGCGGCTGTTTTGCTGCCGGTTTCACTTCTTGCGTGTCCCTTGATGCGCGGACATCCGAGCAGGACGAGCGCACAAAGGATCGCCATGCCGACGTAAATATAGAAGATGACGTCAATGCCGCTTCCCGTAAAAAGACCCGAGATCAGAGAGATCACGCCAAAGCCCAGCGTTCCGAGGACACGGATTGGACCGTAGGGCAGCTTCTGCTCGGACGTGTATTCGAGCGTGATCGTATCGATCAGACCCGCAAACGGTGACATGAACAGCATCGTCACGGCAACAAGCACGCACATCGCAAAAAATCCGACATCCGCCTTAATGGAAAAGAAGCAGATCGCAGAGAGCAGCACCGTGCAGATGAGAACCGTGTTTTTGTATTTTGCGCGGTCTGCAAGCATCCCCCAAAAAACGGGGGCAATGATCGACACCGCAGGACCGACGGACAGAATCACGCCCGCCTCAAGCGAGGTGAATTTGTCGCCGAAGTACAGCGGCAAAAAGCAGTAAAACAGTGCATTGAAGGAATAGACCATCGCGTTTGCCAAAGCAAGGCAGAAGATAGAAAACTTTGTTTTAGAAATCATAACCTTAAAATAATGAGAAATTAGAAATTAGAAATTAGAAGTTGGAAGTTAGAAGTTGGAAGTTAGAAGTTGGAAAACAGAAATCAGAACGAGAAATGGAATTGAATTTCTCATTTCTCATTTCTAATTTCTCATTGTTCCTGTTGTCCCTCAATCCACTTCATCACCCCGTCGGCAATTGCCTGTGCGGTAACGTCGATGCCGCTGCCTGCAACGAGGGTTTCAAACTCCTCGGCATAGGTAACGAAGCCGATCTCAACGAGGGTCGCGGGAAACTTATAATTGCGCAGCATCGCAAGACGCTGTTGGGTCGTGTCGCGTTTGAGTCGTCCGAGCGCAATCGCAATCTCCTCGGCGACGCAGTCCGCAAGCGAGCGTCCGCTTTCCGTCCAGTAAAGACCCACGACGCCGCGGATGTGCGAAACGTCGGTATTCTGCGGCATGGAGTTTTGGTGAATGGATAAAAGCAGATCGGGTTCGATTTGATCGATTTCCGCCATGCGGGTGTAGATATCGACGGTGGAATCATCCTCGCGAAGTAAGATAATTTCCGCGCCGAGCGCTTCTAATTTCGGCTTCAGTGCCAGCACGATATCAAGGTTACAGACCTTTTCGTCGTATCCCTGATGGGTACCCGGTGTCAGCGTACCGCGCTCCGAGCCTCCGTGACCGGCATCCAGCACGATGGTTTTGCCCGCAAGCGGTTTGTCCGAGGAAAGATCAACCTGCATCGGCTCACGCAGGGCGATAACGATATTGCCGTCTTCATAGAGCACGCGGAAGCCGTAGAAATTATCGCGCTCGTGAAGCGTGAAGCTGTAAACCGTATATGCAGACTCCTCCTCACCGCCGTTGACAAACGAGATCGAGGAAAGAATCGGGTTATCGGAAAGCGAAGCTGTGTCAGCATCGGTATGACCGCGGTAAAGCGTTACGCGGAACGAGGTGTCTTCTTTGACGCAGTTGACGGGGACGTTATGGGTTGAGGGAATCACGAGCCGCACCTCCCCATCCCGCCGCTCGGTCGTCATTGCACCGAACGATGCAAGACCGCCCAAAACGTCCGTCACAGCAATGCCGTCCGCATCGAGATATGCCGTATTGCCGGCAAGGGAGACCTTGGCGTAGCCATCTTTGATTTCGTACGCGGAGGTCGTCATACCTGCCGTCGTCGGGATATAGTCGTCGTAGTACCAGCTCGTCGGGGAGATTTTCATCTCCGTGCTGTTCTCTGTCACCGTCACGCCGATGACGGATCCGTCACCCATCGCGTAGATTTCTCCGCCGTCGATAGTCAGCGCGTGCTCGCCGAAGACAGAAGAAAACGAAAGCGTTCCGCAGGAGACGATCTCACCGTTTTCTGCTGCGGGAAGCGGGAGCTTACCCGTGAATACTGCCGTTCCATCGGCGCGCGGTTCACCCTTTGTCAGCGACAGCATCGTCTCGCCGAGTGTTGCCGTGACAGACGCCTCGGCATTGGCAGTGACGGAGACGGACAAGCCGTCGCGGCAGGAAATCGCCGTCAGAGATGCGGGATACGCGTTTGACAAAATCGGCTGAACCTCGGCACTTTCGGTGTCGGTCGTTTCTGCGGGTTCTGTGTCTTCGTCCTTTGGCGGAGATGCATTTTTCCAAATCGTATGCGTATAGGTTTCCCCGTTTTGTTCAAAGACAAACGTATTGGCGCCGTCGTAAAGCGGCGTGTAGAACGAAAAATAGCCGCTCTTGGTACGGGATACCGCCTGACCGTTGCAGAAAAGCGTATGGGCAGGATTGCTCTGACCGAGCAGATACGTACCTTCCTCGTCGTAACGGAAATTGTTGTACGGCACGGTGACCGTAATGTCGGCAGGAACCTCGCTGACCTGCTCTTTTTCAAAATAGGTTCTGTCCTCGGCAAACGCCGTGCGAATTTCATCGGTCACGCCGAGCGTGTTTTCGTAAAGCTGCGGATAGCCGTAGAACAAACTGCCGTGATAGGAGAGCTCTGCGCGGGCAAGACCGATCTGATTGCGCATTTCTCCGGGATTGTTCCAGCTTGCGTAATTGTGAAGCGCGTGGGAGATCCACATTGGCGTGTCGTACTCGTCGCACTTGGCGTTCCACCAGCGGACGAGCGTATCAAAGCGCGCGACCTTGGTCGTAAACTGCCAGTAGATCTGCGGGGCGAGGAAATCGATGTAGCCACCCTCCATCCATGCAAGCGGATCGCAGTAAATGGCAGAGTAAGAGGACATACCGCCCGTATCGCTGCCGCCGTTCTGACCGTCGTCGTTCTGCCAGATGCCGAACGGCGCAATGCCGAACTGCAAATATTCGGAGACGCCTTTGACCGCATCATAACAGGCCTTGACCATTTTGTTGACGTTATCGCGGCGGAAATCGCCGACGTTGTCAAACAGCCCACCGTACTTTGCATAAGAAGCTTCATCGGGCACAGGAAGCTGCTTTCCTGCGCTGTCATTTGCGGGATACGGATAGAAATAGTCGTCAAAAATAATACCGGCGACGGGGTATTTTTCGCAGATCTCGGCAGCACCTGCAGCAATCATCGCACGCACCTCGGGAATCGCGGCATCGTAATAGACGGCTTTGTTGTAAGTAAACGTCCACTCGGGATGCTTGACCGCGGGGTTTTCGGACGAGAGGAGGGAGGGGTCCTGTCCTGCCGAGGTCACACGCAGAGGATTGACCCACGCATAAACGGCAAGTGCTTCCCCGTTCGTATCGTCTGCGGCAATCTCGCAGAGATACGCAAGCGGGTCAAAGTCCGCGTCTGCCGCCTGTCCCTGCGTTCCCGACAGATATGCCGAGGTCGGGAAGAGATCGGAGTGATAGAGCGCATCGGAGGCGGGACGCACCTGCAAACACAGGGTATTGAGATTCGCATCGCGCGCGGTTTTGACAATATCGTCAAGCTCGGCGCGCATCTCGTCGGCGGACAGACCCGGTTTTGACGGAAACGTGATATTGAGCACCGACGGAATCCACAGTCCGCGCACCTCGCGGTTCGGGTCGAGCAGCGCACCCGTGCGGACGATTTCGGTGTCCTGCTTTGACGATTGGATGCGGTCGGGTCCGCTGCCCGTGGTGGATTTTGAGGATAACAAAAAGATCACTCCTCCCAAAAGGGCAAAAAAGAGGATGATGAATCCGACGATCATCAGCCGCTGTATCATTCGTGTGCGGTCGTTCATTTTCTGCCCTCCGTTTTTTCGTACATTTTATTATATTATAACATTTTCCACACAGAATTGCAAGGTTATTTTTCGGGATTTTCGGAAATTTTGCGGGTGAGAAGATTGCGGCCGGTAGCACACGACCAAAACCTTTTCCAGGGAGAAGGTTTTGTGTGCGCGCCCAAATCCGAGCCATCCAAAATCAAAAAATTCACATATTCCCGCTTTACAACCGCCACAAAATATGGTATCATTACCTTGTCGTAACCACAAGCAAAATCACAAAAATGACCCGCAGAAGCTGTCAGATTTTTCCATTTTCTGCGTCTTATAGTACAAAGCACCGTCCACACCAAAAACGATCCCCGAAAGGAGACCTATCATGAAACTGAACACCATCACAAATTGGCTCAAAACCCGACTTGTCATCAGCATCACAGCGGCTGTTCTGCTGCTTTGCGTGCTGATCGTTCTGCCGACGCTGCTGCCCTCCCCGTCAGGAGACGACAAGCCCTCGGCACACACAGGTACTCTGCGCAATCCGACGCAGGTGACCGAGGATATTGGAGGATTGACACCTGCGCCCACCAAGGAGAACACGCCGTTTGTTCCGATCGCGGGCGACTATTCCCTCTCCGTGCCCGAGAACAGCGCGGGGCAGATTTATGCGCTGCCCACCTCCTCGGCAGTCCTTCTGAATACCAAAACCGACGTGACCGCGGACTATCTGCAATCCGCACTCACCGTCACACCCGAGGTACCGATCACCGTATCATCCTCGGACGACGGCTTTCTGATCACGCCCACTGCGGGAACGTGGGAGGGCGACACGCTCTACCGCCTATCGCTGGAAGGCAAAGACGGTATCCTTGCGGCATTCCAAACGCACCGCGCGTTTGCCGTGGAGTCGGTCTATCCCGCGCATGAGTCAAACGGCGTTCCGACCGATACGGGCATTGAGATCACGTTTAACGACACCGTACGGAACACCGACCTTGCGGCGTACGTCTCCGTTTCTCCGTCCATTGACGGTCAGTTTGACATTTACCCCAACGGCAGAACGGTCGTCATCATCCCCGACGAGCCGCTGGATGAAAAAACACAGTATACCGTACGCGTGCGTGAAGGCATGCCGTCCGACAACGGAACGACGCTTTCCGAGGGTCGTGTCTTCGGCTTTTTCACGATGGATATGACCTCGTATGAAAGCTACGATTTCCTCTCCGTGAATGTGGACAGCGAGGTGATTGCTTCTCCCGGCGAGGAGGCTTCGATGCACTACAATGCGTATCTTTCGCACTGGGACGATGTCAGCATGTCACAGCTTTCACTCACGGCGGACATCTATGCCTATCCGACGGCAGAGGAACTGACTGAATTTCTGCTTACCTCGCTTGATAAACGCGGCGAGGCGACGTTCTCCTCCGATGTTCTGCTCCCGACCAACAAGCTCCATGCCGTCTATTCGGGTGAGGTTGAGATGTACCGCGAACAAAGCTGGGAAAACGGCGAATCCGGCTGGCTCTATCTGCCGACACTCGATGAGGGTATCTATCTCGTTGTACTTCACGGCAAAGCCGCGCGCGGTATGACCGACTACGAGGACACCGTGCAGACGCTTCTGCAAGTGACCCCGCTTCGGGCGTATACCGAAAGTATGGGTACGGAAAATGGTGCCGATACGCTCGTCTGGGTACACTCGACCGATACCGGTGATGCGGTCGCGGGTGCCGAGATCAGAGCCACCGCATTTGAAAACACGATGTGGCACGAAAAAGACGTTCTGTCGTATACCAATTTCAAAACCAAAACCGACAAAAACGGACTTGCGTCGATTGTGACAGAGGGTGATACCGATGCCGCGCTGATGACTGTTTCCCATGAGGGACACACGCTGATCGTCGGCGCATCTGCCCGTCCCGGTACACAGGCGGAGTCCTGCCGCGTCTATCTCTATACCGACCGCGCGGTTTATTTCCCCGATGATACCGTGTATTTCCATGGTGTACTCGGACGCGCGTATGAAGGCCAGACCCTGCCCGATACGCTGTCCCTTTCCGTTGCGGGCAACGATACGGGCGTGCGCATTGCCGTTGCCGAGGACGGCAGCTTTGGCGGCAGTTTTCCGATAGAAGACTGGATTTCCTCCACCATTTCCTTTACGCTGACGGACGAGGACGGACTTGTCAACGCCTATCGCTCTCTGCGCGTGACGCAGGAGGAAAAGCCGCTATACACGCTCTCCATCGAATATGACCGCCCGTTCTATACGCTGGAGCACCCGACGGCGACCGTCACGATGACGCTTGCGTACTTTGACGGTACCCCTGCGGCGGGTATAAAGCTGTCCGTATATGCAAACGGTGCGGAAAAAACGCTGACCACCGATGAATCGGGTCAGGCAGTGTACATCCAGCCCATGACGGTGATGCCGTCCGTCACATCCACACGCCCCGAAAACAACGACATTTCCGTTCAGCTCTCCGGCTACGAAACGGTTTCGCTCTATGATTTCGCCTACACCTATTTCTTCCATTCGTCGGGTGTCATGACATCCGAGCGTGTCGACAATGATCACAGCCGTGTGACCCTGCATGCGCTTGACACCTCGCGCATCGTCAGCACCGACGACATTTACCGCTACGAAGACGGATACCCGACGCTCGTGCAGGGTGCGCCGATGAACACCGAGGTCACGGTCAAGCTCGAAAAGGAATACTACGTCAAGACCAAGACCGGCACAACGTATGATCCGATCAATAAGATCTCCGTCGAGCAGTACAGCTATGACCGCAAGGTTGACCATATCCGCACGGAAACACACAAAGTGGTCAATGGTGAGCTGCTCCTTGACCACATCGATGCCAAGGGTCAGGAATGCAGCTACTACTACACCGTATCGTGGTACGATGCAGCCGCAGGACGCACCTATTCCGAGCGCATCCGTGCCAACCGCTCCACGCGCGATTATTCGCCTTACGATGCCGAGCCGTATTACGAGCTGACCTCCAATCTGGATGCGGCACTGCCCGGCGAGGACGTCAGCCTGACTCTGCTCTTTGACGGAGAACCTGCTGTTTTCGCAAACACACAAGTGCTGTATACCCGCTATACGATGCAGGACGGACGCGCGGACCTCACGGCAGGCAACCTGAACACCTACCGCTACACCTTTGACGAAGCCTGCACCGTCGGTTGTGAGGTTTATGTCACGGTCTTTGACAGAGAGGAATACGTCACGCATCTTGCGCACACCGCCGTTTACGACTACGAGCGCGGAAGCAACGTCGATATGACCGTCACCACCGACCGCGATACCTACAAGCCGGGCGAAACCGCAGTGATCACGGTCACCGCTCCCGACCTTGCAGGCGGTACGGTTCGTATCAGCGCGGTTGACGAGGCTTGTTTCGCACTCGGTGATCAGACCGTTTCTACCGCCGGTTACTTTTCCTTTGCCACGGGACGGTATTGGGGCTCCTCACCCAGCGTTCTGCCCACCGTCCGACGCGACAGCCGCTTCTCTTTGATGACGCTCCTGCGTGCGGCGTATGCATCGCTTGAACAGAGCGAAAGCGACGATAATCTGTTCTATACCGAAGAAGAAACGATGAAGGATGCCGTCGCCGATGCTCCCGCACAAGAGGCACCCGCAACGGGCGGCGAAAGCATGGAACAAACCGCATACGTCCGCGAGCAGTTCCTCAATACCGCCGCATTTACCACAGTCACGCTCGATGAAAACGGCATCGGTACTGTAGAGATCACCGTCCCCGACAACATCACGACATGGCGTCTGACTGCCATCGGCTTCGCAGGTACGGGTATGACAGGCGGCGCGAATTTCACCTCGGGTGTCCGATGCGGTACTGCGGTGGGAAATACCGTCTGCACCCTGCGGCTGTTTTTGAATATCACCCTGCCCGACCTGATTCTGTCCTCGGATGAGGTTTCCTTCTCCGCACGTGCGGCTGGTACGGTGCGTGCGACCGACCCGACGGCGGCGGTTACCTATTCGGCGGTTCTGTACGACGAAACAGGTGCCGAAATCGCATCTGTCGACGAGGTTTATTCCATGGCAAACGAAACCGAGTGGTTCACCTTCGGCACTCTGAAAACGGGAGAATACACCGTTGTGGTTACGGGAATCTGCGGCATTCACAGCGATGCTGTCCGCTCCTCGTTCCGTGTCGTCGATACCGCACAGATTGTGCAGGCACAGAAGACACTTTATCCGTCCGAGATTTCCGCGCTCAACCCTGCGGCGTTCCCGATGACGCTGACGTTCTTTGACGCTACCGACCGTCTTTACTACGATACGATTTCCAAGCTTTCTCACCTCGGTTCTTCCCGCCGTATCGATGCCAAAGCCGCGGCTTACGTTGCGCTGTTGGCAGAAGAAACACTCTTTGGCGCAGAACGGACTTGGTACGCACCGCGCTCGATGGCGGACAACATCCGTGCAGAGCTATCAAACAACTACTGGGGCTTTTTACCGCTCCTGCAATACAGCGAGGGCGACCCGATTCTGACAGCAGAAGTGCTGTACGCCGCTCCCGACGTTCTGACGGGCGAGCGCAAGTCTCAGCTGATCTCGGAATACCGCAATTTGTTGACAGAGAAGCAGTTGTCGGGTGAACAGACCGCCGCCGCACTGATGGCACTGGCGACACTCGACCAGCCTGTGCTCGATCTTTTATATTCTGCAGCACAGTACACCGAAGATATGACCGATGCAGAAATCCTCTATCTCTCCGCCGCCTTTGCCGCCATCGGTGACACTGCCGCCGCTCGTGCGCTGTGGGAGCCGATGCGCGATACATGGGGTCAGGCGGATGGAGATACGTTCTGCATCGTCGGCGGCGATACAGAGGAAACGATCCATCTGACCGCCCTCGCGCTTCTGCCGGCTTCCGTGATCGATGCGGACACGGCATGTTCGATGGTGCGCTATCTTGACAATCACACCTCGTCCGTTGATCTGCACGTTTTGGAGCTTGCGGCGTTCTTAACCCACTATACGCCAACGGCAAAGGAGGAAACGGTGCTTTCCTACCGCATGAGAACGGGCGAAACGACGGAAATCACGCTGAAGCGCGGTCAATCTCACACACTGACACTCACGGCATCCGACTTCCGCGCGTTTGAGGTTCTATCCTCTGATGAGGGTATCGCCGCACGTGCCGCCTACGGTGCCGCTCCTGCAGACGCAATGATGACAGAGGATCGCATACTGTCTGTGCACAAAACCGTGACCCCGTACGATGCGGAAAACGGCATTTACCGTGTGACCATCACCGTTGACGGTACGACCGATGCCGATCATCTGCAATATGCAATTACCGATACGATTCCCGCAGGTGCGCGGTATTTCATCTCCTACGGCAGAAACCACAGCAACAGCAACTGCTCCTTCCGGCTCTCAAACAACGGCGGTCAGCAGGTCAAGGGTACCGTCTCCACTTGGAACCCGACGCGTTATGACAAGGATACGCTGTCCGGCACCCAGCCGTATACGTTCTCCGGTTCCGTCTCGTACCTGATCCGCGGTGCGGTCAAGGGCACGTTTACCTACGAGCCGACGCTGGCAATCGATTTTGAGCGCGGTGTTTATGCCGCGACAGAGGAGATGACGATCACCGTGACTGACGGCGCATGGGAAATTATGGAATGAGAAATTAGAAATTAGGAATGAGAAATGGATTGCGGTTGGAGCAGGCGAGTTCCATACCGCGTAGGGCGTGAGATACACCTGCCTCACGCCCTACGGTTATAGAGAAGTTCCAGCGCCACCCACCCAATTTCTAATTTCTCATTTCTAATTTCTCATTTCCAATCTCCCTCTTGCATTTTCCCTGCATCTGTGCTATAATACATCCAACATATTTTGTATACGAAAGGAACTACCACTATGGGAAAAATCAAAATCGGCGTCTTCGGCGCGGGACGCGGTAAGACGATGATCCGCGAGATGCTCAACAACCCAGAGGCAGAGGTCGTTGCCATCTGCGACAAATACCAGCCGCTGCTCGATGAATGTCAGAAAATCGCGGACGATCATGGCGTGAAGATCGCGCTGTATCCGAACTTCGAGGACTTCTTCCAGCACGATATGGACGCTGTCGTCATGGCAAACTACGCACATGAGCACGCAAAGTTCGGTATTCGCCTGCTCAAATCGGGACGTCACATCATGAGCGAGGTTCTGACCTGCGCAACGCTTGCTGAAGCTTGTGAGCTCATCGAAACGGTTGAGCAGACGGGTAAGCTTTACTCCTATGCTGAAAACTACTGCTACTTCAACACCACCTACGAAATGCGCCGCCGCTACAAGGCAGGTGACATCGGTGAGCTGATGCAGGCAGAGGGCGAATACATCCACGACTGCTCCTCCATCTGGCCGCAGATCACCTACGGTGAACGCGCTCACTGGCGCAACCGTATGTCCTCGGTCTTCTACTGCACGCACTCCCTCGGTCCGATCCTCCATGCGACGGGGCTCAGACCTGTTGCTGTCAACGGCTTTGAAACGCGCAATATGCCGTTCATGCGCAAGCTTGGTGACACGGCAGGTTCTGCAGGTACCCTGATCGTCACACTGGAAAACGGCGCGATCGTCAAGAGCATTGATATGTGTCTGAAGGGTCATTCCGTCAACTACCGTATGTTCGGTGACACGGGTATGATGGAGACCGATTTCCACGACGGCGGCTATATGCATCTGTACCGCGAGTTTGGCAAAAACTGTGCCGGCACGTGGGAAAAGTACCGTCCCGAGTTCGTTCTTCCGGGTGCCGATGCATCGGGTCACGGCGGTTCCGACTTCTTTACGTCCTACTACTTCGTCCGTGCATTGCAGGGCGATACCGACGCACTGTCCAACATCGTCGACGTTTACTCGGCGGTTGATATGTGTCTGCCCGGTATTCTCGGTTTCAAGTCGATTCTGAACAACAACTGCAAGATCGAGGTTCCGAACCTGCGCCTGAAGTCCGAACGTGACAAGTGGAGAAACGACACCTTCTGCACCTTTGAAGAGGCTGCCGGTGATATGTTCGTTCCCTGCAACGCCGCACAGACAAACCGCGACGAGATCATTCCCGATTCCGTTTATGAGGAAGTCTGCCGCAAGTGGGAAGCAGGAGAACCGGGATAATTATAAATGATATTCGGCTTCGCCGCGTTTCATTCACTTCCCACAGGAAAATCCCACTGCCCGAAGGGCGATACATCACCAATGACGAAAGGAAGCTCTGTCCCCGACAGACACACCATCCGATCATGAATAAACAAAAACTTCTTCCCCTCGCGCTTGCCGTCACACTTTTGGCATCCTCCGTCATTTCCTGCTCCGATGCCAATGCGGGTACGGTTGAGGGCAATACTGCCGACGTCACAGCACCCGCAACGGAAGCCGTAACAGAAGACCCCAAACAGGCGGCAAAAGCGGATTATTTTGCTTCTCTTCCCGCACTTTCCGGTACAACCAAGGAAATTCGATTCGTTTCCGATACCGGCGACATTGCCGTGGAAGCGGAAGACGGCGAAAAACTCAACGACGCCATCTACCGCCGCAATGTGGAGATTGAGGATCGCTTCGGCATTTCCATCGTTCACACCGAGTACGACGACCGCAATACCATGAACGCGGACGTCCGCAACTCCGTCAACGCAGGCGACGCTGTGATCGACGTCGTCAGCGCGTTCACCAATGATATCGAATCGCTGTTCACGGCAGGTTATCTTGTCAACCTGAAGGATATCCCGAACATCAAATGGGACGAGCCGTGGTGGGACAGCGCAAACAACGCCAACATTTCCGTCGGCGGCTATCAGTTCTGCGCCATTTCCGAGCTTTGTCATAACGGCAACTACGTCATGGCAATGCTTGTCATGAACAAGGAGCTTGCCGCCAATTACGACATCGATATCCCCTATCAGATGGTCAGAGACGGCAAGTGGACGTACGACGCACTGTACGAGATCGCAAAGCAGGTTCCTCTGGACTCCAACGGTGACGGCAAAATGGATGTCAACGACGACATTGTCGCAGTCACGGGTGAGGCAAATAACTTAATCGGTATCATTCTCTCCTGCGGCATTGACTATTTCGTCAAGGATGCGGACGACTATCCCGTCTTCGTTCTGAACTCGGAAGAAAACGCCTCCAAATACGAAAAGCTCTTCAACATCTTCACGGATCACGACCGTATGCTGACCGTTGACATCACGCCCGGTGTCAACGACGTCTGGGGCACGTGGAACACCAAGTTCCGTTCCGGCGGCTCGCTGTTCATGATGGACTATCCGGTCAATTTCCCCGATTATCTTGACTTTGATACGGATTACGCCGTTCTTCCCATGCCCAAGTACGACGACGCACAGGAAAACTACCGCACGATGACGCATACGCGCTTTACCAGTGCCGTTTGTGTGCCGAAGGTTCATCCCGCGTCCGACGAGGATATCGGTCTGATTCTCGACGTAATGTCGTATCTGTCCTACGTCGACGTCGTTCCGACCTTTACCGAGACGTATCTTGAAAACCGCTACATCCGCGATGAGGAATCCGCAGAAATGCTCCGCATTGCCATGGATTCCAAGTACATCGACCTCTCCACGGTCGTCCTGCAGTCCTCCCTCGGCTCTGTCGGCAATATCCCGCTGAACGCCATCCGAAAGGGTACCAACACCTTCGTTTCCGATATTGAAAAGAAGACGAAGACGATTCTGAAATCGATTGAAAAGCTGCACACCACGGTTGCGGAAGCATCGGAATAATAACAATGCGAGACTTCTCACAAGGAAGTCTCGCAATTTTATTCGCCTGCGGCGAGTGATATTCGGTTTTGTCGAGAGGTATTTGCTTCGCGCTTTCGGATCCGATCAGAAGAACACGCCCGTAACCCAGATCTCGATACCGATACCGACGAGGATGATACCGCCGAGGATGGACGCTTTGCCGGCAAGCTTCGTGCCGAAGGTTTTACCGATGACGATACCGCCAAGGCAAATCACAAGCGTCACCGCCGCGATGATCGCCGCACAGAGGACAGCAGACAGCGCGTCGTAATCAGCGATCGTAAAGCCGACGGACAGCGCGTCAATCGACGTTGCGATACCCTGTACGAGCAGCGCACCGAATGCAAGGGGCTCGAGGCGGCATGCCTCACCTTCTCCACCGGCACGGCAGGACTCCACGCCCTCCCAGATCATCTTACTGCCGATGAAGACGAGCAGACCGAGCGCAATCCACGGAATGAACACGGAAAACGCGGTAAACAGCTCTGCCATGGTGTGGACGAAAAACCAGCCGCCAAGCGGCATCAGTGCCTGAAAGACGGCGAACACACCCGCGATCAGCAGCATACGTCTTGCGCGCATCTTCGGCTCTGCAAGTCCGTTGGCAAGCGACACGGAAAACGCGTCCATCGCAAGTCCGACGCCGAGCATGGCGCTGTTGATAAAAAAGACAATTCCCTGTTCCATGTTGAAATTCCTCTCAATTTCTATGTTTTCCTGTCCGCAAAAAGAAACGGACAACGACCGTACTTCAGCCGTTGTCCATGTACATTCACAAAAGAAGATAGGAATCCCATGCACGCCCGCGTACTGTCGGTCACACATGAGTCTCGCAATTCAAAAGCAAGCCAGATCTCATCGGT
>JAZQWK010000250.1:0-3015 GCA_045632325.1 Eubacteriales bacterium
TAAAAATACAGATACGGCTTATTGACAATACTACTGTCGGTGATTTCCTCGGGAATCAGCCAGAAGCCGCCCCCAATGGGTTCGATTCTGCCGCGGACGGAATCGCTGTCAAAGCGGTAGGTGCCGTTTACTTCTGTGACGACGGCGGGCAGCGGTACGGTGACGGTCATGCTGTCCTCGGTTATCTGCGTCGTTTGGAACGTAAATACGGTTTCCCACGTGAGGTTGTCCGTCTGAGTGAATCCGCTTTCGGAGCTGCTTGAGTACATGTTCTTCGAAAATGCTGCTGCGGTATCAAGCGACACGGGTTCTCTTTGGAACAGCGGCGTGAAATCGAGTCCCGACACGGCACGGGTATATTCTTTTGACGTGTATCCGTCCGGAACCAAATCCCTCGTTTGCATGGCGAGTTCCGTGAATTCTTCTTCGGTGATGGGTATTTTCCGTCCGCGGTCGATGGTATAATACCGCATGTCACTGTACTTGTGATTGAAATCGTCATATTCCGACTGAATGCAGATCACGGGACGGCGTCTGCCGTCGGCAATTTCCCACAGGCAATACTGCTGGCCGTTTCTGTGATCGGGGGCATATTGCACAGCACTAAAGCGTCCGTTGGCGTCAATTGTTTCGGCGACGGTCGAGATCAGAGCGGGTACGCTGTCACGCATGGTCAGAATCGCAAGCACGGAATACGTTTCATTCAGCAGAATCAGCTCATCCGTGCCGTCGCCGTTCAGATCATGGATGTCATAACCGATGCCGTATATTGCAGAATCGGCAGAATCACCGGCACACCGTTTGAGCCGGGTATACAGCTGATGATACAGGCGGAACGTAGGTGCATCGGGATACGTATACAGAGTTCGGGAATCCACGTTGTTTTCTTTGTATTCTTTTGTGCGCGGCAGATGGATCTCCAGTATCTCGCGGCAGAGCGACAGTACGTCGTCGTAAGCGGCAATGGAAAGCATCGGCGCCGGATTCGGGTCTTCCGTCGGAAATAGCGGGACGGCGTATAAACCGGTATCCAGCGTGTGATTGGACATAAACAGCATTTGATGGGCGCTTTGAATGGTCAGATATTCCTCGCGTGTCAGCACGGTTCGGTTGCCGTCATCGATTCTGAAATATTCCGCATCTCCATCGACAGACGGATCGGTGCCGTTGTAGCCGTAAATCAGTCCCTCAAGTGCGCCATCAATCAGATATTTGACATGATACGTCTTTTGTGTTTCCGATTCTTTGGCATAATAGATACAGCCGTCGGATTTGACGGTACCGAATTTGAAGATATCCAGTAAAACCGCCTTGTTTCCGTGCATGGTAAAGATTGCATGGAGCGAGGTTCCGTCCGTCTCTGTCAGAAGCAATTCGTCCGTGCCGTCATCGTTGACGTCATGCAGACTGTACGCCATGACAGAGCGATCTTCACAGCGTGCGACGATCTCTGCAAGTGCATTTTTGATTGGGTCTGCGGACGGCTCTGCGGTGTCGGACGGAATGGGGTCTTCTGTCAGCATCGTGCGGAATTCGTCGATGATCTCGTCATAGGTTTCGATCGGGATTTCTCCGCAGGAGGTCAGCAAGAAAAGCATCCCGCAGAGGAACAGAAAGACGGAGAGCACGGTGAGGTATTTGTGTGTTTTCATGGGGAATCTCCTTTGAAAAATAGATGTTACTTACTATAGACGACGAATTTGCGATTTTGTTCCCTATTTTTTGAAAATTTTTGAAAATATTTTGCTTATTCCGAACCGGTACGGCAGATGATACCGATATTTGCCCCAAATCCCGCAAATCCCTTGACAAACTGCCGATTCTGTGGTACAATAAATACCGCAAATGCCGGAATGGCGAAATTGGTAGACGCCCGGGACTTAAAATCCCGTGAGGATAACACCTCGTACCGGTTCGATCCCGGCTTCCGGCACCACCCTCGAAGGACTTCCTTCGGGGGTTTTTCTTTTCGGTTTGAAAATTGTTTTCAAACCTGCAGCTTCATGATCTCGCCTGTGACGGAGATTTGTGTCTCTGTCGCGGGATTTTTTTGTCGGATGATGTCGGACAGCAGTTCCGCGTGCTCCCGCCGCCACATATCCTTGTCCTCGCGTCCCGTTTCGTAAAGGTGCGAGAACAGGATGCGTTTGTCCGAGAAGTGCATCATAAAGTCGGCAAAGCGTGCGCTGATGTCGGTGTAATCGTCTGCAAAGCCGTTGCTGTCGCCAAGCCACACGTTGGCAAAGCAAACGTCGGCGGGCGGCAGGTCGGGCAGATCGTCCGTCGCATAATTTCGCGTATCGACGGGGAAGACGAGGGCGGGGGCATTGTCTGCAGAGATATGATAGCCGAGCTCGTCGAGTCCGTTGCGCGTGCCGGGACGGTAGTGCTTGCCCTCAAACGGCAGGATGTGAAGCGGTCCTTCGGTGATCGGGACTCCGGGATACGCGGGGATGATGCTTTCTTCTCGGATGCCGTAGCTGCGTGCGGTATCCAAGAGAAAATGCGGGATAACCCATTTGACGTCGGTTTTGGCAAGTTGTCTGACGGTTGGTTCTTCAAAATGGTCAACGTGTCCGTGGCTGATGACGATCAAGGACAGATCTCCGAGCAGTTCGGCGGCGCGGTGCGGTGTTCTGCACAGGTGATACGCATAGCGGAATGCGACGTCCATGCCCCAGCGATAGCTGTTGGTACGGAACAGATAGGAGGCGGACAGAAGTGGGGCAAAATACGTTCCGTTTTCTGTTTGCGGTGTGTGAAGTGCGGTGACGGCATTTTGGAATTTGGTGTCAAACTCCGTGCGCAGGGAGTCGTACAGCCGCGCGGCGATGGGCATGGCGGCAGAGAGCGTTTCGATGGACGTGAGCAGTGCGGGAAGCGGCTCGTGGATATCGTCAAAGCGCGGGTAGTCAAGCTCAAGGTTATACACGCCGAAGTAGCCGTAATAGAGCGCACCGAGCATCTCGGATAGCGGCATATCGTACAGACCGAGCGGGAAATGCGTGCGCAGAT
>JAZQWK010000251.1:0-12284 GCA_045632325.1 Eubacteriales bacterium
GGCTTTGCGTTCTTTGATGACCCCGAGGTCGTCAAGGTCGTCAAGCTCGACGAGGTCTGCCGTATGCAGCAGGTTCACGACGGATGCTTTGCTTCCATCGACGAGGTTCCGACGCACGCGCTGACGCTGACCGTTCCGACGCTTGCCAACGCGCCGCACCTGGTCTGCACCGTTCCCGCACCGACCAAGCGCGAAGCCGTCAAGAAGACCGCGCTCGGTCCGATCACCGAAGACGTTCCGGCAACCGTCATGCGCGGACACGCCGACTGCGTCATGTTCTGTGACGCAGACAGCGGTGCGGATTTACTGTAAACATAATTTCATTACATATACATAGAAAGGACTCACCATCATGAAAAAGTTAAGAGTTGCCATCATCGGCTACGGACGTTCCGGTCAGGACATTCACTCCAAGTTCTTCGCATCCGACTCCAACACCAAGTATGAGGTCGTTGCCGTCGTCGATGAACTCGACTTCCGCCGCGAACAGGCAAAGGCACGCCACGGCTGTGACGTTTATGCCGACTACCGTGAAATTCTCGACCGCAAGGACATCGACCTCGTTGTCAATGCGACCTATTCCTACCTGCACTATCCCGTTGCTCTCGACTTCTTAAAGCACGGCTTCAACGTCGTCACCGAAAAGCCGTTTGCCGTTCATGCCGACGACTGTCAGGCACTGATCGATGCAGCAGCGGAAAACAACGTCATGCTGTGCGTCTTCCAGCAGTCTCACTTTGCACCGTACTATCGCCGCATCAACGAAATTCTCGATTCCGGCGTGCTCGGACGCATCGCCATGATCAAGATTCAGTTCTCCGGCTGGGCTCGCCGTTGGGACTGGCAGTGCTCTCAGCGCTTCGGCGGCGGCTGTCTGCGCAACACGGGTCCTCACCCGTTTGAACAGGCACTCGATCTGCTCGGCTCCGATGAAATGCCGCAGGTCGTTTCCCGTCTTGACCTCGTCAACAGCTACGGCGACGCAGAAGACTTCTGTAAGGTTCTGATGCTTCTGCCCGGCAAGCCCGTCATCGACGTCGAAATCTCCTCCTGCAACGCGTATGCAGACTTCACCTACAACATCCAGGGTCAGTACGGCTCTCTCAAGGCAACGCAGTCCGTCATCGACTACAAGTATTACAATCCCGCTGACGTCGAAGATCCCAAGCTCACTCTGGAATCTCTCCGCGGCGCGAACAACGAACCGAGATACTGCGGCGAAACGCTCCCGTGGAAGGTCGAGCACGAAGACCTCAAGGGTTCTGCGTTCGACACTGCCGTCAAGGCATATTACGACAACATCTACGCGCATCTGACCGAGGGCGAAGAGCTGATCATCAAGCCCGCGAAGATCAAGCAGATGATCGCCGTCATGGAAGAAATCCACCGCCAGAATCCCCTGCCCGAAAAGTACTGATATGGCTATGACGATCATTACGAACGCGCGCATCATCCGTGACGGTAAGATCACGGACGGTGCTGTCGCTTATGAAAACGGGATTCTGACCGCAGTGCCCGCAAACACGGACGGATGTGAGATCATCGACGCGGGAGGTGCGTATCTTTCCGCCGGATTTATCGATCTGCACACGCACGGCGGCGGCGGTTACGACTTTATGGACGGAACGGTTGAGTCGTTCCTCGGTGCTGCCGAGCTGCACGCACAGCACGGCACGACCACGCTGCTCCCGACCGCGATGTCTGCCTCGTACGAGGAGACCTGCGCGATGTTTGACGTTCACGCGCGCGCACAGGAAATCAACGAACGCGGTGCGGATATGCCCGGTATCCATCTGGAAGGTCCGTATTTTTCGCCCGCACAGGCAGGTGCGCAGGATCCGCGCTTCTTGAAAAATCCCACGCCCGAGGAATATCTGCCGATTCTGAATTCGACCGACAAGCTTCTGCGCTGGTCTGTTGCCTGCGAGCTGGACGGCGCGTTTGCACTGGCTGACGCTTGCCGTGAAAAGGGTGTTCTCTGTGCCGTCGGTCACTCCGACGCCGACCTTGCGACGGTTGAGGAAGCGATGAAGCACGGCTACACGCATCTGACGCATTTCTACTCCGGCATGAGCACGGTACACCGCGTCAACGCATACCGCGTCTGCGGTGTCGTCGAAGCGGGATATCTTCTTGACGACCTCACGGTTGAGATCATCGCCGACGGATGTCATCTTCCCAAGGGACTTTTGCAGATGATCTACCGCTTCATCGGTCCCGACCGTACCTGTCTTGTCACCGACTCCATCCGCGGTGCAGGTCTTCCCGACGGTGCGGAAAGCATTCTCGGCAGCCTTGCAAACGGTCAGACTGTCATCATTGAAGACGGCGTTGCGAAAATGCCCGATCGCCAGGCGTTTGCGGGAAGCGTAGCAACGACCGACCGTCTGCTTCGCACGATGGTCAACGTTGCCGAGGTTCCGCTGTGCGACGCGGTGAAGATGCTGACCGAGACACCTGCAAAGATTCAGAAGTTCACCGACCGCGGTACGCTTGAGATCGGCAAACGCGCGGATATCGTTCTGTTTGACGATGATCTGCAGGTCGTACGCACCATCGTCGGCGGAAGAACCGTATTTGAAAGATAATTTCAGGAGAATTTACTATGTTTCGTATTGGTATTTTAGGCTCGGAAAACTCTCATGCCATGGCATTTTCGAAAATGTTCAACGGCATCGACACCCGTTTTGCGGGCGAATTTGACGATATTCAGGTCGTCGGCACGTTCGGCACCGATGACGCATCCAACAAGGCGCTGATTGAACAGGCAGGCGTGCAGTTCATCGCGGACAAGCCCGAGGATCTGCTCGGACACGTTGACGCGGTCATGGTCACCGCACGCGACGGCAAGTATCACGCAGAATACGCACGTCCGTTTATCGAGGCAGGACTTCCCGCGTTTATCGACAAGCCCTTCACCTCCGATCCTGCAGGTGCGCTGGCACTGGCAAAGCTCGCAAAGGATAAGAACGTCCCGATCTGCGGCGGTTCTTCTCTGAAGGTCTGCATGGAGACCGAGCGGCTTGCTGCGTATGCGGCAAAGAACCGCGCCGATATTCTGACCGGTTCCGTTTACGCACCCGTCAACATGGTCAACGAGTACGGCAACTTCTGGTTCTACGCCGATCATCTGACGGAGATCTCCCTCGCGGTCTTCGGCTGGGATCCCAAGTGGGTACAGGCGGTCGGACGCGACGATAAGGGTGTCACCGCACTCTGCGGCTACGAGAACTACACCGTTTCCAACCATTTCTGCGAAGGTATGTATCAGTACGGCGGTACTGTCGTCACCAAGGGCGGCATCCATACGCAGATCATCACGCTCGACGACGCGTATCCGAACGAATGCCGTGTCTTTGCGCGTATGCTCCGCACCGGCAAGATGCACGGTACCTACGAGCAGATGATTCAGCCCGTGTACTACATGGATGCGCTGTACCGCTCCATGCGGACGGGTGAGAAGATCGAGGTTGCACAGGCGATCGTCGATTGATATTTCATAACAAAATGACAGGCGGTGTCCGTACAAGAGGACATCGCCTGAAATTTTCAAAAACTATTGACAAAACGCAGAGAAATCATATATAATATTATATTATAATCAAAAAACTACTGAATAAACGATTGGAGATTGAAATGCAAAGACAAACTTACGCTTGCAGATTTGCTTCTCTGCTTCTGCTGACTTCCCTGCTCGCTTCCTGTGGCTCTGCTGCCGATACGTCTGCTGTGACCGATGCCGTCAGCGATACTGCACCGACAACGGAAACGGTCGTTGAGGACACCTCTCTGAAAACCGCACTTCCCGAAGATCTTGACTTCGGCGGCAAGGAGTGCAACATCAGCAATATCCAGACGGATTCCTGGATCACACAGATGACGGCAGAGGGCGAAACGGGCGAAACGCTGAACGATGCGATCTACCGCCGCAATCTGATCATTGAAGACAAGCTGAACGTCAAGCTGACGGAGCTGTATTCTGAAAGAGATGCACTGCCCAAAGAAGTCAAAAAGCTGCTTGCAGCAGGTGATGATACCTATGAAATTTTCGGTTTGACCGACCGCGACGCACTTTCTCTTGCACAGGAAGGCGGCATCATTCCGATGCAGAATATGCCGAACGTCGATCTGACCCGCGAATACTGGGCACAGGATCTGAATTCTGACATCTCCATCGGCGGAAATCTCTACTTCTCCTACGGTGACTTCAACATTTCCTCGTTTGAATCGGTCAACGTGCTGCTTGTCAACCTCGAAATGAACTCCCGTTATGACCTTGAAAATCCCTATGATATGGTTCTTGACGGCACATGGACGCTGGACAAGCTGCATGAAAACATGCTGGCTGTCGTGCAGGATCTCAACGGTGACGGCAAGTTTGACGATGCCGACCAGTACGGTATTACCTCTGCGGCAAAGCAGGTGCTTCCCTGTTTTTGGATCGCATCGGGTCTGAAGACCATCGAAAAGGACGAAAACGATCTTCCTTATCTTGCGCTGGAAGGCAACGAGGCGTTTGCAACCTTCTATGAGCGAATTCTCGATATGATGTGGACCGGCAACGTCTACTTCAACTCCAACGTGCTCAAGGACTATGCAAACAACACGGTCTTCATCAACGGACAGGTGCTTTATAACGTCGTCCGCGTTGCGTTTATGAAGTACTACCGCGATATGGATATCAACTATGCGATCATTCCGTATCCGAAGGCAACCGCAGAGCAGGAGGACTATTATTCCCGTTTTGAGGGCGGCGTTGTCAACTTCGTTCTCGAGACCTGCTCCGACGTTGAAATGACGGGTGCCGTTATGGAGCTGATGGCGTGCGAATCTCGAAATATCGTCGTTCCCGCTTATTACGAAGACGTTCTTAAGGGTAAGTACGCCCGCGACGAAAAGTCCACGCAGATGCTTGATATCATCTACGGAAACCGCGTTTGCGACTTCGGTGATACCTTCTGGACAAATAACATCCGCGACGGTGTATTTGCACAGAAATTCGAGAAAAACGACCGCAATCTGCAGAGCACCATCGAAAGAATTGCCAAGCTTTCTCGCAAGGATATCGAAGCTTGCATTGCGTGCTTTACAAACCTCGACTGATTTCTCTGACATTGAAATAACAAAAGCGTTCCCACAGCACATTACAGCTGTCGGGAGCGCTTTTTCTGGTTGATATTCATTTATTTGCGTTTGACTGCACCAACCACGGTGAATCCAAGAAAACAAACGAGATTCACACACACGATCGTTGCACCCGTCGGCAAGCTGCAGACAAACGACAGACACAGTCCGACAAGGAAGCAGCAAACTGACGTGACCATTGAGCAGATCACGACACCGCGGTAGCTTTTGCAGACGCGCATGGCGGTCAGAGCCGGGAAAATGATGAGCGGGGAGATGAGAAGCGTACCCATCAGCCGCATACCGACGACGACGGTCAGCGCGGTGAGCAAGGACAGAAGCAGATTATAGCGAGAAGCCTTCGTTCCCGTTGCCGTTGCGAAATTCTCGTCAAAGGTGACCGAGAACAGCGGATGATAGAACAGCGCGTACAGTAAGAGAACGACCGCAGATACGACGATCGAGAGGATCATGTCACTTTTGCTGATTGCCAGAATCGAGCCGAACATATAGCTGTTGAGGTCTGTATTCATACCCGTCGTGGAAGCTGTGATCAGAACGCCGACGGCAAGCGAGGACGAGGACAGAATTGCAATTGCCGCATCACCCTGCATATGTCCGCGCTCGTTGAGCCACAGCATGAAGAACGCGGCGGCTACGGTCACGGGAATTGCGACGGCAAGCGGTGCAAGCCCCAATACGGCGGCAATCGCCAGCGCTCCGAAGCCGACGTGAGAGAGTCCGTCGCCGATCATCGAGAAGCGCCGCAGCACGAGGCTGATGCCGAGCAATGCCGCACAGAGGGAAACGAGAACGCCGACGACGAGTGCTCGCTGAATAAAGCTGTAGGAAAAGAGGACGGAGAACTGTGCAAATACGTTCGTCATACGGCACTTCCCTCCTCTGCTTTACACGCGGCGTGGTTGTGATGGTGGTGGTGATGATGGACGTGCATCATGTCTTCCGTTGTGATACAGTCACCGATCATGCGGCGGTATTCGGACGTATTGGCATAGTCCTCCACCGAGCCGCAGAACTTCAGCGTACGATCCATGTGCAGAATCGTATTTGCCTGCTCCAGCGCACAGTGGATGTCGTGCGATACCATCAGAATCGTGATGCCGCGCTCACGGTTGAGCTTTCGTAAAATCGCGTACAGCTCGTGCGTGACGACGGGGTCGAGAACCGATGCGGGCTCGTCCAAGATCAAAAGCTTTTTCGTTGCACAGAGCGCTCTTGCCAGCAGAACGCGCTGCTGCTGACCGCCCGACAGCTCACGGAACGATTTCTTTGCAAACGGCGTCACGCCGAGCAATGCCATCATTTCTTTTGCAAGCTCTTTCTGCGCTTTTGAATAAAACGGGCGGAATCCGCCGTTACCGAGACATCCCGTCAGAACGACCTCGGTGACCGATGCGGGAAAATCCTTCTGCACGATCGTGGACTGCGGCAGATAGCCGATCTCACGCGAGGTCATACCGTGCATCTGCACTTGTCCTTCCGCTGCAGGAATCAGACCGACGAGCGTTTTGACGAGCGTGGACTTGCCGGAGCCGTTTTCGCCGACGATTGCGGCATAATCGCCTTCCTTGAGAGAAAACGATACGTTCTCCACCGCCGTCTGCCGCTCGTAACGGACGGTGAGGTTTTTTATTTCCAATAAATTCATATGTAATGCTTACTCCGTGACACCGAGGGCGATTTTCAGCACCTCTGCGTTTTCATACATCAGGTCAAGATACGTTTTGTCAGCCGCCGCCTCGTCTGCCGTGCGATTATGGCAGGAATGCATACGACAGATCGGTGCGCCCGTTTCCTCGGAGATGGTTTTTGCAATTTTTTCATTGCTCATCTCGATGGTCAGAACGGCGGGAATTCCCTCGTCCTTCACCTTTTCAATCAGAAAGATCATCGTTGCCGCGCTCGGCTCGGACTCTGCCGCACATCCGGGGAACGCCGCGCGGTAGCCGAGTCCGTACGCGTCGCACAGATACCGCATCGGGAATCGGTCGCCGAAGACCAGCGTGCGGTACGTCGCCTGTTCCGTAATATCATGCAGGACGGTAACAAGCGACGACAGCGCATCGAGATACGCCGCCGTATTTGCGCGGTACTGCGATTCGTGTTCGGCATCCAGTGCACAAACGGCATCGCAAAGCGCCTCGGTGATCAGAATCGCGTTGTGGGGATCCGTCCACACGTGCTCGTCATACTCGACGTGATCGGAGTCGGGGATTTCGCGGTCGTGTTCGGTTTCCTCATGATCGTGGTCGTGGCGGTGCGTCGCGCCGTCGATGTGTTCCTCTTCTACTGCCGCAACGAGATCGATCATGCGGACGGATTTTTCCTCTGCTCCGGGTGCGGCATCAAGCAGGGTCTGTACCCATTCGTCGGATGCGCCGCCCGTATAGATGAACAGATCACAGTTCTGCACCGCAAGAATATCGGCGGGCGTGGGATCAAAGGTATGACTTTCCATACCGGGTCGCAGCAGCTGGTGCACGGTGACGTCGGTCACACCCTCGGTGATCTCCCGCGCGAAGTCGTACGGCGGAAAGATCGTCGTGACGATGAAAAGACCGTCGTCGGAATCCGTCGGCTGTGTCAGCGGAGATGTACAGCCGAGTGCAAACAAAAGCGCGATCAGCGTGATTATCGATAGAATTTGCTTCATGAACTTCTCAATTCTCATTTATGCTCGAATTTGAAACTGATTTTCAATTTCATATTATACCGCAGAAATCGACGAATTGCAAGCGGAATTTGTAAATAATTTATTTTTTCAGAAAATCGAGGATACGGTGACCGACTCCAGCTCACGCATACGCCGCAGGGCGTCGAGCAGCTGATACCTTGCGGCGATTGCGGCGGGATGATCCCCCGTTTCCACTGCGGCGTACAGATTCCAGACCGCCTCGTCGGCGCGGTTGATCAGATTATAGGTGCACACGTAGGAAAAATAACCGACAGCGTCCGACCAACGATCCCCAAGCGTTCTTACCTGTGCAAGATAACCGTCCGACGACGCTTTATAAGACGCGATATCGCGCGGGAATTCCTCGGTCATCTCGTACAGTACATCGATCTGCGTCTGCGTCCTCGTTTTGACGAAGAAACAGAAGCCGATCAGCAAAGCGAGCAGAATACACGAGGCAATGACACTTTTCATTTATTTTTCACACGCTCCTTCATACGCTGCAATCTCCACTCCCGTGCGTCGTTGACGGTCAGCAAAAATACGTCCTCCGCACGGAGCTTTTGCTTTCGCAGATACGCACAAACCTCTTTTTCCGTGATCCGTGCCGCCGTCATTCCCGCGTCGCTGAAGATGCCGTCGGCAATCAGCGTGTGGCAGATGCCGCTCTCCTTTACCTGCATCGACAGATCGTCGGCACGCGGCGGCTGTGCTGCTGCACGGGGTATGACCGACAGCCTGCCGTTTTCCTCAAGGATCGCCCACGCAACGTCCGTCGGGTCGGGCGTTCCCTTCAATCGAAGCTCGCCCATCAGCTCCGCCGCCGTCATCCGACAGTTTCTGAGCACGGTGCGGTCGATACACCCGTTTCTGATGACGATCTGCGGCGTTCCCGTCACGATGCGCGACAGCGTCGGAAACTGCAAAAACGCGTACGACGTCAGAATCTCCGTGACGGCAAGCAATCCCATCGGCAGAACGGAATCCAACAGCGGAATCGCAGTGTCGGTGAGCGGCATCGTCGCCAGCTCTGACAGCATCAGTGCGACGACGAGCTCCGACATCTGCATTTCCCCGATCTGCCGTTTCCCCATAAAGCGCACCGTCAGCGTCAGAAACGCGTATACGATCACAAGGCGTATCAAAATCACGGTCACGGGCTACATCCTCCGAATTTTCTTTTCATCAGTGTTCCCGTTTTGCGTCTCGTTATGCCTTCGTTTGATGGGTTCGGCATTGTATACAAATAGCATTATGCACATTTGTGCACAATGTCGGTATAGGGAAACTCCGTATCGTCATGTTGAAATTTTACAAAAATTTTTCTGACTTTTTTTCAAAAACCTATTCCTTTTTCCGAAAAGGTGTGTTATAATGATTGCAAAGGGATTCTTCCTATCGGTGTGATACACGGTACAGAACCCAAAATTAGCAAAATTGAAGGAGATTTTCATCATGGCAAACATTCTGGATGCTTACAAGGAAAATCATGACGAAGCAGTTGTGAATTCCGACAGAAAGATGCGCGTTGCAATCATCGGCTGCGGCTGGATCGCTGACGCTCATATGGCAAGCTACTTAAAGCAGCCCGACGTTGAAATCGTCGCAGGCTGTGACCTCATTCCCGGCAAGGCAGAAGCGTTCTTCAAGAAGCACGGCGTCGAAGGCGTCAAGACCGATTACGCTTCCCACAAGGAAATGCTCGCAGACAAGTCCCTGAACCTCGACTGCGTTTCCGTTTGTACCTACAACCGTCAGCACGCTCCCTGTGCAATCGACTCCCTCAACGCAGGCATCAACGTTCTGCTTGAAAAGCCGATGTGTGTTACCCTGGAAGAAGCTGTTGAAATTCTGAAGGCTGAAAAGGCTTCCGGTAAGGTTCTCTCTATCGGCTTCCAGCCCAGATTCGACAACAACATGAAGATGATCAAGAAGATCGTTGAATCCGGTGAGCTCGGTGACGTTTACTACATCCAGACCGGCGGCGGACGCCGTCGCGGTATCCCGACTCCGTTCGGTACCACCTTCATCGAAGACAAGACCGCAGGTCTCGGCGCACTCGGCGATATCGGCTGCTACGCGCTTGACTGCGTCCTCAACGCTGTCGGTTATCCCAAGCCTCTGACCGTTACCGGTCACAAGGGCGTTTACTTCGGCAACGATCCGGCTTACTATCCGAATCATCCCGAATACGCTGAAAAGTTCACCACCGACGACTTCGGCTGCGGCTTCGTCCGTATGGAAGGCGGTATCATCCTCGACTTCCGTATCGCATGGGCGATGAACATCGACACTCCCGGTGACTCCATCATTCTCGGTACCAAGGGCGGTCTCCGTATTCCCTCTACCGATTGCTGGAACGGCTCCATCGGCGGTCCTCTCGTTCTTTACAAGGAAGTTGCAGGCATCCAGACCGAAACCATCATTCCGGTTCAGGATACTCCCTACGGTCTGTTCGACATGAAGATCAGAACGTTCCTCGACGCTTCCAAGAACGGTACTCCCGCTCCCGTCAAGGCATCCGAGATCATCTACAACCAGGCAATCCTCTCCGGTATTGCTACCTCCTCTGCTCTCGGCCACGAAATCGAAATCGAAATTCCCGAAATCTGATAGTTCAGACAGACGGATTTCCGTTGAAATCTCGTAAAAGTGCATAAAACATACGCAGCCCGGCACACCATGCTGCCGGGCTGATTCTATAAATTTCTTTCTGAAAGGAATATTTACCATGGATTACGGTATTCAGTTATATTCTGTACGCGACCTCGCTGAAAAGGATCTCGAAGCAGCGCTGAAAGCGGTTGCGGAAATCGGTTACAAGTACGTTGAATTTGCCGGCTTCTTCGGCAACGACGCAGAAACCGTCAAGGGCTGGCTCGACAAGTACGGTCTGGTCTGCTCTTCCACCCACTCCTCCTGGACGGAGCTTCGTGACAACTTTGACGAAACCGTCAAGTATCACAAGATCATCGGCAACAAGAACTACATCATTCCCGGTGCAGACCTGTCCACGCCCGAAAAGCTGCAGGAATTCGTTGACTTCTGCAACGAATTTGCACCCAAGCTGGCTGCAGAAGGTATTTCCCTGCAGTACCACAACCATGCACATGAATTCCATCTGCATGAAGACGGTCAGATGATCTACTCCGTTCTCGAATGTAAGACGGACATCGATCTGGAAACCGATACCTACTGGCTGTACGTCGGCCGCACCAACCCGCTCGCAGTTCTCGACCGTCTGCACGACCGCATCAAGATGATCCACATCAAGGACGGCGACATCGACGGTCACGGCAAGCCGCTGGGTCTGGGCACCGCTCCCGTTGCTGACGTTTACGCAAAGGCAAAGGAATACGGCATGCTCATGGTCGTTGAATCCGAAACCTGCACACCTTCCGGTATTGAAGAAGCAAAGATCTGCTACGATTATCTGAAGTCCCTCGAATAATCAAATACTACGGGGACAGTGCCGGGTCATCTGCGGGCTGTCCCCATTTCATCATGAAAGGTAAAGTTCCATGAAAGATTTTATGAACGAAGACTTCCTGCTCAAAACGGAGACAGCGAAGATTCTTTACCATCACTACGCATCCAAGATGCCGATCATCGACTATCACTGCCACGTTCCGCCCAAGGAAATCGCAGAAGATAAGCGTTACGACACGATCACCCAGCTGTGGCTCGGCGGTGACCATTACAAGTGGCGTGCCATGCGCTCCAACGGTGTCGACGAAAAGTACATCACGGGTGACGCATCCGACTACGAAAAGTTCAAGGCTTGGGCATCCACCATGCCGAAGCTGATCGGCAACCCACTCTATCACTGGACGCATCTGGAGCTGCAGCGTTACTTCGGCTACGAGGGCATCCTCAACGAAGACACCTGCGATTCCGTATGGGAGCTTTGCAACGAGATCCTCGCGCGTCCCAATATGTCCGCGAGAAACATCATCCGCGACTCCGGCGTCAAGTTGCTCTGCACGACCGACGACCCCATCGACGATCTGCGCTACCACAAGCAGCTCGCTGAAGACGATTCCTACGACGTTCAGGTGCTGCCCGCATTCCGTCCCGACAAGGGTCTGAACGTCGAGCGCGCGGGCTATGCGGAATACATCGCTTCCCTGTCCGCAGCTGCTGATATGCCGATTACCGACATTGCATCCCTCAAGGCAGCGTATGTCGCACGTCTTGACTACTTCGATGCGCTCGGCTGTAAGACGGCCGACCACGGCTTTGATGAATTCGTTCCATATGCGCCCGAGCAGTACACCGGTCAGGCAAACGAAATTTTCAAGGCGGCACTTGCAGGTCAGCGTGCAAGCATTGAAGAAATGAAGATCTTCAAGACCGAAATGATGTACTTCTTCGGCGAAGAATACACCCGCCGGGGCTGGATCATGCAGCTGCACTTCGGCGTTCTGCGCAACGTCAACCCGACCATGTTTGAAAAGCTCGGTCC
>JAZQWK010000252.1:0-2241 GCA_045632325.1 Eubacteriales bacterium
GCACCGATTTCACGGACGTGCTCCAGCACCGAAACAGCCAGCGCCGCACCCTCGACAGGGTCGGTACCGGCACCGAGCTCGTCGAACAGCACAAGCGACTCGGGTGTGATGTCGCCGAGTATCGAAACGATGTTGGTCATATGTGCCGAGAACGTCGACAGCGACTGCTCAATGGACTGCTCGTCGCCGATGTCTGCAAAGATCTTGTCAAAAATACAGACCGTCGATTCACCCGATGTCGGAATATGAAGACCCGACTGTGCCATCAGCGCAAACAGACCGAGCGTTTTCAGAGATACCGTTTTACCGCCCGTATTGGGACCCGTAATGACGAGCGTATCGAAATCGCCGCCCAGACGGATATCGATCGGTACGACCTTTTTGGGGTCAAGCAGTGGATGACGCGCACGCTTCAGATCGACAACGCCGTCCTCGTTGAGCTGCGGCTCGGATGCATTCATGCGGTAGGAAAGCTCCGCCTTTGCAAAGATAAACGCAAGCTCGGTGATGTTGTGATAGTCAAGCGAGAGTGCCGATGCACAATCCGCAACCATGCCCGACAGCACCGACAGGATGCGCTCGATCTCCTTCTTTTCCTGATTTTCCAGGAAGCGAAGCTCATTGTTTGCCTCGACGACGGACAGCGGCTCGATAAACAGCGTTGCACCCGATGCGGAGGTATCGTGGATCAGACCCTTGACCTCATTGCGATATTCCGCCTTGACGGGAACGACGTAGCGTCCGTTTCTCTGCGTGACGATGTTTTCCTGCAAATATTTGGAAAACGTCTGACCCGACGTGTATTTCTGTAAATTTTCCTTGATCTTTGCGTTTGCGGCACGGATCTTGCGGCGGATTTCAGCAAGCTCAGGGCTGGCTTCGTCCGCGATCAGGTCTTCTGCGAGAATCGACTTTGTGATGCGATCCTCCAGATAACGGTTTGCGGTCAGACGGTCAAACACCTCGTCAAGCGAGGTTTCAAACCGCTTATCGGTGTTGATATAGTCGTCGAGCATTCTTGCCACGCGAAGAACGTTTGCCACGCGAAGAAGCTCTGCGGGCGACAGCGATGCTCCTTTTTCGGCGCGATCGACGTGACCCGTGATATCGGTGACACCGCCAAACGGAGGCGTTCCCTTGACACCCATGAGCTTGCGTGCATCGGAGGTCTGCGCCTGCAGCTTGCGGATGCGCACGAGAGAGGTCTGCGGCATGATGCGCATCGCCTTTTCCTTTGCGCCGTCCGTCTGTGCCGCGGCGGCGAGCTGCTCCAGCACCCTGTCAAACTCAAGGGTTCTGATTGCTTTTTCAAAATTTGCCATAATATGTCCTTATATGTTATAGATGTTCCAATGATTTGTAAAACGACAGCGTTTTGTAGCCGTGTCCGATGTGATGCAGTAAATACGTCTCACACGCATCGCGGAATAACGGAACGTCCTCGGCATCAACGCTGAACGAAAACTGACGCTTGGGATCGGTGTACAGCACGTAGCGGATCGCCTGCAGAACAGACGGTGTCAGCCGACGGAACAGAATCGCCTGTCCGTATTCATCGGTCAGCGCAGCGTCCTTCGGCAGATAGGCAGACGCCCACTCGAGTCGTTCGCGGTAGAGATTGTCGTAGCAGTCGCCGCAGATCAGTCTGCCGTTCATGATGTCAAGCATCCCGACCTCGCCGATCTCCTCGCATCCGCATCCGGCACAGCACTCCACGTCCGGCAGAAATCCCGCGATCGCCGCGGCACGCATTTCAAACGCGCCCTTGACCAGATACAGAGGACGGCTGCCCGCAGCGATCACCCATAAGGTATTGAGCATCAGCTGCAGCATTTCGGACGACGGCTCGTCCTCCAGTGAAAGCTCGTCCGCAATCTCACAGAGATACGACGCAAGCGCCGCACCCTCAATGGTTGAGGAAATCGAGAGAAACGTTTCCTTGATCGTCGATTCGTTCAGAAAGCAATACTGCGCGCCCCGCCGCAGGGTAAAATCCGCATAAGCAAACAGCTGAGATGCGGGAAGCGATCCCGACGTGATCTTCCGTACGCCGCGCGCAAACACGGACAGCTTGCCGTATTCCGCCGACAGTACCGTCAGCATACGGTCACGTTCCCCGACGTCGGTCGCACGCAGAACCACGCCGCGTGTGTTGAATACGGGTGACGGTTTATTCATCAATGAAGCCGAAGTTGGCTACCTGCACGGCATTGTCACGCCAGTTTTCCTTGACCTTGACCC
>JAZQWK010000253.1:0-6401 GCA_045632325.1 Eubacteriales bacterium
CTCTCCGCAAACGGCTACATCACCGAAGCGCAGAAGAACGAAGTCATCAACTACGCGCTCGACATCGCATTGGGTAATGTAACGCTTCCCACCGACAAGAAGGAACTTGTCATCGTTCTCTCCGAAAAGCTCTACGATATCTTCATGATGAACCCGAACCTGACTGCTGAAGATATCCTTGATATCGCAGAATTCATCGCAGGCGTTTATGAAGAAGAAATCGCAACAACCCTTAAGGATGCATATGCAAAGGCATACGCAAAGGCAGTTGAAGCCGGTCTGATCGCAGCAGCGCAGTACGGTCTCGACGAAGCGATCTTCGCGTTTGAATCCGCAATCGCAACCATCGACGCATACTACGAAGAAAACAAGGGCGAGATCGCTCCCGAACTCGCTGAAACCGTTGCAAACCTCAAGGCAGCAGCGATCACCGAACTCGAAGCGTGCATCGAAACCGCAACCAAACTCAAGTCCATCCTCGATAACGATACGCTCACCCGTGATCTGATCGTCGAGGTCTACAACCTGAAGGACCAGCTTGCTCTCCACTGCCAGAACGCAGTAGACTTCGCAAGACAGACCAACAAGGACCTCACTCCGTTTGTTGAAGCAGGCGTTGTAAAGGTTCTGGAACAGGTCGATGTCCTCTCCGATATCGCAGCAGACGCATACGATATCCTCTCCGGCGTTCCCGCTGAATACGTCCAGTTCTGTGAAAAGGTCGTCGCTCTCGCTGACTCCATCGATCCCAGACTGGCAGACGCAGTTGAAAAGTTCCTCGCAGAAACCCCCGCAGAAGCTATGGAAATCTTCTACGCTTACGGCGAAGAAGCAGTTACCAAGCTCATCGCAGACGCGATCACCACGTACGGCGATATCTACGAAGCTTCCGTTCTCTTCCTGGATACCATCATCAAGTACGGTCTTGATATGCATGATATCCTGAAGACCAACCCCGAGCTTCAGCAGCTCCTCGATATCCTCACCAACAACCTCAAGGCTGCCAAGGCAATCGCTCACGGCGCACTTGACGGCAGCGTTGACGTATTCGAGCTCGCTCTGAAGTATAAGGATCTCACCAAGGAACAGATCTATGAACTCGTTTCCGGTGAAATCATGCTCGCGTACAAGACCGCTTACCCGCTGGTTCTCGCAGCACTTCACGACATTGGCGAAGAAGCAGAAGCTTCCGTCAGACTCGCATACGATACCCTCGTATACGTCCTCGAGACCTCTTACAACTTCGCAGACGGTTACCTGCAGTGGCTCGACGGCCGCACCGATCTCCTCGATGCTGACCTGTTCGCATCCATCATGGGCAACGTCACCGAACTCCTCGAAACCATCCACGAAGTCCTCGAAGAACTCGGCTACGCAGCTACGCATGCAGAATACTGCATCTGCGGCGGCGAACACGATTACGTCGCTCTCGGCGGTAACCTGACCGTTGCTCCCTCTTACGCAGAAATCTTTGCAGAAGCACTCGCAGCAGCAGGTGCAGACGCAACTGTCAATGCAAAGAACCTCGCATACGATGCAGACGCAAACAATGGCGTCGTACTCACCGCAAAGAACCTCGTAGACTACATCAAGTCCAACGCAGCAGAAATTGCAGAAGCAGAATTCATCACCTTCAACATGGATGCAACCGATACCGTCCTGGTTATGATGGAAGCACTGGAAGGCAACTTCGTTGACTGGTCTGAATACTTCGACGGAAACGTCCTTGCAGACTTTGACTGGACTGCAGGCATGAGCGAAAAGCAGGCAGCAATCGCAGAAAAGTATGCAGCAAAGGTCTGTGATGAAGTAAAGACGACCATCGAGGAAGAATTCGATCTCGAAACCCTCAAGGCAATCGATCCTTACGTAGAAATTCTCGTTTACGCAGCAGTTTCTTACGGTATCGAAACCTATGAAGCACTCGAAACCATCGCAGCAATCAACCCCGATGCTCTGATCGCAGTCGTCGGTATGGTCAACCCGTTTGTAGGAACGACCGTTGTATTTGACGGTAACGAGATCAACATCGGTGAGATCTTCGACTACGCAATCGAAGCAACCGACCTGTTCAACAAGTACTATGCGATCCTCTCCGGCAACGTTACCTTCGTTTCCGCAGCAGGTGCAGAAACTGTTGGCGCTCTGAATCCCACTGAAATCGTTATCCCCGCAGACTTCGAAAATATGTCCATGGCAGATTATATGGAACTCGCAGACGCATTCGTTGCAGTTCTCGAAGGCGCATACCTGACCGCTGACGGTCACGCAGACGTTTGCGAAGCACTGCTGAATGCAATCGCACTCGACGGCGAACACAACTTCGGCGAATGGATCGTTGAATCCGTTGCAGGTCCCGGCGTTGAAGGCTACAAGTACCGCGTATGCTCCGATTGCGGACATAAGGAAGAAGTAAAGACTCCCGCAGAATCCACGATCGTTCCGCTGCCGATGGTTCCGTTCGAACCGTCCGAAGGCGGTGAAGAATTCGTCCACTTCTGGTGTGACGGCGGCGAAAACTGCCATTGCCGTGACTTCGAAGACCTTGACAATACCATGTGGTATCACCAGGGTGTCTGCTACATGATCGAAAAGGGTCACATGATCGGTATCGGCGACAACAAGTGGGGTCCCGAACAGATCATCACCCGTGCGGAAATCGCAACGATCCTGTGGAGACTCGCAGGCGGCAAGACTGTTGACTACGAACTCACCTTCACTGACGTTGAAGCAGATATGTGGTATACCGAAGCTGTCCGTTGGGCAGCAGCAGAGGAGATCTTCCTCGGCTACGGTGACGGCACGTTTGGTCCGAACGACCAGATCTCCCGTGAGCAGATGGTAACGGTTATGTACCGTTACGAGCTGGAAGAAGGCGGTAAGCTGAACACCAAGTTCGATCTGACCACGCTGTCTGATGCAGACGAAATCAGCGAATGGGCAACCGACGCTATGACCTGGGCATTTGCAACCGGTCTGATCATCGGTACCGACGTTGACGTTCCCTCTGCATCTCCTGTCCAGACCGCTTCCCGTGCAGAAGTCGCTATGATCTTCTACCGCAAGCTCGACAGACTCCTGAAGTAAGAAATACTTCGTCCCTCAATTAGCTCACTTCTAAATAATTGAAATAATTGAAAAACTACGGATAGCCTCCTCGTGATGAAGAATCGCAGGGGGCTATCCGTGGTGCTTTTATATAAATAAATGCCATATAGAAATACAATTGTTGTGCAATCAAACGAATGTTTGAAAATTGTTACGAAATCATTGCAAAATAAAGAAATTTCTGCTATAATAACCCTACAGTTGACGGCTGTTCGCGCTCTGCAAAGCAGCTGTTAGCATTGTTTTTTCAATTTTTTCAATTATTTCATTTAAAGAAGGAGTGAATTTTGATGAAAATCAAAAGCACGAAGCTGATCGCAATGCTGCTTGTCGTATGCATGCTGTTCAGTTTCAGCAGTGTCGCCTTTGCGGCCGTGGCTGATTCCGGTTCATCTTCTGTCAACAGTGCCGACGTTGACGGTGATGGCGTAGTCAAATACGTTTCGCTTGGCGAATCCATGACCAACGGTTATGGTAACCCCGGTTACTATCCCGGATACGATATCGATGAGAACGGCAACCCCGTACAGGGCTATCAAGCAGCCAACATCATCGACCGTATGGACATTTTCAGATATGCAAAAGAAGGTCTTCTGAATTGGGTATGGAACGGAGATCTGGGAGAACCCTATACCATTGATGGTAGTGCTACTATCTTTAATATGGGTGCTTCCGGTACCACAAATACCTTTGGTTTGGGTCGTACTGAACCTACCACCTATGCCTCTGAGTTTGCCGATTATTTGGTCGACCAGGGTTACACCGTTGATTGGCAGCCTTGGGCTATGTCCGGTCAGCGTCCTGAAGACTTCTACTGGCTGATGCAGGAGAACTGGACCAAGTTCATGGATGCCGGTCACGATAGCGTTCATCTTCTCTTCAGTGAGAATGCGAATGGCGATGTTGCTTATAACGGCGATATGTACACCACCGAAATTTGGAAGAACGGTAACGACAACGAAGGTAAGGCAAGCCGCTTCCTCGCAGCTAAATATGGCCGCTTCAGTGAGAAAGTTATTGGTTTCGTTTCTCCCGGATTAACTGGTTTGGGAACGGACATTCATTATTCTCATTTTGTGAAAAATGAGCAAGGCTTAGATGTAGCAGTTGAATCCACCCCCGCATGGACATATACCGCACCGAATGGTATTAACACTCGTGTGTACAGAAACAGTACTCAGGCTGCGGAAGATGAACTGGCACTGTTCAGAGAGGAATATCAGACTGCAATCAAGGAAGCAGACGTCATCAGCGTCAACCTTGGTACGCACAGCTTCTCCTCCGTAGTAACCAGCCGTCTGTTGGGGCTTCTTACTGTCGGCGGAGTTGACTGGTTCAATGACGGTCGTTCCACCGCAGAGCAGCTTCTGACCTTCTTCCCCGAGTATGTATATCTCTATGACAGCATCAAGTCCATTATTGACAGTTATGTTGGTGCAGAGGTTGCTGCGGTTATGGGTGAAGACAAGTATGAAGCAGTCGTTGACCTTTACGGCTATGCAACACTTTCTTTCCTGATCACCTATGACAGATGTCTTGAGATCATCCGTGATCTGAATCCCAAGGCGCAGATCATTGTTCTTGGTATGACCAACTTCCAGGAAGGTCTGAAGTTCGACATGGGTAACGGTGAAGTTATCGACTTTGGTGCACTTTTTGGTGCACTTGTAGATTTCACCAATCTCTACCGTGCAGGTTGGGTCGCAGATTCCCGCACATCCACCTTTGTTCCGCCTGTCGAAGATATGGATCTTCTCATCGACGAATTTGGTCGCAGCGAAACAAACATCGTTTATCTGACCAAGATCATCGGCAGCATGGGTATGGACTGGGATTTCAAGAGCCCTGTAATCAACAGTATTCTTAAGGATAATACTCCCATGCAGAGAAAGGTGATCGAGTATATCCACAAGAACGGCAACGTGACCGGATATTCCGATGATGAACTTGCAGCGTGCGAAAAAGTTCTCAACATGTTCAACGCTCTGCAGGAAATTGCAAAGGACGAATACTTTGACGGTGCGGCTGCACTCGAAATGTTCGGCGAAGGCGGCTCCATTGATATGGCTGCTGCTACCGCAAGACTCGAATCTGACGGTATCGATGCACTCACCGAAACCGAAAAGATCTCGATCCACCTGTGGATCCGCTGCTTCATGGGCGAAGGTATCGGCTGCCATCCGTCCGTTACCGGTCATGAAGAACTTGCTGAAAAGATGATCGCGTGCTACGCAGACGAATTCACCGGCGCTGACTACGTCGAAGAAGAAGTCCCTGCAGCATTTACCGTTGAAAAGATCTACGAATACCTCGACAGCAAGTCCTATATCTCTGACGATCAGGTCAGCCATATCATTAAATTTGTCGGTGATTACCTGGTCGGCGGCACCCTCGACGATGCTGCAACATTCGAAATCGCAAAGTTCCTCGGTTTTGAAATTTACGACAAGCTTCCCAATGATGAAGCGAGAATCGAAGTTATCGAAACAATTTACAATATTCTTGATGAAGACAACTACATTAACTCTGAAATCAAGATGATCGCAGGTGTTGTCAGTAACCTCTACGGCGAACTGACGGCATTGGAATTCATCGATGAAGCAAAGACTGTCTCTATCATTGACTTTGTTTGCGCATGCTATGAAGATCAGAATCTTTCCGATACTGATGTCAACAACATTCTCCGTTTTGCATACTACACTCTGACCGGTAACGTCAGCTTCAACCCGATGATGAGAAATGCCGGAGACCCGCTGACTGACGCTGAAAAGATGCTTATGATCAAGACTGTCGTTGAAGCAATGACCCCTGTTGCTCCTTCTGCAGCAGACCTGCTCCCCGTTATCGCGGTTTATGAAGACCTCGCAGCTTCCGGCCTTGTTGATCCTGAAGATGCTGTTGATGTATTTGAATACATCTTCGACAACGCAACCGGCAACCCGAACTTCGATCTGTCTGACGAAGCAGTTCAGCAGGATATCGCAAATAAGGTCGTTGAAGAAATCCTCGGAGACCTCAATGCAGATCAGAAGCTTGAACTTATCAATAAGGTAGCCGGCGCACTCGGCGGCACCACCGGCGGTTCCGCTATTGTTCCCGAAATCCCGACTCTGGACGATCTGCCCGCAGAAGTCAAGGAAATCTACAACTACCTCTCCGCAAACGGCTACATCACCGAAGCGCAGAAGAACGAAGTCATCAACTACGCGCTCGACATCGCATTGGGTAATGTAACGCTTCCCACCGACAAGAAGGAACTTGTCATCGTTCTCTCCGAAAAGCTCTACGATATC
>JAZQWK010000254.1:0-9904 GCA_045632325.1 Eubacteriales bacterium
TCTGTTTTTTTGTTAAATCAGACGGTGTGCACCCCGATCTGTTGACATCATTGTACCGCAAAATCGCTCAAATCTCCATCCGCAAACACGGTCATTTTCGGGTCACTTTCAAGACAAAACAAAAACGCACGGCATCAAAACCGTGCGTCTTTTTATGCAATTTTTTACTTGCCGGCAATTTTCAGACGGTGTATACTTACGTATAGTCGATCATATCTGCAAGCAGCTGACCGTCGATCTTTGCCCATGCGTATTGCAGACGGCGCAGACCCTCTCCGCGATGACGCGACACAAACTTCGGCGACCGCTCGATTTCCTCTGCAAACTGCTCGTTGGTTTTACCGTCAACGATGCATCCGATGACACAGCGCATTTCGTCGCGGGACAGGGAAGCGTATGACAAAGCCAATTCCCGCAGCGGCGCATAGGGTGTCCGCAGTGCTTTTACAACGATATCTCGATCAAGGGGGATCATGTTTTCGTTCCTTTCCTGTGACCGCAAGCAGAACCGCCGCCGCAGAGAGTAAAGCAATCGCGGCATACTGGATATGTACGGTCTTTCTTAACTTTCTGATGTCATGTGCGGCAATCAATACCGCACGTTTATATCGGTGTTCGTTTGTCATGGTGTACCTCCCGCTTCAGTCATTGCGCCGCTCATTTACGTGCTTTTTCATTTTCTCAAACCTCCGAAAGAGCCTTGATAATTCTGTCTGCCGCCATACCAGCCGCATCATCGATGATCTTGTCATAGAGCCGCTGTACTACAAGACAAGCCTGTTCCCGCGTCAATGGCTGATGGAGCATCAGATCTCCCTTGTCGTCGCCAAGCAGAATCTTGTTGTCTACACACCACTTGACCGCGTCAGCCGCCCATGCAGATGGAGTGTTATCCTTGCCGGACACAGCAGGTTTCGCAAGCGTTTCGGATTTCGGCTGTTCCTTGACCTCAACGTCGGAAATCATGTAGTTTGCATCAACTTTTCCGGCAATGCCGTCAACCGTTTCCGATCCCCACTGCCATACGCGCAGATTCGGATACTTGTCCGCCTTCGGTACGTTTGCCTTGTTACGCCAGAGCGCAAGCCACAAGTCCCAATGCGACACGTTGCCAAGCTTGTTGGTCAGCCAATCGGGATTGGTGTATACCATCGGTCGGTATCCCTCTGCATCGACGCGGGAACAGAAGGTGTTGACAATCTGCGCCATCAGAGACTTGTCCTGCGGCGATCTGCTGTCCTCAACGTCAACGACCGCCCAAAGGTCAATGATTGCCTTATACGGTGCGATGACCGACAGGAAATATTCTGCTTCCTGCATTGCCTCCGAGACATTCCACGCGGTCAGATAGTGATACACACCGATGCGGATGCCGTTCCGATTGGCGTTTACAATGTTCTGCGCAAATTTGCTGTCCGTGAAATTTCGCAGGGAAGGATTGGACACGGATCGACCCTGCGTTGCTTTGATTATGGCAAAGTCGATGCCGTCTGCTTTGACCTTCGACCAGTTGATATCGCCCTGATAGGTGGATACGTCAATACCGCGTTTCATTCCGCACGACCTCCCGTTTTGTTATCATCATCGTTTTTCGTTTCCTCGATGACCGCATCATCCGCCCGGCTCTGCAGAACCTCAATCGCCCGAATGATGATCTTCGGCAGCGGGATTCCCATCAGGCCTGCGTTCTCGACGATGCTGAAAAGCTCGTTGACCATAAACCCGATCACGACCGTATCGCGTATGTAGTGCATCGCCGTCTCAATGCCAGACGTCTCCATCATCACAAGATCAAGCCGGTGCGCGATCAGCACAAAGAGCAGGGTAAAGCACTTTTTCACAAGCCCTTTCCATCCCGCACGGCTCTCAAATGCTCCCGATGCGGATTTGTTGGATGCGTGGAACACACACGCAACGACGATTCCCGACAGGTAATCAATCGCCATAAAGATCACAAGCGTCGTCATACCTGCCGACCATCCTCCGAGTAATGTTGATACCGCGCCGCCGATGATGGCGGCAACGGTTGAGATTGTTGTTTTCATTTTTTATCCTCATTTCAGAATTTCAGATGAAGATGGTTGCGTCGAAAATATTATCGACCACCGTTCCTGCTGAATAATCACGTCTGATCTTTGGAGTGATTTTGATGTCCAAAATTGTGTTGCTGGATGCTTTTCCGCTGTTCTCAACGGCTTTGTAGTATTCGCCCCCGATATCGATCAACTGACCCTTCATAATGTAACCGACCAAAGCTGCTGCTGTAAGAGAAATCGTTTCGTCTCCTTCCAAAACAGCCGATTTAACCGTGACAGCCGCCTTGCTTGTGATTCCGTTCGCATGATAGTGATCAGCTGATTTCGCGATTCTTTTTGCATCCTCCTCGCTGATTGCGCCGATGTTTTCTCTCGCGCGTTCTTTTTCTTCATCGGTTTTCTCCTCAGTCGTGTAGTGTACAGCGTTCTCGTCGTCAGCAAAGACATCGATCGGAATGACGGGATCTCCCATTTCCATCGCAACGCCATCAAGATATACTTCACCGTTGTCCATCGCACCTTCGACGATCTCGGTGTCGAGCGTCGACGCGATATAAGTGCGTTCGGTTTTGGTTTTTGCGACAGCTCCCGATTTCAGATTGATCTGTGCCTCGATCTTGACATAGCCGACAAGGTCGATCGTGTCCTGCTGGGTCAATCTGACACCGATGCGACCGTCTGCCATCAGCCACGTTTCTTCATTGTTCGGGTAGTGCTTGGTGCGCTTGATTCCTGTTGATTCGTTTTTCAGCGTGATGATGATCTTTTCGGTGCTCTGCAGTGGATAGCGGATGTTCAAGGGAAGGGTATACGTTGCGCCTGAAATCATAATTTGTTCCTCCGTGTTTTTGTTTTTGTGATTTTATGGTTGATTGGTTCTGTTAATGTGGTATCATATCACCCCCTTATGCTTCCGTGTAATTATAATTGATCGTCGGATTATTCGGTGCGCCCCACGGAGCACCCGCTACGGCACCTTCTGACCACGGAACGTTGATGGTTGCAAGAGCGGTGCAGCCTGTGAAAACATTAGATGCCATTGACGCGGGTGTACCCCCCTTGAAAGTTACGGACGTCAACTTTGCGCAACCGTAAAACATACTCGCACAAGTAGTCGCTTTTCCGATGTCCAACGCAGGTATTGTCGTCAATTCACTGCATCCATAAAACATCATGTTAAATTTTGTTCCGTTGCTCGTAAACAACATCGGGATACTTTTCAATTTTTTACACCCTCTAAACATTGATGTTAAATCCGTTGCTTTTGTTGTAACCAGCTCTGGAATGCTCACAAGATTCTCGCACCCTTGAAATAGACCATTCAAATTTTCTCCATTATCAAGACTTATCCCTGTTATGCTCGCAAGATTTGTGCAACCGTAAAACATTCCATGAAGGTCAGTTCCGTTTACAGTATCCAAAACACCCACAGAAGAAATGTTTTTGCAACCGTAGAATATGTTTCCGAATTTTTTTCCTTTTCTCAATGTCTTATCAGGAACGCTTGTTAGTCCCGTACATCCGATAAACATACCCTCAAAGTTTTCCCCGTTGCTCAAATCAATCATTGGTACTCTTAAAAGATTTGTGCAACTACCAAACATTCGTGTGAATTCGATACCTTTTCCTGTATCAATCTCTGGTACCGTTTCTAACTCACCGTTTTCCGAAAACATATAGTTGAATTTCGTACCTTGACTTGTGTCAACTTTTCCAAGCAGATCGAGCCTTGCCCCCATGTAATGGAAATACGAAAAATCCGTGATTACAATCGCTTCTCCTTGTTGCGTTTCGATTCCTTCGATTTCATCAACAAACCCATTCGGGAACGCAATCGCATCGCTCTTTCCCGTCTTTGCGCGAATCGCGTCGGCGATGGCTGAAAGGGAAGAGTCATTTACTGTTTTAAGTGCCATCAGTATGAGCCTCCTTCTGCGGGAACGAAATCTTCAAGCAGCGCAATCTCTTTCCCGTTGTATGTAGGACGTTCCTGCGTTCCATACATGTTTTGGATAGCGCTTCGAGAAAATCCGCAGAATTTAGAATGTCTTGTGTCCGTAACCATGTCAGCAGTAAGCTTCGTTGCTTCCGCCGGTATTTGTATCGTTGCAAAAATTGCTTCGAATATACCGCTTTCTTCATAACTCGGAAACTCTCTAAGTTCTCCGGTAGTTTGATCTTTTCCCGCAATAAAATTCCCTACATCTAAAATTTGTACATTTTGTCGAATATGATCGATTGCACCTGTTTGCTTATTATACCGTAGTCCGAGGATTATATTCTGATCCTCTCCATTGATTGTGTTAGAATGAGTAAAATGATCTGTGATCGCCGTTGCGAAAAAAACACGACCGTCAACCATCAAGCATCCGGCGTTAAATTTAATCGCCAGTTCATCCTGTGTTTCGGTAATTGTCAACCCGAATGGTTCCTTTTGTTGGTCTATGGTTGATCTGTGTGTATAGTTATGCGGCACAAGATCGCTCATTAGCTTATCGTCAAGAATTCCGTTAGTATAAAGTCTTGATAAAACACGCTCCTGTTCGATCTGATATATTCTCTCTCCCGGGAACCCGAGATACCTTGCCTCCTTCTGAACGAATGAGATTCCATGAGTTTTGTCTTCATATCCAAATCGTATATCGGTGACCGTCATTTTGCTCGGATCTGTTGATCCGGCCGGTGCATAAATCCAAGCAAGACCAAGTTCATAGCGTTCTTCGCTCGGCCAATAGCGTGCTCCAAAATCCTCTTTGACGTCCAATGTCACGATGCCTGTTTCCGGGTATGCTTTAATACCGATGTAAGTTTGATAGGAATCTTCTTCCGTTTTGCTCGGATCAAACGTGAATGTTTTTTCCTCATTCAGCCCGAAGAACATTCCTGATATGCAAGCATTTCCTGGAGACAGAATCACCGTAAACCCGTCTGCTCCTTTCGTGCATTCTAGACAATGTGATTCCCTGATGATGTCGGATTTGTGGTCTCTGTAAAATTCCATGATGCCCGTTGTATATGCTGCATTTCCAAGCACACGGATCTGATCTGACGCACCGCTGGAACCCGAGGTCATTTTTTCCAACTGTTTTTCCAAATCTGCTACTTTGATCTCGATTTCTTCCAGCTGTCCAACGTCGGTCAATGATGTCCAACTTGTCCATACACCGCTATTTGTTCCGATTCTGAGCTTAAACTGCGGAATGATACCGTGTCCGATTGCAGGCGTAACTAACATCGTCTGTACAATCATATTTGGCAAATTGCCCGTATACCCATATACCATCATCGTACCACCGTAATCTTCGATACCATCCGGCATATTCGATGGTAAGTCGCCGTTTTTGTTGTTTGTGATGTTGTAAATACCGTCTTCAACAACATCATTAAGATCATCAACATCAAATAACGACCCGCGATATACAAGTCCGTTGTTAATCAAATCGTGCCATGACGACCAACTCTCTGTATTTGGAATACCGCATCGGACTTTTAGATGCAGTTTTCCCTGAAAACGCGCTGTCGCGATCTGCGTTGCATCTCCGTATACTATTACAGTCACACCGCCGGTTGTAAACGGAGCATTCGCTGGTGCATTATCTCCGTTGTAATTGTATACGCCGATCTGTGTCACAGCATTGAAATCATCGCTTGCAGTCAGTGTTCTCCGGAAAATCATCAACTCGGAATCATCTTCAAGCAATTCCGACCAGTCGCTCCAACCGCTCGGGTACATTGTTCTTTTCTTTGTCTTTTCCTCGCGGTACATTGACGTTACCGTCTGCGTGATGATATTCTGATTGTCTGACCGAAATACTGTCATCAGCGCGGCATCTGACACCGGATTACCAATTGGTGCATCAGTATACCAACTGTACATACCAGGTTCTTTGATGTCATCAAGTTTATCCTCCGATGTAAGCACACCTTTATCGACAAAAGCGCCCCGAACAGCACTCATCGCATCATCCGCACTTTTTCTTGCTGTTTCGGCATCACTTTTCGCCGATTTTGCATTTTTCTCGTTTGTTGCAATCTGCTCATCCATTGCGTTGAGATCTTCCGCGGTCAGCAGCTGCTCGCGCTGAAAATTCCGTTTTGTGTAAGCCATTATATCACTCCCTTATCCAAGCAGTGCAACGTCAAGGATCGCGGATACGTCAAGGATCGCGTATCCGATTTTCTCAACCTCTGCCCGCTCCATGATTTTTTCAATGTCGTTTGCCGTTCGATAGTCGATCCACCGCTCAATCGTCGGCGGCTCCGGAAGACCGTCTCTTCGGTCAAGTGCATTGTAAACCGCCTCGACGTTCCCAAGGTACCGCTCGACATCCGCGCGCGTCGCGATATCACCGTATGTCCACGTTGTTTTCGTGATCAATCCAAGCCCGTACTTTGCGGAAAAATCACGGACAATGGTCTCAATGCGATTCCAGTCGTGCGACATCGTGTAGCATCCGCGCAGACCTCCGAAATATTCCGTACGTTCCGCATCGGTCAGCGTTTCACCTGCATGTACTTTTGCAAGGATACGCTCCGCACGCTCACAGTCTGCGTGCGTACGATCCGTGATCAGTGCCACGCAAAACCACCTCCTGTATCATTCTCGATCCGACGGGACTGTATCTGACCTGTGTGACCGTTCCGACAAACGCGGCACCGTCGCTGATCTCGACAGAAACGTTTTCTCCGATCCGCACGTCCCCGACGATACCCGCATTGAGGATCTGACCGCGCCGATACCACCACAAGCATCGTGATGCGATATCGCCGCCGTTATACTGCGACATCATCGTATTGTCGTATTTGATTACGGCACCGCTCGCGCCTTGAATGTACGCCGCTGCCGATAACTCTCTCACCGCGTACGGATAGAGCTGCACCGCCCAATTGTTAGAGTTGTACGTTCCGCCCTGTCCGTCGCTGTATTGATAGTATCTTGTACCGTCCCACAGGATGCAGTTTGCCGTCGATCCCTGCATTGCCGCATTAAGGGACGATGACCGCTTGATGACAGACGGCTGATCAGTGTACAGATAGATCGGCTTGTATCCTTTTCCGTATTCTTTGTGCGAGTAATATTTCGGCGTTGTATCATATTCGGCGTCGTCATCGGGATTGATGTATATGCGCGTTTTCATCTCTATGCGCGAGACTTGTCGCTCTTCTGTCACCGACTCGCCGGCCAGCGTGTCTGTGATCTCCCTCTCCGCCGTTGTATTGCTGACGTCGATATGCCGCACGCGCGGATGCGGCGTCCGGCTGACGTCCAGCGTAAGACCTGCCGCGAATAAAACCGTCCTTAAAGCCGTCTTGCAGTCTGTCATGGGTACCCATCCGCTCAACGTCGGTACCGGAATTTCCTCGTCTATCTCAAAATAGATCCCCGCTGCATCAAAGATTTCTGCAATCAGCCGCTTGGTGTCCTTGTCTTTGTAAACGTCTCCGATAAAGCTGTACTGCTCCAGCTCACCCGTGATTCCGTGTGATGCAATGGCGTATCGGTTTGTCCCGGTCTTTTTGATATCGTCGATAAAAAATACCCCGCGCAGATCTCCGTCGCGGTATACCTCGATCCGCTGACGTACCGACGGATTGTATCGGATCCCCGCAGGATCGATCATCACGACGTCGCAAGTGTTTGTCGGCATGGTCTCCGACAGGATGTCCGCTTGCTCGATGATATCACAGCTGATGATGCCGTCCGCGTCGTACATGGTCATCGTCCCGCTGTACATCGTTGTCAGCTTATGATGCACATACGGTGCATTGACGTCCTTCATCGCTACCTCAATGCTCGTCACATCGTTTGCCGCGATATCCATCGTACACAGCGGATTGTTTACGACCACCTCAATGGATGCACCGACGTATTTCGTCGGCGTTGCCGTCATGTCATCGCCATAGGTGACTTCCTCATTGAGCGTGACGATCGTTTCTGCGTCTGACAGCGGCACGCAAAAGGCAATATTGTTAGAGTGACGATCAAACCCGAGCGTGATTTTCGCGTCGCCATTGTCATAGATTTCGATTTTGCCTATGTAAGAATCACCCGCCAGCAGTTCCGCGACCGATGTGAAAACCTTGAAAACCGGCTGAACTCTCACGCCGCTCCATCTCTGATTATACGCGCAGATCCCCGTTTTTGTCTGATCGCCCGACAGCCAGTCGATCCCTCTCGTGCGTATGACCGTATCGTATTGCACGCCTGTCATCATACCGCTCGACATATACGCACCGTCCGCGATCATCTCGCCCGTCGCCGCGTCCAGCCGCATCCCGCGCACAAGACCGTCATCGGAGATACGCCCGGACATATCATGGCTGTATGACTCTGTGAGCAGCTTGTTTTCAAAGTTTGGCGCGGTCTGTGACATCAAAACGACGTTGACTTCCTTCGGGTGCGTTCCGCCTGCAGGATCAAAGATGAGCGTCAATCCGTCTATGTTCTGCCTCTCGACTTTCACAGACGTTTGGGAATCCAGTTTCCCTTCTGAATTGGATACCGTTTCCGATACAAACATAAACGGGCTCGTTTCCCCGTATATCCTCTGATTTCCGTACAGCTTGGTATGATTCAGCTCGCCGCCGAACGCGATATCACCGACAGAGGCGCGGCTGTACTTGTCCGAGACGTATCTGCCGCCCTCTGCATAAAATACCTGTAATCCGCTCACAGAGACCTCCTCTGCGGCTTTGTGGCAACGACCGAGAACTGCAGGTCACCCCATGCGTTCCGTCCTCCCTGCCGCTTGTATAACGTATCGCCTCCCGATTCCACGTGACCGCGGAACGACAGAACCGACTGCCCGTACGGGAACTCGAATTCATGCCATTCCTCAGGTGAGGAAATCAGTTCAAACAGCTCGTCGTATTCCTCCTCGGACGCATACGACGTGTCAACCGTCACCGAGTATCCGTAGAACGTTCCGACCACGTTGTATACGCGATCACCGCGGATCATCTGCTCCTGCCGGGAGGAATACACGTTGAAATTTCTCTGCATCCCGCCGACAGGAACAAAGACGGGGAAGGATCTCCCGTCAATCTTAAACAAACTCATCTCGTAACTACCTTCATATCGCGTCTTACATATTCTTTTTCGGATGCGTCTACAACGATGCGCCCGAACTCACGCTCACCGACCTGCAGAACAATTGTCTGCTGTGACGGGTAACCGTTCCGCGCAAACCCTCTCTCCATGTATGCACCGCGTTCCGCACCGTATGCCGTCGTACGCAGTCTTGCATCGATGGACGTGTCAAAGCTCATCGGGACAGCATCGCGCATCTGACGCGATACCGCGTCCATTTCCTTTTCAAAGCCGACGCCCAGACCTTCCGCAAGATATCCGCCGATACCGGCAAAAACCTTGGACGGGGACTGGATGCCGAAAAATCCCTTGATGTCGGAGACGATGCCCGATGCCCAACCGCTCAGCTGCTCCCACAACCACGCGCCCGCGCCCTTGATGCCTTCCCACAGACCGTGTACAAGTTCAAGACCCGCTTCTTTGATCGCAGGCCAGTTTTCTTTCAGTGCTTCTACCAACGTCGTTGCCAATTCGCCGCCGACCTCGGTTAGCGTCTCGATCAAAAGCGGCAGTGATTCAACGATAGCTGTTACCAACAGCGGAAGCACCTCGCGTATGACATCAAGCACCATCGGCAGCATTTCTCTGACATTTTCCACGATGTCCTTCACGCCGTCTTTGATTTTTGATGTCGCGTCTTCCTGTCCGGTCGCAAGCCCAACAAGACCGTCGGCGATCATTGTAAATCCGGGAAGCAGCTCCGATGTGATGTTTTGAAACAGGGCAGTGCCGACGCGCTTCATTTTGTCAACGGAATCCGTGTACTTGACTGCCGCAT
>JAZQWK010000255.1:0-6673 GCA_045632325.1 Eubacteriales bacterium
AGGAATTGAATTTGTTTGAGGCAGGCGCGTCTCTTAATTTGTAGGGGAGGGGTCACCCCTCCCGAACATCACACTTTTATGATGATTATATTGGATGGTTTTCATTTCCATAATTTATTCCTTATTATTTAGGATATACCGTATCTGCGGGAGGGGTGACCCCTCCCCTACAAAGTTTTTGCAGCCATCATCTCCTTAAAATGACTGCCTCCCTCGACAAATTTCTCTTGACAATCCACATATAATCGGATATAATTAAAGTACCATGTTAAAAGAGGAGGATTTTCTAATGAAAACCTATAAGTGCAAGGTCTGCGGCGAAGTCTTTACCGTTGCAGACGGCGAAGAAGCAGTCTGCCCCAAGTGCCGCCAAAAGGGTGACAAGCTGGAACTGATTGCCAACAAGTACGCAGGCACCAAGACTGAAAAGAACCTGGAAGCAGCGTTTGCAGGCGAATCCCAGGCGAGAAACAAGTACACCTACTTTGCGTCCGTTGCGAAGAAGGAAGGCTACGAACAGATCTCCGCGCTGTTCTTGAAGACCGCCGACAACGAAAAGGAACACGCAAAGATGTGGTTCAAGGAGCTTGCGGGTCTTGGCAACACCGCTGAAAACCTGCTCCATGCAGCTGAAGGCGAAAACTACGAATGGACCGATATGTACGACGGTTTTGCAAAGGACGCGGAAGAAGAAGGCTTCGTTGAGCTTGCTGCAAAGTTCCGTCTCGTTGCAGAGATCGAGCGTCACCACGAAGAACGCTACCGCGCTCTGCTGAAGAACGTCGAAACCGCCGCTGTCTTTGCCAAGAGCGAAGTCAAGGTCTGGGAATGCCGCAACTGCGGTCACATCGTCGTCGGTACGAACGCACCCGAGCTGTGCCCGACCTGCGCACATCCGCAGAGCTATTTCGAAATCCACGCTGAAAACTATTGATTTCACGCAAAAAACAGCCACCCGATCAAAAAAGGTCGGGTGGTTTTCTGTCGGATGAAGGATTTGATGGCGGTCACGATCAACGCAGGCGTTTCTCATTCCTAATTTCTCATTTCTCATTCACCATCCCCTTGCAATCCGCGCGGAAATATGATATAATACTGTCATATTAACAGAAACGAGGTTTTGTACCATGAAACACAGCAAAATCCTGTTATCCGGTCTTCTGCTTGCGGCATCCCTGCTGTCCGCGTGCGGCGATGCCGGTACCAAGACCCCTGCACAGACCCAGCCGCAGAACGACGGAAACACCGAAACCGCACCTGTCACCGAAGCGTACAACGGTCCCGATCTGCCGGATGCCGATTACGGCGGTGAAACCTTCTCTTTTTACAACACCTGTATGGCTGACTGGATGGCAATCAACCGTGTCACGGCGGACGAAGAAATGGGAGATACGCTCAACGACGCGGTATTCCGCCGCAATGCCTTGGTCGAGGAACGTTACAACGTTCATTTTGAAGAACTGCAGAACAGCACGGATCCGCTGAAGTCGGTCATGAATCTCATTACTGCCGGCGACAGCACCCATTCGATCTACTTACTGCGCGAAGAACCCGCATTCAACGTCGTCCTGCAGAGCGGCGCGTGGGATTTCGCTGACATTCCGCATCTGAATCTGGACCGTGAATGGTGGCTGCAGTCCTCTATGGAATTCATGTCCATCGACAACCGTGTCTTCTACGGTATTTCCACGTTCGATACGACGCACTACGACGGTACCTCCGCACTGTTCTTCAACAAGACCCTCGCGGAATCCTTTGACCTGGACAGTCCCTATGAAATGGTCAAGAACGGCACATGGACCATCGACCGTCTGCGCGAAATGGCAATGGCTGTTGCCTCCGACCTCAACGGTGACGGCAAGTGGGACGATCAGGACCGCTACGGCTATACCTCTCACGAAATTCTCGTTGCCCGTTATCTTGCGGCAGCGCTGGAAGCACCGCTGTCTCTTGCCAAGGACGAGGACGATATGCTCACCTTTACGATGACGAACGAGGACTACGTCAGCCGTCTGCTCAAGGTCAGCGAATTCCTCAAAAAGGATAGCGGCTTCTACCATACGAAGGCGAACGCCGAAAACCACGGTGGTTACGAATACTTTATTTCCGGCAACGTTCTGTTCTATAACGAGACGCTCGGAAACGCACAGAAGCTGCGCAAGATGACGCTCGATTTCGGTATTCTCCCGCCGCCCAAGTACAGTGAGGATCAGGAGAACTACTACTCCGACGTCATTGAGGCGTATTTCATGCTCGTTCCCGTGACCAATAACGACCTCGACCGCACCGGCGTTCTGATGGAAGCACTGGCATATGAATCGCTGGATACCGTTATGACCGCTGCTTATGACGGTATGCTGCAGGGCATTGTTTCCCGTGACGTTGAGTCTGAAGCATCGCTGGACATCATCTTCGGCAACCTGTCTTTCAACCATCCCGTCGCCTTTGCCTATACCTGCACCCAGCTTTACCCCAAGATTTTCGCCGGCAAGACCGATATTGCATCGTCTCTGGAAAAGTTCCGGTCGAAAATCGATAAAGCGATCGAAGACGCCAACGCTGCGTATGAGGAAAACAACTGATTCGAAGAGGTCTGACGTCGGCATACAGCTGAAAACCGCATACCGGTAATGCGGCAGCGCCAATCTCACCACGTCTGTGGGGGCGATTCGTGAATCGCCCCTGCTAACGAAAAAACATCCACACGCATATCACCGCGCTCCCAACCGCATGAATTTGCATGATTTTGAACTTTTCCGAATTTTTTCCAAAAACCCATTGACAAATCCGAAAAAGAAGCGTATAATGGGTGACAACAAAAACCACGAAGGAGGAGCAGACATGTTTACTTGTAACTTTTATTACTTTTATTTCTTTAACATGGGCTGCCCGTCTTTTGTGTACACCGAGAAGTAACCTTTTCGGCAAACGAAAAAACGGACAGTCCGCATCTGCTGTGTTCAAACGAACACCCGGGTATGCGGGCTTTTGTTTTTGGAAAAACACAATCTATGAAAAAAGAGGGACAAGACCATGCAGATGAATTTCCACAGAAAGCTTCCGATCCCCCAGGAGGTCAAGGCAGAATATCCCGTAACCGAACAGATGGCAGCCGTCAAGGCAGCACGCGATGAAAGCATCCGCGCCGTATTCGACGGAACCTCCGATAAGTTCATTCTCATCATCGGACCGTGCTCTGCAGACCACAAAGAGCCCGTCCTTGAATATATTTCCCGTCTGCGCCGCATCGAGGAACAGGTCAAGGACAAGATCGTCATCATCCCGCGTATCTACACCAACAAGCCGAGAACGACGGGTCAGGGCTACAAGGGTATGCTCCATCAGCCCGACCCCGAGGAAAAGCCCGATATGTACAAGGGCATCGTCGCCATCCGTGAGCTGCATCTTGCCGCTCTGCGCGACTACGGCTTCTCCTGCGCCGATGAAATGCTGTACCCCGACAACTACCGCTACCTGTCCGATCTTCTGTCCTACGTCGCCATCGGCGCACGCTCGGTCGAAAATCAGGAGCACAGACTTGTCGCAAGCGGTGTCGGTGCCCCCGTCGGTATGAAGAACCCCACGGGCGGTGATCTCAGCGTCATGATAAACGCCATCGTTGCATCCCAGTCGTCCCACATGTTCATCTACCGCGGCTGGGAGGTCACAAGTGAGGGCAACCCGTACGCACACGCCATCCTGCGCGGCTACCTCGACTATTCCGGCAGAAGCGTCTCCAACTACCACTACGAGGATCTGCTCCGCGTCGAGGAGCTGTACGAAAAGTCCAGCCTCACCAACCCGTCGGTCATCGTCGATACCAACCACAACAACTCCGGCAAAAAGTATCTTGAGCAGGTGCGCATCGCCAAGGACATCGTCCATAGCCGCCGCGAAAACCCCGTCATCCGTCGCCTGGTCAAGGGTCTGATGATCGAAAGCTACCTCGAGGACGGCGCGTGCAAGGCGGAAGAGCACATCTTCGGCAAGTCCATCACCGACCCGTGCCTCGGCTGGGAAAAGACCGAGCAGCTGATTTACGATATCGCGGAGAAGCTGTAAACAGCGTATTGATACGAATAAAATCCGATGGAGATATCGGGTGACAATGGCGACTCCTGTTATGCGTAGGGACAGGCGTCCTCGACTGTCCCTGTGTCTGCATTGAAATACAGGACAGTCGGGGACGCCTGTCCCTACAACCACAGGGAATCCGCCTGCGACACCCATAACCATCATCAATCCCTTACATCACAACAAAAAGGAAACCCAACCATGTCAAACAAATTAGAAAAAGCCCGCGCCATCATCAACGAAGTTGACGCACAGATGGCAGAGCTGTTCGTGCGGCGTATGAGAGCGGCAGAGCTTGTCTGCGAGCACAAAATGGAATACGGTCTGCCGATTCTCGATCAGAAGCGTGAGGACATCGTCATCGAAACGAACGCCGCACGCATCGAGGATGAAAGTCTGCGGGGCTATTATATCGATTATCTCAAAAATATGATGAGCATCTCCCGCGCGTATCAGTACCGAATGCAGAGCGGTCTGCGCGTGGCGTACAGCGGCGTTGAGGGCGCGTTTGCCCACATCGCCGCAGGCAGAATCTTCCCCGAAGGCAACCGCGTGGCGCACAGCGACTTCAAGGCGGCGTACGAGGCGGTCGTCAGCGGTGATTGCGACGTCGCCGTTCTGCCCATTGAAAACAGCTACGCGGGCGAGGTCGGACAGACCATCGACCTGATCTTCTCGGGCAGCCTTTATATCAACGGCATTTACGAGCTGGAGATCCATCAGAATCTGCTCGGTCTGCAAACGGCTTCGGTCGGAGATATCAAGACGGTCACGAGCCATCCGCAGGCGCTCAGCCAGTGTCACGATTATATTGACGAGCACGGCTTTGCGGCAGAGGAAGCCACCAATACCGCACTTGCTGCAAAGCGGATTGCCGAGGCGGGCGACAAATCCCTCGCAGCCATTGCCAGCGCAGAAACCGCAGAGATCTGGGGTCTGAAGATCCTCGACGCCAATATCAACACCAGCGGTGAGAACACCACGCGCTTCGCGGTTCTCTCCCGCGCAAGAGCATCTTCCCCGTCGATGACGGGCACGGTTCTCATGTTCTCGGTCAAGCATGAGGCAGGTTCCCTTGCCAATGCCCTCGCCATCATCGGCCGTTACGGCTACAACATGACGGCGCTGCGCTCCAGACCGATGAAGAAGCAATCGTGGCAGTATTATTTCTACGTTGAAATCGACGGTGTCACCGATAACGAGGTCGGCAATGCGATGCTCGCAGAACTGCGCCGTGAATGTAACCATCTGAAGATCGCAGGCACGTTTGCACCGCACAAAGAGATATAATCAGAAATGGATTCTGATGAGAGCGGCGCTTCTCTATCCTTGTAGGGGAGGGGTCACCCCTCCCGAGCATATCGTTTTGATGACGGTCATGGGAGAGAAGTACTGATGCCTCTGCCTCAATCCGTTCCAATTTCTCATTCCTCATTCTCCTTACCCTCTTGACAAATCCCGACAAATGCGGTATAATAATTACGTCCTTTGGGACACACCGCAACAGTTGAACATCAGGGGTGCTGTTATTGCAACGGCTGAGATTGGATCTGCAGGTTCAAAACCCTCTAACCTGATTTGGATAATACCAGCGTAGGGAGTTATGATTCGATGTCGAAGTTGGTCGGCATATTCGCGATAGTGCCGCAAAAACTGCTTTGAAGTATCATTCCGCACGGTATCATCTGTGCGGAATTTTTTTATTCAAAGGAGATTTTTTATGTCCAAATTACAAAGATCGTCTAAATTACGCGCGATGATCGAATGTGCGATCATGATCGCGCTTGCCACAGTGCTGTCGATGATCAAGCTGTACGAAGCACCGCTCGGCGGCTCGGTCACGCTGCTCTCGATGCTCCCCATCTCCGTGCTGTCCATCCGTCTCGGTCTGAAATGGGGACTTGCAGGCGGCTTTCTGCACGCGACGCTGCAGATGTTCCTCGATCTCGGCAAAGTCGTTTCGTGGGGTCTGACGCCCGCCGCACTCATCGGCTGTCTCGTCTTTGACTACCTCGTCGCATTCACCGTCATCGGTCTTGCAGGTCTGTTCCGCACAAAGGGACGGATCGGCATGATCTGCGGCATTGCGCTGGCACTGTTCCTTCGGTTCTGCTCGCATCTTGTCTCCGGAACGGTCATCTTCGACGTCTGGATGCCCGACGGATGGGGTTCTCCGTTCATCTATTCCGTCGCGTACAACGGCGCGTATATGCTCCCCGAGCTGATCTTCACCGTTGCCGCCGTCATTCTGCTGACGAAAACGCCCGCGTTCCGTCGTGTGCTGCAGCACAATTGAGCCCAAGTATCACAAAGGACTGCGTCCACAAACGCAGTCCTTTTTTTATGCCATCTGTTCCCGCAGAAACGCAAAAATCTTCTTCTCCGTCCGCGAAATCTTCACCTGCGACAGCCCGAGAATCGCGGCGGTCTGCTGCTGCGACAGCGACTTTCCGTACCGCAGACGCAAGATCGTGCGGTCGCGCTCGGAGAGCTTCTCCACCGCCGCTGTCAGCGTCATGCGGTCGGTCAGCCGCTCGATGGCGTCGTCCTCGTCGGCAAGCACCGTTTCCAGCGTGAACGCTTCCCCGTCTGCATCTCC
>JAZQWK010000256.1:0-2458 GCA_045632325.1 Eubacteriales bacterium
CCACGGGGGGGGACCCCGTCGACGACGCGGTCTACGCGCGTATGGACTACATCGAATCCACCTACAACGTCGATCTGCAGCTGATGTGGTGCGGCGACAGCGGCGGAAACCAGACCGGCAGTGAAATGTACAAAAACATCACAAAGCTGATGATGGCGGGCGATAACGTCATCGACGCGATCAACACCTCTCCGTACTGCCAGGCAGGTCTTGCCTCCACGGGCTATCTGCTCGACCTCAATTCGATCAAGTACATCAACCTCGAACAGCCCTGGTGGAACCAGAACGCAAAGGAATCCCTCTCCTTCTACGATTGCGTCTATTTCTGCTCCGGCGACATCACCACGGGTGACGACCGCTGCCTGTCCGCTCTGCTCTTCAACAAGGCGCTCGTCGAGGAGTTTGACCTCGACAATCCTTTCGACGACGTCCGCAACGGCACCTGGACCATCGACAAGATGATCGCAAACTGTAAGGAAGTCACGGGCGACATCGACGGTAACGGCAAGCAGGACGAATTCGACCGCTGGGGCTTCACGTTCTGGCAGGATGCGATCTTCTCCATGATGCTCGGTACCGGCGCGACCGTCGGTAAGACCGATGCGAACGGCGTTCCGACGTATACGGCGACCGACAGCTTCTTCATCGATGCTTACAACAAGGTACTCGAACTTGTAGACAAGCAGTATTCCTATAACCAGAAGTTTGACGCACAGAACGGCGGCTATAACCACTGGGGTGCCGGCAATGCACTGTACTACTGGGGTATGGTCTCCACCATCATCAACCAGCGCGCCTCGGACGTCGACTTCGGTATCATTCCCATGCCCAAGTATTCCGAGGATCAGGATCGCTACTATTCTGAGGCAAATGCCTACTCAACCTCTCTGATCTCCGTTCCGATGACCGTTACCGATCCCGACCGCTCCGGTCTGATCCTGGAAGCACTCGCGGCTTACGGCAAGCAGGAAATCTCCCCCGTCTTCCTTGACAACCTCGTCATGGTCAAGTCCGTCCGTGATGCGGACAGCGCGGAAATGCTGCAGCTGATCTTCGACAGCCAGATCTTCGACGTCGGCTACTTCTTCTGCTGGGGCAATACGCTCAACGAGACGATGAACCTTCTGAACACCAGATCGACCAATATCGTATCCAAGCTCGAAAGTCTTTCCAAAAAGGCGGAAAAGGACGTACAGGCGACCATCGACGCCTTCACCGCAGAAGGATAACAGACGACGAAGCACTGCTTGATCAGCAGCGACCCATGCTTTTACCGCGAAAGGAGTCTTCCTATGACAGCATTACAACCCAACGGAACACTTTGGCTTGACACCGACGGCAATCCCATCCACGCGCACGGCGGTCATATGCTGCACCACGACGGGGTTTATTACTGGTACGGTGAGGATCGGCGGGACAACAGCTACGTTTCCGTCTACCGCTCCGAAAATCTCGTCGATTGGGAATTCCGCCGCCACGTGCTGACGACCGATTCCCCGTGTGAGGGCTATCGCGTCCGCACCGATCTTGCGCTGTATCACGAGGCGGACGGCGTGAAGAAGAAGGTCAATATCGAACGTCCCAAGGTGCTTTATAACGCAAAGACGAAGAAATTCGTCATGTGGGCGCACTATGAAAACGGCGATAACTATTTCGACGCGCGTGCCTGCATTGCAACGTGCGACACGCCCGACGGCGACTTCGTTTACCACGGCAGCTTCAATCCCTACGGCAATATGTCCCGCGACTGCACCCTGTTCGTCGATGCGCAGAACGATGCGTACTTCATCTCCGCGTCGCGCGACAATGCAGACCTTGCCGTCTACCGTCTGACGGAGGACTATATGAACGTCGACCGTCAGGTTCATACGCTGTTCCAGGGCGAATACCGCGAAGCACCGGCACTGTTCTACCGACGCGAAAACGGAAAGTATTACCTGCTGTCCTCGTGGTGTACCGGCTGGGCACCGAATCAGGGTACCTGTGCGACCGCGCATAAGATCAACGGCCGCTGGTCGCTCAATCATCCGTTTGGCGATCAGACGACGTTTGATTCCCAGCCCGCATTCGTTCTGCCCTACGAAAAGGAGAACGGCGAGATTGTGTTCTTATACTTCGGCGACCGCTGGGGCGGCAGCGGAGACAAGTATTTTACCTCATCCTACGTTGTTCTGCCAATCCGCTTTGACGAGTATGACCACGCATATATCAAGTGGTGTGAGGCGTGTGAAATTTGAGAGCATTAGAAATTAGGAATTGAATTTGTTTGAGGCAGGCGCGTCTCTTAATTTGTAGCCATCATCTCCTTAAAATGACTGCCTCCATCGACAAATTTCTCTTGACAATCCACATAAAATCGGATATAATTAAAGTACCATGTTAAAAAAGGAGGATTTTCTAATGAAAACCTATAAGTGCAAGGTCTGCGGCGAAGTCTTTACCGTTGCAGACGGCGAAG
>JAZQWK010000257.1:0-4683 GCA_045632325.1 Eubacteriales bacterium
AGTTTAATGGACATCACGCTCATAGATTGACAGAATAATCTGTGAGAGGGAATGGTTATGTTCAATATACGTTTTACAATGTCAGCGTTGAAGCAATGGGATTTGGTTTTTTGTGTGGTATCGACAACCGAAAATTCTGTATTATCTTTTATGTTACGCCTCTTGTGGTCACATATTATTATACACCTTTTCCTCCTTAAAAACACGATCCCGCTATAAAACTCACGGCAAAAGTGCTTTCGTCGGTATAACCAAAAACAATAGATGTATTTTGTGCAGAAATGCCAAACCCGCTCGGTAACCGCCGCAGTTATTTGTCACAGAAATTTGAAAAACCTATTTACAACGTGCAGAAATTGTGGTATAATATCAAAGGATATGCGAGTAGAATTTGCATATACCGCGAAATCCCAATCCCCGGTATACGGGTCAAAGAGCCGCGATTTCCGCGGTCATTCACCTGCCGTGTGCTGCGTTTTGGGAAATACAATTTTGAAAGGTGAAACAACCATGATCAACCAGGAAACCAAGCAGGCAGTCATCGCTGCCAACAAGACCCACGAATCCGACACCGGCTCTCCCGAAGTACAGATCGCGATTCTGACCGCTCGTATCAATGAACTGAACGAACACTTCAAGAAGAACCCCAAGGATCACCACTCCCGCCGCGGTATGCTGAAGATGGTCGGTCACAGAAGAAACCTTCTGGGCTACCTGCAGAAGAAGGACATCAATCGCTACCGTGCAATCATCGAAAAGCTGGGTCTGAGAAAGTAATCTTTCCAAACAGTTTTTTGCGTCACGTATGGTACCGGAATCATCGGTCGGAGCTTTTTTCATAGAGTTCCGACCGTTTCCGTGTCATAACATCCCCAAGTAACCGAAGGTGCTGTCTGTGTATAGCAGTTAACCGTGTGCCAAACCGTTGGATTTTGACATGCCGTTAACTTCTAAACACGGAAAAATGCACCGCAATATATTATAAACGGAGGTATTTATCCATGTTTGAGAATTACAAGGTTTTTGAAACCGAGCTTGCAGGCAGACCTCTGTGGGTCGAAACCGGTAAGGTTGCAGGACTGGCAAACGGCTCCTGTATGATCCACTACGGCGATACCGTTATCCTCGCCTGTGCTACCGCAAGCGCACATCCCAGAGACGGCATCGACTTCCTGCCGCTGTCTGTTGACTTCGAAGAGAGAATGTACTCTGTCGGTCGTATCCCCGGCGGTTATCTGCGCCGCGAAGGCAAGCCGTCCGAAAAGGCGATCCTGACCTCCCGCGTCATCGACCGTCCGATCCGCCCGCTGTTCCCCAAGGACCTGCGCAACGACGTCAACCTCTCCCTCACCGTTATGAGCGTTGACAACGACTGCAGCCCCGAAATCACCGGTATGATCGGTGCTTCCATCGCACTGTCCATCTCCGATATTCCGTGGAACGGTCCGATCGCAGGCGTCTTCGTCGGTATGGTTGACGGTGAATTCATCATCAACCCGACCTCCGAGCAGCGCGAAAAGTCCATCCTTGAACTGACTGTTGCAGGCTCCCGCGAAAAGGTCGTTATGATCGAAGCAGGCGCAAAGGAAGTTTCCGACGACGATATGTTCGACGCGATCATGCTCGCTCATGAAGAAATCAAGAAGCTTTGCGCATTCATCGACGCGATCGTCGGTGCAATCGGCAAGGAAAAGTTCACCTACGAATCCGGTGAGCTCGACCACGATATGTTTGAAAAGGTCTTTGCATTCTGCGAAAAGGACGTTATGGCAGCACTCGACACCGACGACAAGAACGTCCGTGACGCTCGTATGGCTCCCATCCGCGATGCAATCTTCGCACAGTTCTCCGAAGAATATCCCGAAATCGAAACCGTTTACGAAGAACTCATCTACAAGATTCAGAAGAAGATCGTCCGCCGCTGGCTCCTCGTTGACAAGAAGCGTGTTGACGGCCGCCGTATGGATCAGATGCGCGAACTGAATGCAGAAGTCGGTCTTCTGCCGCGCGTCCACGGTACCGGTCTTTTCACCCGTGGTCAGACCCAGGTTCTGACCTGCGCAACGCTCGGCTCTATGTCTGACGTTCAGCTGCTGGACGGTATCGACGAAGAAGAATCCAAGCGTTATATGCACCACTACAACATGCCCGGCTACTCCACCGGTGAAGCAAAGTCTTCCCGCAGCCCCGGACGCCGCGAAATCGGTCACGGTGCACTTGCTGAACGTGCTCTCGTTCCCGTTCTTCCTTCTGTTGAAGAATTCCCCTATGCGATCCGTCTCGTTTCCGAAGTCGTTTCCTCCAACGGTTCCACCTCCCAGGCTTCTATCTGCGGCTCCACGCTCGCGCTGATGGATGCAGGTGTTCCGATCAAGGCTCCCGTTGCAGGTATCTCCTGCGGTCTGATCACCGAAGAAGACGGTTCCTTCATGACGATGATCGATATCCAGGGTCTGGAAGACTTCTACGGCGATATGGACTTCAAGGTTGCAGGTACGCATAAGGGTATTACTGCAATCCAGATGGACCTCAAGATCGACGGTCTGACGCCCGAAATCATCCGCGAAGCATTCGAGGTTACCCATAAGGGTCGTGACTACATCATTGATGAAGTCATGCTCAAGGCAATCGAAGCTCCTCGCGCAGAGGTTTCCGACTTCGCTCCGAAGATGGAATCCATGAAGATCAAGGTCGATAAGATCCGTGAAGTCATCGGTACCGGCGGTAAGGTCATCCAGAAGATCGTCGCTGAATCCGGTGCAAAGGTTGACATCGAAGAAGACGGTACGATCTTCATCTCCGCAATCGACAAGAACGCCATCAAGGCTGCTCGTGCTATGATCGACGAGATCGTTTTCGAACCCGTCATCGGTGCGATCTACAAGGGTAAGGTTACCCGCCTGATGTCCTTCGGTGTCTTCGTTGAAATCGCTCCGAAGTGCGAAGGTCTCGTTCACATCTCCAAGCTCGACCACAAGCGCGTCGAAAAGGTTGAAGATGTCGTCACCGTCGGTGATGAACTGCTCGTCAAGGCAATCGAATTCGACGAAAAGGGCAGACTGAACCTCTCCCACAAGGATGCTATCCCGAAGAACTAATTTGATCTTGTTACAGATCCCTGTCCTGCGACGGGGATCTGTTTTTTTGTCGGATTGTGTTTTTAATATATTGAAAGAATTTTTCAAAACCTATTGACAAACGCGGGTTTGTATGGTATAATATATACGTAATCAAGAGTGATTACGAGATATCGCGGGGTAGAGCAGCCTGGTAGCTCGTCGGGCTCATAACCCGGAGGTCATGAGGTTCAAATCCCATCCCCGCAACCAAACAAAAGAAACAGTCACCGCAAGGTGGCTGTTTTCTTTTGTTTCGATCGAGAGATAGGAATTGGATCGATCCACGACCGGAGTCGGAGGTCGTGGGTAACGCAGATGAAAACGATTGATAATCGTTTTCATCAAGTGAAACTGCCAAATCAAGGAGCTGAAGGAGCAATCTGTGATTGCGACGCGCAGCGACTATGATTTGGTGGAGGGACTTTCAAATCCCATCCCCGCAACCAATTAGTGCGACCAAAAAAGATATCGCACGGAAAACCCGAGATTTTCTCGGGTTTTCTTCGTTTTTCGCCGTTTTTCTCACTTTTTCAAAAATCAAAAAATAGTCAAAATAAAAAGATATCATTTGCCTAAAACGACTGATTGGAGGGATTTGAACTACCGCAATATATCTCACAGCCCAAATTCAACCCAAGGTCGAAATGTTGTAATTTTCAAGTTGTATTATTTTCGAAAAATATTGCATAATATATTGCAAAATAGTGCCATATATGTTATAATAGACTTGCGAATCGGGGATGATACCCATCACAAAAAACGATATTCGCACAAAGCCAATCAAAAACAAAGGGGGCGACACCCATCGAAAAAAACGTGATTGTTGTTGATGAGCAAGGAAATGAATATGAAGCGACCTATCCGAAACGGGCAAAAGGTCTTGTAAAAAACGGCAGGGCACGCTTCGTAGGTGAAAATAAAATATGCCTTGTGTGTCCTCCGGATAAACCAATGGAGGAAGATTATATGTCTAACAATATCAATAAAAACCAAGTATTTGACCAGATTGTGGAACTTCAAAAAAGTCTTGAATCGATTGATAAGATTTTATTTAAGATTCAATGTGTTACCGATTCTCAATCTTGCGTTGAGCCGGAAGAAGGCGAGCCGATACCTCTTGATTATCTTCCCGACGTGGCTATGGAAAAAATCAAGGCAATTCGTGAAATTGTTTTGGAACGAGAAAAAACAATCAATAAGATGCTTGATTTTTATTTAAAGCTGTACCAAGATTTAGAAAACACAGAAAAATGCTAATATCTTTTTTGGTCTGACTTGCCAAAAAATTCCCAAGTCATTTGACTTGGGATGTTTTTTTGCAACGATATATTCCGTTCGCATGAAACGTGAAGTGAACGTTGTGCGTGAAGCTGCCTTTGGCAGTGATGTGCGCTTCGCACGTGAATAGGAACAAATCACATCACTGCGAGCGAAGCGAACAACAATCACTTGCACGTCAGTGCAAACTTCACGATTGTATCTATTCGATATTGTATTCAGAACGAACCAGTCACTGCAAGGTGGCTGTTTTCTTTTTCTGTGAAAAACCCTTGGAATTTATATG
>JAZQWK010000258.1:0-15253 GCA_045632325.1 Eubacteriales bacterium
GGTCAGCCACTTCTCTTCCTTGTCAAATTCCCATGCCCAAAACCATTTTCTGATCGTGTGTCTCATGTTATCCCTCCGTTTGTTCGGTAAGTCTGCGTCCGATTGCCGCAAGTGCGGAAAGCCGTTCGATCTCAGCGTGCAGTGCCGCTCGACCTGCAACGATAATGACATATTCTTTTTTGCCGCGGCTGTCACCCGTCTCGGGCAGCGCGGAGATCCAATTTTTTTCAAGCAGGGTATTCAGCGCGCCGTACAGCGTTCCCGCCGCAAGACGCACGCGTCCGCCGGAAAGTGTTTCCGTGTTCTGCATGATGCCGTATCCGTGCATCGGCTGCAGAAGGGACAGTAAAATGTAATAGACCGCTTCCGTCAAAGCAGGCTGCATATCGATTCCTCCGTTCATTCCATCGGGTCCTGATCGTTTTTCTCATCCGACCCGGAATCCTCAGTTGTCTTTTTTCGGTTTGCCACATCCATTGCCGCGCCAAGACACGTGCCGATACCGACCCCCAGGCACATGCCGACACCGATATTGTCAAGCGCCGTACCGATTGCCACGCCGACAGAGATACCAAGACACATATAGATCGGCATATAGTGCGTCTGATTTTCGTTTTCGCTCTGATTCTGATTCTCGTTTTGATTTTTGTTTTTCATAACCGATACTTCTTTCCGATTCTTTGAACTATAACGTGTGCAGATATATCGTCTTCCGTTATATCGCGCCTATATTATATCGCACGCCGATATATTTGTCAAGGGGTTTTCCGAAATTTCTTGACGAGAAGCAAAAAATCTGCTATAATAGTCCAAAACAAAATGGAGGATCTGATCCAATGAACGAATACTTTGCCTGCTTTGGCTTACCGGGCACGTTTGTGCTGACGTGGCTGATAACGGTACTGGCGATCATCTTAGCCGTTATCCGCCGCAAAAAATATGCATACTTCTGCGCGGCGGCCATGTTCGTGTCGTCCTGCGGCGATATGTTTATGACGCGCTTCGGCAATATCCCCGAAATTTTCCCCAATTACTTCATCATCGGCGCATCGCTGTTTATGGCGGCGCATGTGCTGTATATCATCTCCTATCGCCTGCTGGCAAAGTCCAAAGGCTATAAAAAATTCTTCAACGGCGGTGTCATTGCGGCACTCGTCATTGCCCTTTCCTGTCTTGTTTATTTCACGGTCGTTTGCTGTCAGAGAAACGACTTTTCGATGTACCTGCTCTGCATGATCTATCTTGCGGTTATCACGCTCAACTGCGCGGCGATCTTTTCCTATGCATGGTCTTCGTTTAAAAAGCGGCCGTATCTGATCCTCTGTGCCGTCGGTGCGCTGTCGTTTTTCGTCTCCGATTTCATCATCGGTCTGGATGCGCTGGCGGGTATTTACGACTGGGGTTTTCTGATCTGGTGGCTTTATCCGATCGGACAGATTCTGCTCAATGTCTTTGCGTTTTGAAAAACAATGCCTGTGCTGTTCACTTACGAACCGCACAGGCAATATTTTTATTTGATTCTGCCAAGCACCCGCATCAGCGGCACCGGATCATTTGCCGTGATCAGATCTGCACCGCGCTCAATGCACAGTCGGACATCGTCTTCATTGTCGGCGCAGTACATGTGCATCGGCATACCCTTTGCCGCATAGAACGCGCACAGCTCCGACTTGACGAACGTCATCGAAAGTCCGATCTCCTCATACCAATCGTAGGAATCGGGCTTGAATTCGCCCATCTGAATGTCGGGATAGCCCATCGTCCGTCCGTTGTATGTTTCCTTGATGTAGCGGATGATGCGTGCATTGAAGGCGTAGAACCAGCAGCGGTCAAACACGCCGTACTTTTTGAGCAGCTCCACGGTCAGATCAACCGTCTCCTCGGTGTATTCCTTGATTTCCACGCCAAAGAGAATATCGGGACGCTTCTCCGCCGCCAGCTGTAAGGTCTCCTCTAAGGTCGGTACGGTGATACCCTGACCTATGTAGGTATCGCCGAATTTTTCAGCATATCCGGCATCCAGCTGCTTTGCTTCGGCAAGGGTCATATCGCGCAGATGGCGGTCAACACCGCAGGTGCGGCGCGCATTGCCGTCGTGCATCAGAACGGGCACCTTGTCCGAGGTCAGCCAGACGTCAAACTCAAAGGCATCAACGCCGAGATCCATTGCCGCGGCAAAGGAGATCAGCGTATTTTCGGGGTATTTCGCGCAGTAGCCGCGATGACCTTCCACAATGATATTTTTCATAACAGGATTCTCCTCCTCAAAAAATTACATGTATGACTTTCGTTCCGTCGTCGGTGTATCAGCGCGAAGACGTTCTCCGTTCCAGCGTTTGTGGACCGCCAGCGTAAACAAAAGATGTGCCGCGGCATACGCAAAAACGAATACGAGATAGAAGACGATGTTTTCGGCGGCAAAATAGGCGTTGACGGCATTGGTTTCCGCTGCGGTCAGATCGGGATTCGTCATATTGATAAACCATGTGCGGAACATACGGTAGGCGTATAACAGAATGTAAACGACGGCAACGACAGCAGTATCGTTCCACAGCTCATCCGAATGAAGAATCAAACGGCGGTCAGCTTTTGCGTCATACGAGCCGTCGGACACGGAATTCTGAAAATCGGCGCGTACCGTCATGTCGCGCGACAGCCGAAGGGCTTCCCAAAGTGCCGGAAACGATGCCATCAGCACTGCCATGATGAAGAACAGCGGCCAGCGCGATGCGGGCATCCCTTTCAGAATGGAATTCCAAATGACGGCAGTGATCTTGAATATGACGTATAAAACAGCCGATTCTGCGCACAGCCACAGAAAATGTCTGACGTTGCGGCGCGGCATGATATGATCGGAAAAACGGGATTTTTTCATGAAGCTCTCCTTGAGGACGGTCAACAATGATTTCTATGACACCACTATAGCACACAGGACGGCATTTGTCAATGCATATAACGAAACTTTCCGCGAAATTGCCGCAATCTGATGGTTTTATACTTGACATCAGTGCATCCTTGCTGTATAATAGACGTATTCGATAACTATGACAATCAAACAAATAAACAGATTCGAGTTTTGTAGGGGCGATTCACGAATCGCCCGTGAAAATCTTTGAATATCCTGTGTTTTGTCACCAAATCGTCCGGTTCGATATATAAAATATGGTTTTGTCCAATTTTACAGGCGGGCGATTCGTGAATGGCCCCTACAGATATCCGACAAAATAACGTTCTTCCGATGTTATCGAACAGGTCTAATGAAGTTATCTTATTAACACAGAACAGGAGAACCACAACTATGACAAAGCACATCATTCTCTGGCAGCTTGCCGACACGCTCAACGCTGATGAAAAGACCGCCGTCAAGGCAGGCATCAAGGAAGGGCTCGAAGGTCTTGCAGGACAGATTCCGGGACTCGTTGACATCAAGGTCTACACCGAAGGTCTGCCTTCCTCCAACGCAGACGTCATGCTCGATTCCACGTTTGAAAGCGAAGCTGCGCTCAAGGGCTACGCCGTTCATCCCGCGCACGTTGCCGTTGCCGACGGGAAGGTCAGACCGTATACCAAGACCAGACTTTGCCTGGATTTTGAGATTTAACATTGCCATAACTGCATAAGAACGGGTGCGGCTTTCGATGCGAGAGCTGCGCTTGTTTTTTATACGCGTCTGTCGGGCGGTATCGTATTTATATATCGTATATTGGCGCGGAAATTTCCCGTTCCCTCTTGACATAAGCGGAAAAACATATTATAATAGTATAAAGTTATACATAAAAGTTTGCGCAGAATCAAATGCGAAAACGATTTTCTGAAAAGGAGATTTTTCAATGAAACGTACACTCAGCTTTTGCCTCGCGGCACTTCTTCTGACCGCGTCTATGGCTTCCTGCGGCGGCGGTGATACCGCACAGACCGTTGATACGACGGGTGCTGCTGCAGATACGACCGCAGTTGAAACCGAAGAACCCGCATACGTTCCCGCGACCGTCGATATGGGCGGACGTGAATTCCACATCCTTTCCAAGATGGAAGGTGACGAATCCGGACGCTGGACCGCAGAAGACTTCAAGATCGAAGAAGCAGACGGCGACGTCGTCAACGACGCAATCGTCGAACGCAACAATCTGTTGGAGGAACAGTTCAACTGTGATATCGTCAACCACTTTGAACCGATGGGCAACCTGTTCTCTTACACGCTGTACGGCACCATTTCCAAGCTGGTTCAGGCCGGCGACACGACCTACGACTTCATGATGCCTCCCATTCAGGACAGCGCGAAGCTGGCGGCAGACGGTATTCTGTGGGATCTGACGATGTTCGATTCCATCAATCTCGATCAGCCGTGGTGGAACCAGGTCTTTGACGAAGCAACCAGCATCGGCGGCAAGTCCTACTATGCAAACGGCGACATCAGCTTGACCTTTATGCGTGCTGCGTATGCGATCCTGTTCTCCAAGAACGTTCTTTCCAAGTATGACCTCGAAAGCCCCTATTCTCTTGTTACCGACGGCAACTGGACCATCGACGCACTGATGGGTATGGCTCGTGCCGCTGCGGAGGATATCAACGGCAACGGTTATATGGATTCCGAAGATAACATCGGTATGGCAATGCTGTACAACTCCGGCGAAGCGTTCTACGCAGCGACCGGCGTTAAGCTCGTTACCGTTGAAGACGGAAAGCTGACCTGGACCGGTGACTCCGCAAAGAGCCTCGCCGTTATGGAAAAGATCTATCAGATCTACGATGAAAAGCAGACGACCATCAACTGTGACGTCGCTTCTCTGATGTCCGGCAGCTACGCAACGCTGACCAACGTCGACCGCGGTGCGACGTTCCTGTCTACCGATAAGACGCTGTTCCTGTTCGGTACGATGAACAACGTTCCGTTGATGCGTGATATGGACGGTGACTTCGGTATTCTGCCGCTGCCCAAGTTTGACGAAAACCAGGAGAGATACTACTCCTACGTTCACACCTGGTCTGCATCTGCTGCAACGATTCCGATCACGGCACAGTATCCCGAAGAAACCGCAATGTTTATGGAAGCTGCTGCATATTATGCAAGCCAGATGATCACGCCCGCATACTACGACGTTGCGCTCAAGACCAAGTATGCGCGTGACGACGAATCCCAAAAGATGCTTGATATCATTTACGAAAACCGCTGGTGTGACCTTGGCAACCTGTACAATGTCGGTGAGGTTCTGACCGGTATGACCTCGCTCGTTACCACCGGTAAGAACTCCTTTGCATCGATGATGGCATCCAAGGAATCTACGATCAAGTCTACGCTGGAAGCAATCAACGAAGCACTTCTCGAAAACGAATAATTTCAGAGGCAGTACCGCCCGAGCATCTGCGAAGACAGATCTGTGCGGTACTGCCTTCAATGCATTGCGCATCGGAGAGAAACAATATGATGAAATTACAAGGGGAACGAATCTATCTTGCGATGCTTTCGCGAGAGGATTGCAGAGCGTTGTGGGAGAATTTTGAATACGATTTTTCCTGTCCTGCGGAGGAATTCCGTATCGGACACGCATCCGAAAAGGCAGACGGCTGGTATGACGAAATTCAGCGTCTGCAGGGAGATCGAAACGTCAGACTCGGTATTTTTCTCAACGACGGCACGGTCATCGGTGACGTGGCTCTGCAGGACATTGACCGCGTCAACCGCTGCTGCTCGGTCGGCATGGGTATGGCGAAGCTGGAACACCGAGGACGGGGTCTGGGACAGGAAGCGGTGCGTCTGATGCTTGCTTACGGTTTTGACCATCTCGGTATGGAGCGCATTACCGCTAATACGTTGGATATCAATATCGGCGCACAGAAGTCGCTGGAAAAGTGCGGCTTTGTCCTTGAGGGCAGGGAACGGCGGGCGGTCTATCTCGGCGGGGTGATGCATGACAGGCTGAATTATGCCATTCTGCGTGAAGAATTCGCAGAACACCGTGCGGCAAAAGAGCAAAAGTATCTGAAAGAAGTGCTTGCGGCGCGCGATTATCTGCCGATCACAACCCATGCGGACGGAACACCCGCGGCAAAGGAAACATGGCAGGCGCGCAGAGCGGAAATGCGTCGGCTCCTGCAGGAGTATTCCTACGGCGTTACGCCCGACGTGCCGGTAACTGTGACGGGTGAGGTCGTTCATACCGAGAATACCCACTTCGGCGGCAAGGTCCGCATTGAAACGGTGAACGTTTCCTTTACGACAGAAAACGGAACGATGACGTTCCCGATCACGCTGTTTATTCCAAAGACGGCAGAAAAGCCGCCTGTGTTTCTGCATCTGGCATTCCGTGCGTATCCGGACCGCTATATTCCTGCGGAAGAGATCACGGATGCGGGTTACGCGCTTGCCGTGGTTGTATACAAGGATCTCGTCAACGACAATCTGCGCGGTGACTATTCCGACGGCATTGCGGCGCACTTCGGTACGACGATTGAACGCACACCGAACGAATGGGGCAAGATCGGTATGTGGGCGTACGGTGCATCGCGCATTATGGACTATTTCTGCTCGGAACGATCTGATCTGGATACCGAACGCGTTGCGGTCATCGGTCATTCCCGCCTCGGTAAAACGGCGCTGTGGTGCGGTGCGCTCGACGAACGCTTTGCCGCCGTTATTTCCAACAACTCCGGCTACGGCGGAGCCGCGTCGTCCAAGCACGGCGAGGGAGAGCGCGTGAGAGACTTTCTGCGCGTCGGCAGCTGGGATTGGTACTGCGAGAATTTCAAGCAGTTTACCGATGATCTGGAAGATGAAAAGCCGTACGACCAAAGCTTTTTGCTTGCCTTGATCGCGCCGCGTCTGCTTTGCGTCGGCTCGGCGGAAACCGACCGCGGTGCTGACCCGACGTCCGAATTTTTAACGTCTCTGCACGCATCCTCTGCATGGGAGCTGCTCGGTGTACCGGGGCTTGTCTGTCCCGACCGTATGCCGATGCCGGGTGATCATTTTACCTCGGGCAATATCGGTTATCATCTGCGCGGATTCGGACACGCGCTGTCGCGGGAAGACTGGTGTGCCTATATTCACTATCTTGACATGAAATGGAAAGGGAAATCATGATGAAGAATTATACGTTACAGAAAACCTGCGACGTGCTGGCGTCGTATGACGTCGTCGTTGTCGGCGGCGGTACTGCAGGTGTGATTGCGGCTGTCGCTGCAGCAAAGGAAGGCGTGTCCGTTGCCCTGATCGAGCAGTTCGGCGCGCTTGGCGGTTCCTCTACGGGAGCACTCGTTACACCGACGATGAACACGCACGTAGACGGTGCGCCGATGAACTCCTATATCGTCACCGAGCTTGACCGTCTTGCAGAGATGCGCGGAGCGATGGTCAGACGCGGCGTGTCCCGTTACTATGACCCGATTCTGCTTCCCGTTATTCTGGAAGAACTGGCGATCGATGCAGGGGTTACGTTGTATCTTTACACCGATCTCGTCGACGTTGTCAAGGAAGACAATCGCATCGTCGGTGCCTTTGTTTCCGACAAGTCCGGTATGCACGTCATCGAGGGCAAGCTGTTCATTGACTGTACGGGTGACGGTGATCTGTCCGTTATGGCAGGTGCGGCATACACCAAGGGTAATCCGAAGACGGGCAAAAATCAGCCGATCTCCTTGCGTTATATGGTTTCCGGTGTCGATATGAAAGCGTTCCATGAAACCGCTCCCGATTCCATTTCCTACTGGGACGGCGGATGCTATGCCGCATGCACGACGCAGAATCCGCGGACGTCGGTCGAGCGTATCATGGCAGAAGCGCGTGATGCGGGTGATCTGATTCCCGAAGACCTTGCGTATTGGCAGGTGTTCACGCTGCCGAATCGTCCCGATACGCTTGCGTGCAACTGTCCCGAAATTTTCGACCGCGTGGACGGTACGTCTGCCGCCGATCTGACGAACGCGCAGATCTCGGGCAAACAGTCGGCAATGCGCCAGCTGGCGTTCTATAAGAAATACTTCAAGGGATTTGAAAACGCCTACATTTCCGGCTTTGCGTCGATGGTCGGTATCCGCGAAACGAGAGAAATTGCGGCAGATCACGTTCTGACCATTGCTGAGGCAAAGCGTTACGCGAAGTTTGCCGATGCGGTCGCGCAGACGAATTATCCCGTTGACATTCACGGCTTCGGCGATGAATTCACCAACGAACACGTCGAGGGCATTGAGAACGAAAAGCCGTATTTTGAGATCCCGTTCGGCTCGCTCGTTGTCCGCGATCTTGACAATCTCTTCGTTGCAGGACGCTGTATCGGCTGTGATTTCTTCGTGCAGGCGGCGATCCGCATCATTCCGACCGTTCGTGCGACGGGTGAGGCTGCAGGTATTGCGGCTGCGATCTGCGCGAAAGAGGGCGTGAATGCACACGAAATCGACGGTGTTCGTGTTCACGATACGATGATCGAGCGCGGCGCGCAGTTTGACATTCGCTGAATAAGAAAATAACGATCGGAGTCGGTACGTTGACGTATCGGCTCTTTTCGTATGTATTTTGACTTTTGCGGCAAAAATAATTGACAGAATTGCAATTTTGGAGTATAATATCTTGGTAGGCACGGAATAACGGGGCCAAAATCAATGAAAAGAGCAGAGGTGAACAACATGGACAGCGGCAGTCGAAGTACCCCCGGCGGGCGATGGCGGCATTTGTATGAATACCGGCGGCAGACGCTGTTTGTCCGGTTTGCCATGTGATATCCTGCCATTTCTCGTTATACGGGACTCCTCCGGCTATATCCCCTATTTTTGAGTAAAGGAGTCAAAACAGTGAACGAAGAACTGGAACTGATCTTTGAAGAGATCAAAGTTTTGCTTGCGGAACGCAAGTATGCACAGCTGTATGCGCGCGTCAAGGCGCTTCAGCCTGCGGACATTGCGCTGTTGTTTGAGGAAATTCCGATGGAGGAGGTCATCCTGACCTTCCGTCTGCTTCCGAAAGACACGGCGGCGGACACGTTCGTTGAGCTTGAGCCCGACCGTCAGATGCTTCTGATTTCTGCATTTTCCGATGCCGAGCTGAAAGCCGTGCTGGATGAATTGTATTTGGACGACACGGTCGACATCATCGAGGAGATGCCTGCCAACGTCGTGCGGCGTATCGTGCGGTATTCCTCGCCGGAAATGCGCCAGAGCATCAATGAAGTCCTCAACTTCCCCACCGACAGTGCGGGCAGCATCATGACGATCGAATACGTCGATCTGAAAGCGGAAATGACGCTGGACGAGGCGTTTGAGCATATCCGCCGTACGGGCTGGGACAAAGAAACCATTTATACCTGTTACGTCATCAATGCGGACCGTCACCTGGAGGGTGTTGTCACGGTGCAGCAGATGCTGCTTTGCGACCGCGCAAGCACCATCGGCGAAATTATGGATCGCAACGTCATCTCCTGCAAAACGCTGGACGATAAGGTTGAAGTTGCGCAGACGCTGAACAAATACGACTTTTTGGCACTTCCCGTCGTTGACAATGAAGAACGTCTCGTCGGTATCGTTACCATCGACGACGCGATTGACGTCCTGACGGAAGAAGCAACGGAAGACATGGAAATCATGGCGGCTATCACGCCGATTGAGAAGACGTATCTTCGCACGGGCATTTTTGAAACGTGGAAACAGCGTATTCCGTGGCTGCTGCTTTTGATGCTGTCCTCGACCTTCACGCAGAAGATCATCACGGCGGCGGAGGATGCGCTGTCGGCGTGCGTTGCGCTGACCGCATTCATTCCGATGCTGATGGGTACGGGCGGTAACGCCGGCGGACAGGTCTCCGTTACGGTCATCCGCGGTCTTTCGCTGGATGAGATCGACTTCGGTGACTGGCTGCGCGTGCTGTGGAAAGAGCTTCGCGTATCCCTGCTTTGCGGTGTTACGCTGGCGGCGGCGAACTTTGTCAAGCTGCTGTTTATCGACCGCGTGACGATGAACGTAGCGCTGGTCGTTTGTATTACGCTGGTCGTGGTCGTACTGTTTGCGAAAGTGGTCGGCTGTCTTCTGCCGATTGCGGCAAAGCGCATCCGTCTTGACCCTGCGGTCATGGCAAGTCCGTTTATTACCACGATCGTGGATGCACTTGCGCTGCTGACGTATTTCCGTATCGCATCGATGATGCTCGGTATCTGAACTTTTACAGTAATGAGAAATCCCGTCGGGAAAGGTTTGTCCTCTCCGACGGGATTTTTGTCTTATTCCACGTAATTTTTGAACGCATCCAGCAGCTGCTCGACGGTGTCGGGATCATTGATCTGTTCGGCAAGCTCTTCGATGTTTTCGATGTTTTCCAGCTCTCCGATGACGGATTCGATATTCTCGATATTTTCAAGCTCACCGATGACTTCTTCGATGTTCTCGAGCTCACCGATCTCGCTGATGATCTGTTCGATGCCTTCGATTTCGCCGATTTGTCCGAGGATCTCCCCGAGACCTTCAGCGTCGCCGAGCTGTCCTACGACCTCCATCAGGTCGCCTGCATCTCCGACGAGTCCTGCAATCCCGTCGATTCCGCCGAATTGGTCGATGATACCGGGAAGCTCGTCTATGATGTCTGCGATCTCCTGCATATCTTCGACTTCAATGCCGAGCTCACTGCTGACAATCTGCGGAACGGTGCGCAGAAGCAGGATGGCACCGATGATCAACAGTACGGAAAGCACGAGGCTGATAAGTGCCCAGATCAGCTTGGCACGCGCGTAATGCTTGAGATTGCGGTTTTTCGGTGCGAAAGAGAAAATAATACTGCACAAGAAGCCGATCAGCGGCAGCGCAAGCAGAAATTCCAGACCGAAGAATGCACCTGTACCGACGACAGGGTCATTTTGACAGGGAATCGGCGCATACGTTGCCTGTGTGCCGTCAGGTTCTGTTTGTACGGTGGCTTCGTTATCCTGAACGACCGTTTCGTTGGTTATGTTTTCCATCGTTAGAGTCCTCCGTGAATATTAAGTCATGACAACGGGGACGATCTCGTCTCCATCAAACGTCATGCGGTCAATGCAGAGCATACGGTGACCGGCTTCCAAATCGCCGATGATGCGGCGGTGATAGACGATCAGCCATTCGTCGTCGGTGCCTTCTACGTGCAGATAGCCGTGATGACCGGGACCGTTGGCGATTTCCGAGGAAGACAGGACTGTTTTGCCCGTTTTGCAGATGTCGGTCGGGGAGAGGGAATGGCTCGATGCGACGTGGTAGGTGCCGTTTGTCCAACCGCCTTCCGACCACATGAAGTGGTAGACGCCGTTTCGCTTCATCATGCACGGACCCTCGACATAGCCGTCGGGTGTGATGGAGCGGAAGACCTCTCCGTCCTCAAACGGGACAAAGCCGTCCATCGTTTCGTTCATGACAGCCATGTTGCAGTGTCCCCAGCCGCCGTAGTAGAGATAGATCGTGCCGTCGTCGTCCTTGAACAGATGCGCGTCGATGGGCTGTGCACCGTAGATGATTTTTCCGATCAGCGACGTTCCGAGCAGATTGCGGAAGGGACCCCTCGGAGAATCGGAAACGGCGATTTCCAGACCGCCACCCTCGTCATCCTCGTGGATGTCGTTTGTGGCAAACATCAGATAATACTTGCCGTTCTTTTCGATGATGGTGGGTGCCCAGACCGCGCGGTGCACGTACGGGTAGCCCGACATATCGATGATGCCCTCGTGCTTTTCCCAATGGATAAGGTCGGATGAGGAAAAGGCGTCGATGTTCATCTGATCCTCGTATTTTGTGAACGAGCGCGTGACGTAAACGTAGTATTTTCCTTCATAAAAGCGTGCTTCGGGGTCGGCATACCAGCCGTTGACAATGGGATTCATAGGCGTGTCTCCTTGTTTTATAGAAATGAGTGGTGGGTTTGGGCATAACGGTACAACGTCGGTGTGATGCCCGGATAGGTCAGCATATTGTCGGGCGGCAATGTGTCAAAGGTACGAGCTTCTGCCATCTCACTGTCCGGGATTGGCGCAAGCGTGCGGATACGTGCGAGAAAGACCATGCCGTCCGCATATCCGTGCTCGTCTCCCGCACGGTAATCGAATACTGCATCGATATCAAACTCAAGCGCACCCGATTCTTCGTAAAGCTCGCGTTTGGCAGCATCGAGCGGTGTTTCTCCGGGTTCGATGTGACCTCCCTGCGTTTCCCACGTCGTTCGATCGCGGTGACGGCTGAACAGCAGCTTGCCGTCCGATTCCGAAAGGATGACGACGTATTTGTAGGTGCCCAGCGTACCGAGCGGATATGTCTGACAGTACATGTGCGGATTCCTTTCGCTGTGTTTTTCTCATTATAGCATACATCGGTGCAAAAAGCAAGAATTGCTTGCAAAGATTATACGCAATTCTTTGCGCTGCGGTGTTGACAATCCTTTGTTTTTCTGCTATAATGAACGGTATCAGAACTATCGTTCTCTGCGGATGGGAGGTGTTGCCGTGGCCGGTGCAAAACATACGGAATCGTATCGCGCGATTGTGGAAGCAGTACGCGAAAAGACGGCGGAAATTCCGCTTTTGACCGACGAGATCGAGGCTGCATTGAAACGCGACAAGCATCAGGCGTGCTTTTTTACCGGGCACCGCAACATTGTCGGCGCCGACGCATCCGATACGGAGCGCATACAGGAATCCCTGCGCGGCTGGCTTGACCGTCAGGTGGAATCGATGGTATATCAAGGCTTTTCCACGTTTTTGTGCGGCGGTGCACGCGGATTCGATCTGCTTGCCGCGGCGGCTGTTTTGCAGGCCAAGCAGCTGCATCATCCGTCTCTGCGGCTGGTGCTTCTGCTTCCGTGCAGAGAGCAGACCCGCGGCTGGAACGAACGCGATCTTGCACTGCATTTGGCGGTGCTCCATCGTGCCGAGGCGTATTATTTACAGCAGGAATATGACAAGGGCTGTATGCATCGCAGAAACCGATTGTTGGTAGACTGTGCGATCACGGGCGTTGCCTATTATGACGAACAGAAGGAACGCAGCGGTACGGGAATGACGGTGCGGTATGCCGCGGGTCGCGGTGTGCCGATGGTGTTTTTGCCGACAGGAGAAGCCGACCTATGAGAAAAAGGTTGATTTACGCGGCGGCGGCAGGCGTGTTGTTCGCGCTTGAAATTTTTATCGCTTTGTATGTCAGAGATGATTTTATTCGTCCGTACGGAGGCGATATTCTCGTGACGGTGCTGCTGTGCTGTCTTGTGCGGGTCGTTGTCCTCAATCGGATACCGTATCTTCCGCTTGCCGTATTTGTGTTTGCGGCGGCAGTGGAATTTGCACAGGCACTCGGTGCTGCCGCGTTGATTCCGGATGGGTGGACGGTTGTCAGAGTGGCGGTCGGCAGCTCGTTTTCTGTATGGGATATCGTTTGCTATGCGGTTGGGTGTCTTGGGTTTGCGGGCGCGGAACGCCTGATATTGCGGCGGAAAACCGAAAAATTTAGGAAAGACTCTTGACAAATACGCGGAATGGTGTTATAATCAACATAATCATATAGGAAATTCTGATTGGAAGGAGACGGGACATGAATGTTTCTGCTGCAATGATGATGACCGGAATGCGCATGTATGCCATGTGCACTTGTGTTATGCAGATTTTCATGACCGACGCTCCGGAAAAGAATACCGCCGCATAAACAGTTGCGGTCCGTTTTCAGAGAAACAAGGGGGGCTTTGGTCAGAACACCGAGGTCCTCTCTTTTGTTTTTCGTCCGTGATTTTCACGGGATTCCTGTATGGGACGCACGTATCCAAATTTTTATATGATAAAGGAGAAAAACCATGAAAAAGTTTCTCGCTCTGATCCTCTGTGCGCTGCTCGCACTGTCCTTCACCGCCTGCTCCTCCGGCGGTCTGGAAATCGCTGTCCCCAATGACACCACCAACGAAGCGCGCGCGCTGCTTCTGCTTGAAGCAAACGGCATCATCAAGCTCAAGGAAGGTGCCGGCATCACCGCAACCATCATGGACATTGCGGAAAATCCCAAGAACATCAAGTTCAAGGAAGTCGAAGCGGCACAGATCCCCAACATTCTCAAGGACGTTGACTATGCGGTCATCAACTCCAACTACGCTATCGAAGCCGGTCTTGACCCCATGTCCCAGTCTCTGACCATCGAAGGCTCCTACTCTGCTTACGCAAACATCGTCGCTGTCAAGGAAGGCAACGAAAACACCCCCAAGATCAAGGCGCTCGTTGCGGCTCTGTCCTCTCAGAAGGTTGCTGACTTCATCACTGCTACCTATAAGGGTGCCGTTGTTTCCACCGTTGATGCTCCTACCGACGGCTTTGATGCTTCCGTTGACTATGCATCTCTCGCAGGTCAGACCATCACCGTTGCGGCTTCTCCCGCTCCTCATGCAGAAATTCTTGCAGTTGCTAAGGAAATCCTCGCTGAAAAGAACGTAACCCTCGAAGTCATTGAATTCACCGACTACGTTCAGCCCAACAACGTTGTTGAAAGCGGCGAAATCGATGCAAACTACTTCCAGCATACTCCGTATCTCGATGATTTCAATGCGCAGAACAACACGCACATCGTTTCCGCGGCTGCCATCCACGTTGAACCCATGGGTCTGTACGGCGGCAAGCAGTCCAACCTCGACGCACTGAAGTAATACGGATTCTGACGGTTCCATGATCGAACTTCGTAATATTACAAAAACATTTACGACAAGCGCTGATGACGGTACGCTGACGACGTTTGACGCGCTGAAGCAGGTATCTCTGACGGTAAACGATGGGGATATCTACGGCATCATCGGTATGTCCGGCGCAGGTAAGTCCACGCTTGTCCGCTGTATCAATATGCTCGAGCGTCCGACCGAGGGTCAGGTGCTCATTGACGGCGTTGATATCGGCGCACTGAAGCCCAAAGAGCTTCGTGAGGTACGCCGCGACGTGACGATGATCTTCCAAGGCTTCAATCTGCTGATGCAGAGAACGTGCCTTGCCAACATTACGTTCCCGCTGGAGCTGTCCGGCATGAAGCGTTCCGAGGCAAAGCAGAAAGCAAAAGAGCTTTTGGAAACGGTCGGTCTGCCCGATAAGGCCAATGCATATCCCGCACAGCTGTCGGGCGGTCAGCAGCAGCGTATTGCCATTGCGCGTGCGCTGGCGACCAATCCGAAGGTTTTGCTCTGCGACGAGGCGACGAGTGCGCTTGACCCCAATACCACGCATGCCATTCTCGAGCTGATCCGCAAGATCAACCGCGAGCTCGGCATTACGGTCATCATCATCACGCACCAGATGTC
>JAZQWK010000259.1:0-4259 GCA_045632325.1 Eubacteriales bacterium
TTTCTGTACTGTGCCAAAGAGCTGCTCTGCTTCAAGGAAGAAGACCAGATCCGCCGCCGCGAAGCGCCTGCGGTGGTCATGAAGCAGCACTGCACTGCCGACGATATCCGCATCAACGAAGCCGCACGTCAGGTCTTTTACAAAAACGACCTTCTGACGTTTACCGCGACGGAGTACGAGCTGCTCCTTTATCTGATGAAGCAGCGCGGCGTGGTCTTATCCCGTGCACAGCTTTACGAAGCCGTCTGGAAACCCGACGGCGAAGTGCAGAAAAAGGACTCCAACATCGTCGACGTATACATCCGCTATATCCGCTCCAAGCTCGACGAGCCGTACCGCATCAAGCTGATCGAAACGGTGCGCGGGGATGGGTATACAATACGGAAGCAATAAATCCAAGGCAGGAGGAATCTCATGAATTTCATACCCATGCAGGATATCCGGACTGAACGGCTTTTACTGCGGCAGATGCGCTTATCCGATCTTGACTGTTATTATCAAAGAATCGGCAGCAGTGAGGATGTGACGCGGTATATGCTGTGGCAGGCGCACAAGACGGTAGAGGAAAGCCGCCTGAGCCTGGAAAAGGTGATTGCCAGATACCGCGATTTGCGCTGTTACACTTGGGGAATTGCACTTACCAGGGAGGACTGTCTGATCGGACGCATCGATCTGCTCCGGTTTGATGAAGCGACGGACAGTTGCAGCTTTGCGTATATGCTCGGGCGGGATTTCTGGAATCAAGGCTACGCGACAGAAGCACTTCGGGCGGTCTTCTCCTTTGCCTTTGATACCTTGGGGGTTCGGCAGATCACAGCCGATCACATGTCCGAAAATCCGGCATCCGGCAGAGTGATGCAGAAGGTGGGGATGCATTATGTCACATCACATCCCGCAAAATATGAAAAATGCGGCATCCGGTATGATGCGGATGAATATACCGTCACGTCCGAGGACTGGTACCGCTTGCAAACACAGAAATAAGAAAAATCCGGCCTGCGAAAGGTCGGATTCACTTTTTATGGCTTTTCCCGTTTCAGATACAGTACAGATTGATATCCCACGCGGGAACGTAGCGGAAGCGGCGCAGATAGAGCTTGTAATCGGGATTCAGTTCTTTGACCAGCATCGGCAGTGCAAAGAGGTCTTCCGTGCGGTGATACAGCGACACGAGCATCCGCGGCTTGTATGCGGCAATGGTCTCGGTCGTTCCGAGCAGTGCTTCCCTCTCCGCACCCTCGACGTCGTACTTGACAAAGTCCACGGGGGCACCGCCCACAACCGCATCGGGACGCTCCGCTTCGATTTGCTTTTCCTTTGCCTGCTTGACGGCAATGCCGCTCGTGCCGTTCTGTGCAACGGTGGAATTGCGGTTGCCCTCTACGCGGAACGTCAGCGTCTCGCGCTTGTCCCACGCGGCATACGGATAGGGGTATACGGCGGCACGCGTTTCACCCTCGGCGTACAGCGACAGCTTTTTATAATTGCGCGCGTCGGGCTCCATTGCCCAAACGGTTTTGAGCGTCGGCGCGGCATCGAGCATCTTACGCACCGTATCGCCGTTGTAGGCACCGAGATCAAGATAAGACGTTACCGAGTCCGGCTGTACGAGCGTGCGCATGACGGCATCCTCATCCGACACCGCCGCACGGAGATAGCAGAGCTTGCCCGACAGCTTATAATTGATGATATTCTCATAAACGGAGCGGGACTCGTCGTCGGCAAGCATCTCGTATACCGTTTCAAAATCCGCCCTGTGTGCACAGAACCAATCGTAGGTAAACAGCGTATCGCCCGATACGGGCACATCGGGTGCGACCGTTTCAAAGCGCGCGTCGATTGCGTCGAATTTTTCCAGTACCTCGGGCAGGGACGACGCAAACGAGATCACGACGAGCATATCGGGATATTTTTCGCACACCTCGGAATAGGAGAGGACGCGCTTGCCGTGGAAGGAATGTCCGCGCACGAAGCCGTCGGACGCAAAGAAATCGGCGACCTCGACACCGAGCCGCTCTGTCACGGCAAGAATTTTATCGGCACCGTTGCCCATGCCGTAGAGGACGATCGGTTTTTCGGTCGTTTTCAGCGTTTGCCATACGTCGGTCGTTTCATGAATCTGCACGTTTTTCACCTCATCGTTTCATACTGCTATCATTATACATGAAAACCCGAAAAAAGTAAAGCGGAAACGCAAATAAATTTGCTGAAAAATTTACACTTATGACTTGACTTTCCGCCCAAAATCGAGTATCATATTAGAATACAGATTATAAATCGAACGGAAACGGAGGAAAGCCGCACAATGACGGTACTTGATTTACAGAACGAAAACAGACAACTGCATACAGACGACGTCGCCGCCCTCTCTGTTTCCGCGGCACTCGGCTTTTTTGACGGCGTCCATCTCGGTCACGCGGCATTGCTGCGCGCGGCGTGTGAGGAAGCCTCGGCGCTCGGTGCATCTCCCGCCGTCTGGACGTTTCCCGCACCGCCGTTTCCCGGACGCGCAAAGCAGCTGACGACGCTTTGTGAAAAGCTGTCTCTGTTTGCGGCGCACGGTATCCGTTACGCGTTTCTCTATGACTTTGACGAGGTGCGCGCGCTGTCCCCCGAGCAGTTTGTCAGCGATATTCTGATCGGGCAGTGCCATATGCGCGCCTGTGTCTGCGGGTTCAATTTCCGTTTCGGTCACGGTGCTGTCGGTACGCCCGAAACGCTGGAAACGCTGCTTTCCGACAGCGGCCGTTCTCTGCGCAGGATCTCCGAGGTACGCGTCGACGGACTTCCCGTCAGTGCAACGCGCATCCGCTCCTGTCTGTCCGCAGGAGATACCGTTTCCGCCGCACGCTGTCTCGGCCGACCTTACACCGTTTCCCTGCCCGTCGTCCACGGCAAAGCGCTCGGACGCACGATCGGTATTCCGACGCTCAATCAGAATCCCCCGCCGACGATGCAGCTTCCTCTGGACGGGATCTACGCGACGACGGTCACGATCGACGAAAAAGCCTATCCTGCCGTCACCAATATCGGCTCGCGTCCGTCCATTTCCGAGGACAACCACGTCCCGAACGTCGAAACGCACGTCATCGGCTACAGCGGATGGCTGTACGACCAACAGATCACCGTTGCGTTCCGAGAACGGCTGCGCGACGAGACCCGCTTCTCATCCCTCGATGCGCTCAAGGCACAGATCAACGCCGATATCCGCGCATCAAAGGCATCCTTCCACGAATCCAATTAAGGAGCACCCATGAACATCAAAACCCTTATCAGCCGTGCCGTTCTGCTGGTCATGATCCCGATTCTTTTGTGTACGGGCTTTTCCGTTCCCGTCCGTGCCGTTTCCGATCCCGAGAATCTGACCTCACAGGCGTGTCTCATTTACAATCTTGAAACCGACTCCATTCTGTACGGGCGCGAGATCGACACCAAGGTCTATCCGACGGCACTCGTCAAAATGGTCGGTGCTATGCTGGCACTGGAATACTACGCAGATAATCTCGACGTCGAGCTGACCGTTCCCGCAGAAGCACTGTCCGGTGTCTTCGGCAACACCATCAATCTCGCAGAGGGCGAGGTCATCTCGGTGCGCAACCTGTTGTACGCAACGCTGATCTCCGGTGCAAACGACGCCATTTCCGTGCTTGCCTATTCGATCGCGGGCAACGTCACGGCGTTCGTCAATATGATGAATCAGAAGGTGCAGGAGCTCGGCTGCAAGGACACCGTCTATACCAACTGTACCGGTATCCACGACAACAATATGCGCACGACGGCACGCGATACGCTCCGCATTGCGCTCTACGCCTACACCAACTCCAACTACATGGCGATGTCCTCGGAAACGACGCACGTCATTCCCGCAACGAACAAGCGCAAGGAACGCACGCTGAACAACCGAAATTACATCGTATCGACGCAGTATTACACCAAATACTACAATTCCCTTGCAAAAGGTATGTCGTCGGGCAACACCAAGGAAGGCGGCTACTGTCTGGTCACGTCCATCCGCCGTCAGGGCTGTACCTACCTCGTCGTCTGCATGAACTCCTACTTCAACGAGGAGGAAAACTACGTCTATTCCTACCGCGACTGCGAAACGCTCGTCGATTGGGCGTACACCAACTACAACTTCGTCAGCGTCGTTGACGATACGACGATGATCTGTGAAATGCCGGTCACGCTGTCCTCGGAGGTTGACTACGTCACCCTGCTGCCCGAGCATCCGATCGAAATGTTTTTGCCAAAGGACATCG
>JAZQWK010000260.1:0-7397 GCA_045632325.1 Eubacteriales bacterium
CCTGTGCGTGGTAATCCTCTCAAAATCTAACCTTAATCTCAATCGGTTCCCCGTCTGACGGGAAAACGAAATACGTCGTCTCGGTGACCTCGTCGTAGGTGAAGTCGATCGGCTGACCGTTGGCAAGAACCTCTCTCGTCGGGCGCTTCGTCCAGACGCGGGCACAAGCCGTCATATCGGACGGACCGCGGAAGTCAAACGCGAGCATACGCGGCTGACGGCGCAGATCGTCGGCACGGCCGGAGAGCGCGAGGATATCGGCGGGAAGTGCGGTATCGATGCGGGAAAGGTCGTACCAGAGACCGACCGTACCCGTCTTCAGAATCGGGTCGGTGACGACGGACAATGCGGTATCGTAGAGATCGATATACGTTCCCTCAAGCACCTTTTCCTCATCCACAGGCTCGCTCATGGCGGCGGTCACGACGTAGACACCGCGGCGCATACAAAGCGTGGAGGTCGGGGTGATCTGCATACCGCGGCAGGAAAGCAGCAGCAGAATCGTTTTGCAGTACGCGTCGGCGTGATCCATGCTGTAGGCAAGCTCGCCGGGATAGCGCGGGATATACGTCACAGAGCCTTTTCCGGCGGCAAACGTACCTGCGGGGAGTTCTCTGCCCAGCCCCAGCACCTCAAAGAGATGCTCTGCGGGGTTGCGGTAATCCGCCGCCGTATTCCACCAGTCGCGTGCCTCGTGGAACGCGTCGGAGCCGTCGCCGACGTAGACGAGCATACCGCCGGCACGCACCCATCCTGCGATGGCGACGTTGATATCGGGCGACGCGGGCTTGCAGAACTCATAGGACAGCACGAGGGTTTTATAGGGATCAAGATAGCCCGGGAAGCGGCGGACGTTGTCCAGCTGAACGGGACGCGCGGAGATCCCCGCCTTGACGAGCGGCAGCGCCAACCCGTAGAAGGCGTTGAACTGATCGCCATATTCAGGTTCCCTGCCCTCGGGATAAATGCGCTGGAACATCGCCGAATCGGCAATGGCAACGCCGACCTCCGCCGTTTCGTGCAGCCACTCGCCGTCGCCCTGATCTGCCATCTGACGCAGCGTGTGCATGACCTGCAGCAAATTCGTCTTATATTCGGGCGGGATCGGAACCTGCGTCGGGTCGGTCTTGGAGCGCGGATGGGTATCACGCATGACGCGTCCGGGCCACGGAGAGACCTCGTAGTCGGAGATCTTCGGATGGAGCAGCGACGCGGTAACCGTGCGGTAATAATTGTCGCGGTAATCGTCCCAGTCAAACTGCGGATTGTCCTCAATCGGGTCGGCAAGGAACCACATCCGTCGGTCGGTGCCGCGGACAAGCTCCTGCATGATGCCGTATTCGAGGTAGCCCGTTTCAAACGTACGCTCTGCCTCAACGCCGTAATAGCGGTTGACCTGGCGCGACGTTCCCGTCCAGATCTGCGCGATATAGCCGTCGATCGTCGGAACGTCGAGCAGCGCCGATTCGGGCGAAACGATGCTCCACTGCGTATAATTGATGAGCGAGTGCGTCGGGACGTAGAAGCGGATGAGCCGTCCGTACTTCTTCATGGCGTACTCCTTGCACTCCGAGCACAGGCGGTCGAGCGTGCGGGTATAGAGGTACTGCTTCAGTTTCGACGCGCGGTACTGGGCATCGGCGGACGACTGCGGGTCGATCCACGGCTCGCGGTAATAGACCTCCCACTCGCGCTTGAACGCAGGTGAGTAGCCCGATTCCGCCCAGAACTCGGGTTCCTCGAGGTGAATTGCCTCAACGCCCGCGTCGATGGCCTTTTTCAGACCCTCTGTCAGATAGTGCGCAAACGAATTGGTCGGCACCATATACGGCACGTCGGGTCCGTGGATGCGCTCGGAGCCGTCAGCGTAGACCTGTCCCTCGTCGCGGTGGTTGACGCCGTCGTACTTGCCGAACAGGTAGTCCTGATAGCCGCCCCACGACACGCCCGTCATCAGATGAATGACGTATCCGCGCTTCTTCCACGGGGCAATGCGCTTTTTCAGATTGTACAGTCCGTAGACCATGACGAAGTCCGACTGCACGTCAAAAATCGGGTCGAACGCGCGGGATTCCTGTACGCCCGTGCGTTCAAGGGTTCTTGGGTATTCGTTCCACATAGGGGGTTCTCCTTTCGTAAGTGCGACGCATTGGGACGAGAAACTCGACACAGGGTGTCGAATTTCTCTGCTGCGACATCAATTGCCCGTCCCCGCAGGGGGGATGACGGGCGTTTGTGTTCGATGCAGAGACCGACGGCACGCCGTGCCGACGGTCTCGTCCCTGTGCGTGGTCGCTTTATGTATCAATCCAAAATCTCGCTGTACGCATCAATGTACTTCTGGATATCTTTCGTGATTCTCGCTTCAAACTTTGTGAAATACGACGCGAAATCGTTTTTACCCATGAAAATATAATTCTTCGTGATCTGCTCGTTTAAGTAGGTCGCCGCGATCGGGTGGTCGTAGACGAGCGTGGAGTTGATGATGTCGAGCATGGCCTCGGAATCGTTGTCGCGGGAGACCTTGCCCATCAGCATTTCGTCGTAGGCGGCGATCTTGACGGTGTCCTGCGATTCGTAGGCAAGAGACTCGAGGAGGATACCCGTGCGCTCGAGGTCAGCGTTTGTCGTCAGGATGCACATGAAGTACGGGTTGCCGCCGCAGTTCTGATAGGATGCTTGTGCCTCATCCCACTTCGGACCCGGGAGGATACCGAAATCGATGTCCATCTGACGGAGCTTCTGCGCGTTGCCCATCGTTTCGTTGTAGAACAGCGAGCGTCCCGCCTTGAAGTATTCGACGCCGCCGTTGTTTTCGCTCGTTGCGAACTTGCTGTAGAAGCCTTCGGTTGCGATGATTTCGGTGACGCGGGTCAGACGGTCGATGTAGAAGTCGGAGTTCATATCGTAGACGGGCATATCGTCGGAATCCTTGTGCACGGACAGATTTGCGCCGGTACCGGTCATCAGCGCCTGTCCGCCGACGGATGCGTGCGTGCAGTAGCCGTACTGGTCTGCCTCACCCCATTTGCCGTCGCCGTCGAGATCCTGTGCGACCGCCATACCCATCTCGTACAGCTTGTCCAGCGTCCACTTGCCGTCCTTGACGAGGTCGTAGGGATTTTCAAGGTCGTAAGCCTCGACGAGCTGCTTGTTGAAGAAGAACGTGCGGACACCGTCGTAGTGCGTCGTATCGAACATCGAGATGCCGTAGAAGACGCGGTTTGCAATCGACATGGAGTCCATCGAGCCCTGAACCCACCAGGGTGCTGTCGTGTCGATGTACGGAATGTCGGCGTAGTCAACGAGGTAGTTCTGCAGAACGAGGTCAAGCGCGTTTGCCTTGACGGTCAGGAGCAGGTCGTACTGCGTGTCACCTGCGGCAACCGCCTTCTTTGCCATCGTGTGCGCGGAGGTGTCGCTGATCTCCACGAGGGAGACGTTGTACTGCTCCTCGACGGCCGAGTTGCGGCGGTAGATCGCGTCGTTGAGCGAGTCGCCCGTTTCCTCCTCTGCGTCCACGGTGAAGATCATCATCCACTCGGACTGGTTGCCGTTGAGGATGTGGAACTCATATCCTCCGTAGTCCTTTTCGGGCAGGTCGGGCTTCAATTCGGGTTCTGCGGTTTCGGTGACGACGGGTGCGGTGTCGGCGGCGGTGTCAGCCTGCGTTTCGACGGCTGCAGGCTCGGTCGTGCCGCAGGAGAAGAGCGAGGAGATGAGAAGCGATGCGAGGAGTGCGGAGAGGGCGAAGTGTTTCATGGCGTGTCCTTTCTGTTTGAATGAGAAATTAGAAATTAGAAATGAGAAATGATTTTTCATTTTGGTGGGTTGACGGTCGGGTGTTGCGAATGGTCGGCAGATCACGGGACGGGCGCACAACCAAGACCTTCTCCGGTACGCATCAACCTGTGGTTGATGCTCCAATGCTGTCAAATTAAGGGATTGATGATGGTTATGGTTGACAGATACGGTGATGGTCTCGCGTATTGACCTTCCCCGGCGGGGAAGGTCTTGGGCAATGCGCCACATTGCCGTCTGCTTAAATCGACAGCATTATCCGGCGTGGAAGGTATTTGTCGGTGCGAACCTTCGGCATTGCAGTCAAACGATAACGGTATCCGACGTATTGATACCGCCATCCGACCCCAAACAATATTTTCTTATATTATAATCTATTTTTGAGCAGAATACAAGAGGAAACGCGAATTTTCTCTGACGGCTGCAGAGGTTTTTCATCGGGGGACGACCGAACGTGCAAATACGGATGTTCTGATATAATTGGAAATAATTTGTAAACATTCGTTCTTTGTACTTGACACGGGAACAATTGTGTGGTATAATACCGATAACAAAAAGAACGCGGGTTTCTTGCAATCCGCGCCGATCATCACAGACGACGCAATATCATTTGATTATATTATAGGAAAGGATGACACGATGCCAAGCAAAGGTGTACTGTTATTGCCGCAGCACCGCCGTGCGTTTGAGATCATGAACGATCAGGACGTAAGATCTCTGGTGCTGGCGGTACTTCGCTACAACGAGGGATTGGAGGTCGGTGAGCTGTCGTACGGCGCACAGATCGCGGGAATTTTCATGTTCGAGCAGGTCGACCGCTTCAACGAATCTTACGACAAGCGCTGTAAGTCCAACGCCGAAATCGCACGCCGCAGAGAGGCACAGCGTGCAGAATCCGCTGCAGACGACGTCGATTTTGATGACGAATACGCCGAAGCCGTGGAAATGATGGCAGAGGAAGCATCTGCCGCACCCGCAAAGCCCAAGAGAAAGTCTTCCCCGCGCAAGCCGAAGAAACAGGATGCACCCGACGCAGATGAACGCGACGAACGCATCGAAGCAGACGACGCTATCACGAACGAGCACGACGATACCACGAACGAACACGAACACTGCACCACCGACAACCCAATAAATCCAAATCAAAATCAAAATACAAATCCAAGTCAAAATCAAAATATAAATACAATTTCTCTTTCAAATCCAAATCAAAATCCTTCCGTATCGGATGAGAGCTGTTTTGACGAGACGACCGATAAGAACAACGATTCTTTGCGTGACCGTGAAACCGACGGAGCTGCCCACGAGGAAGAATACAGCTGTTTTGATGCAACGTCGTACGAAAAGCAGAAGACAGACGAGGGTGACGGATTGATTGGGGATGACGGAGACGTTGATTCGGTTGGATTGGTTGGATTGGATCGCGTGAATGAGAAAAAGGATTTGGTTGAGTGTGGGACGTACGCTGAACCGAAGCCGATACCAACGACAAGCGGGGATTGCGGCAGGATCACGCCCGTGATTCCGACGATGGATGAGGTTCGTGCGTTCTGCCGTGAGCACGCACCCGAAGTTGACGCCGCGGAATTCTGCGATTACTACGAAAGCCGCGGATGGAAGATTGCGGGACTTCCCGTCCTGTCGTGGAAGGGACTCGTCCGCACCTGGCAGAACCGCGCCGCGGAGAGAGCTGCCTCCGCTGCATCCGTATCCAAAAAGGTGCCGTCCAAGGAGCCGCCCGCAAGCTACGACGTCGATCAGTTCCTGAAAGCGGCAATGCACCATTCGTTTGACGAGCGGTGACGGATGGATGGGATGACGGGTGACGCAGAGGATTCTCTGACTTTGTGGGGTAATGCTGTCTGCTTAAGAAGATGGCGATGTGGCGCATTGCCCAAGACCTTCCCCAGCGGGGAAGGGGGACCACGAAGTGGTGGATGAGGAGAAACCTTGTTGCCAAAACAGAATCAAATTCCGAAATTTTTCCCCTCATCCTGTCACTCGAAGATGCCTGCGGCATCTTCATGGAGAAACCGTTGGTTTCTCCGGACACCATTCCCCGCCGGGGAAGGTCAATACGCGAGACCATCACCGTATCTGTCAACCATAAACACCATCAATCCCTTAAGTTGACAGCATTACCCCAGCGGGGAAGGTCAACACGCGAGACCCATCGCCGTATCTGTCAGATATAACCATATGACCATCATCGAATTCTGAAGTTGACATCACAAACAAATCCGTCGAACGCCGCATCCATTTCCGATTTTCATTATTTTATTCACCCCTCTTGACTTTTTATGCATAAAATGGTATAATAAAGCATCATTTATTCATAAAAGGAGTATCATCATGAATTATCCCGCATCTTTGGTCGGACGCGATTTTCTGTGTCTGCTCGACTATACACCCGAGGAGATCGGTGCGCTGATCGACCTTGCCGCACACTTCAAGAGCCTCAAAAAGAACCGCGTACCGCACAATACGCTGGGCGGACGCAACGTCGCGCTCATTTTTGAGAAGACCTCGACCCGTACGCGCTGTGCGTTTGAGGTTGCCGCGCACGACCTCGGTATGTCCACGACGTACCTTGACCCCAAGGCGTCGCAGATCGGTCAGAAGGAAACGATCGCCGACACTGCGCGCGTGCTTGCCGGTATGTACGACGGCATTGAATACCGCGGCTTTGGTCAGGAGATCGTCGAGGAGCTGGCGAAGTTCTCCAAGGTTCCCGTGTGGAACGGTCTGACCAACGAATACCACCCGACGCAGATTCTCGCCGACTTCCTCACCATCCGTGAGCATCTCGGTCGTCTTGCGGGCGTGAACTTCGTTTACATGGGCGACGCGCGCTACAACATGGGCAACTCTCTGATGATCGGCTGTGCGAAGATGGGGCTGAACTTCACCGCGTGCGCACCGAAGGCGTACTTCCCCGACGCCGCGCTGATCGCCAAGTGCGAGGAAATTGCCGCACAAACCGGTGCGACGCTGCGCTTTGAGGAGGATCCCGCGAAGGCTGTCGCAGGTGCCGACGTCATCTACACCGACGTTTGGGTCTCCATGGGCGAGCCCGTCGAGGTCTGGGAGGAGCGCATCCGCGAGCTGTCTCCCTATCAGGTCAACGCGGAACTGATGGCAATGACGGGCAAGGAGACGGTCTTTATGCACTGTCTGCCCGCATACCACAACCTCGATACCGGCGTCGGACGCGAAATGGGCGAAAAGTTCCACCGCGACGCGATGGAAGTCACCGACGAGGTCTTTGAGTCCCCCGCATCCATCGTCTTTGACGAAGCCGAAAACCGTATGCACACGATCAAAGCGGTCATGGCAGCGACGCTCGGCTGGGAAGCGTAAGCATTGATATCAAAAACAACACGTTTGCGTCACCAATACTGCCAACAGCAAAATTAGTTTCTTAAAATGTAATTTTTTCGGATTATCTATTGACAAAACAGCATTTGTATGCTATAATATATATCGTTCGGATGATAATCCGAGATGCGCTACTAGCTCAGTGGATAGAGTGCCCGGCTACGAACCGGTAGGTCGCAGGTTCGAATCCTGCGTGGCGCGCCAAATATAAAAGGACG
>JAZQWK010000261.1:0-2755 GCA_045632325.1 Eubacteriales bacterium
TGATCCATCAGGGCGCGGAGATTGACTCGTTCGGTGTTGGTGAACGTCTGATTACCGCAAAGAGTGACCCCGTGTTCGGCGGTGTATACAAGCTCGTTGCAAAAGAAGACGAAAACGGCTGCGTCATTCCGAAAATCAAAATCTCCGAAAATGCGGGAAAGATTACCAACCCTCATTTCAAGCGTGTCTTCCGCATCTTTGACAAGACCTCGGAAGAACCGATTGCCGATATGATGTGTATCCACGATGAAGAACCGATCGACGAAACGCAGCCCTTGGAAATTTTCGATCCCGACAACACCTGGAAACGCAAGCTCGTGACGAATTATTATCTGCGCGAGCTGCTCGTCCCGATCTTCCGAAACGGCGAATGTGTCTATCAATCTCCCACGATTGAAGAAATTCGCAGCTACTGTAAGTATGAGGTCGATCATCTGTGGGAGGAAGTCAAGCGCTTTGAGAATCCGCACAAGTTCTACGTCGACCTGTCGAAAAAGCTGTACGATACCAAGATGCAGCTGCTCGACGAAAAAGGCAACAATCTGATGCACGGAAAAAGCGTATAATGCGAAATGTGTAACGATACACAAGGAAAGGAAACCGATACTATGAAATACACCGAAAATCTGATCAAGTTTATTGAAAACAGCCCCTCGCCCTTCCATGTTTGCGATAATCTCGCAAAGGAGCTGACAGTGGCCGGCTATACCGAGCTTTGCGAAGCGGAAAATCTTGCACTTGAGGCAGGCAAAGGCTATTTTGTACGCCGCAACGCTTCTTCCATCATCGCATTCCGTATGCCGAAATCCACTCTCGGCGGCTTTATGATCTGTGCGTCGCATTCCGATTCTCCGACCTTCAAGATCAAGGACAATGCAGAGCTGACCTCGCCGATGTATGTCCGCATCAATGCAGAGCCTTACGGCGGCATGATTCAGGGCGCATGGCTGGATAGACCGCTTTCCGTTGCGGGCAAGCTGCTTGTCAAGACCGAGGACGGCAAAATGAAGACCGTCCTTGCCGATGTCGATAAAAACTGTCTGATGATGCCCAATGTCGCACCGCACATGGCGCGCATCAAGGACTACAATCCTGCCTGTGACCTTGTTCCTTTGTACGGAAACGGCAATGCAAAGGACTCCTTCTACCAGATGATTGCCGATGCGGCAGGCGTGAACAAGGAAGATATCCTCTCCGCCGATCTGTTCCTTTATAACCGCGATAAGGGTTACGTCTGGGGACCCGAGGATGAATTCTTCTCCTGCCCGAAGCTGGACGATCTGCAGTGTGCATACGCATCGATGACGGCGTTTTTAGAGAGCGAGGCAACCGATCACACCGCGGCTGTCTGTGCGATTCTCGACAATGAAGAAGTCGGCAGTACGACCAAGCAGGGTGCGGCAGGTCTGTTCCTTGCAGACGTACTGCACCGCATTGTGTTTGCACTCGGCGGCACGGAAGGCGATTACATGGCGGCAGTTGCGCGCAGTATGATGGTTTCTGCGGACAACGCGCATGCTGTTCATCCGAACCACGGCGAATTTGCCGACCCGACGCACAGACCCGAGATGAACCGCGGTATTGTCATCAAGCACAATGCCAGCCAGAAGTATACCACCGATGCCATTTCCGCGGCACTGTTTGAAGCGGTCTGCAAGCAGGCAGACGTACCGGTTCAGCACTTCTATAACCGCTCCGACATGGGCGGCGGCTCGACCCTCGGCAACATCGCCAATACACAGGTATCGCTCAATACGGTGGATATCGGTCTGCCGCAGCTTGCCATGCACTCGCCCTTTGAGACGGCAGGCACCAAGGATACCGGCTATCTCGTTGGTGCGCTGAAAGTGTTCTATGCGGCAGAGGTGTCCGTGGAGGTCGGCGGCGTGTTTGGCGTTGCGTTTGCGTAATTATAGAATTATGAAAGGGATACCGTTTGATTTGACGGTATCCCTTTTGAATGGTTTTTGCGATGAGAGCAAAGGATTTCCAAATTGTGCGAAAAAAAGTCATATTGCGGTCATAATCGTGTGGTATCCTATTACATATCACCGATGATGGAGGACTTTTTCTCAATATGAAATTCGCCGAAAAAATTATGCGCTTTATGTACGGCAGAAATGGCATGGATGCGCTCAATCACGCACTCTTTTATGCATATCTGATTCTCTGGATTCTCTCGCTTTTCGTGAGAAGTACGCTGTTGTCGGGACTTTGTACCGTCTGCGCTGTCTGGATGCTGTTCCGCTGTTTCTCCCGCAATCTTGACGCGCGCCGGCGGGAGAACATGGCATGGTGGAACTTCAAAACGAAGTTCTCGCAGAAATGTGCGAAAACGCCGGTACTCAAGCAGATCGCCGCGTTCTTCAAAAAACTCGGTATCCGCGCAAAGAATCTGCCGACCAAGCGGTATCGCACCTGCCCCCATTGCAAAGCCGAGCTGTGTCTGCCGCGCAGAACAGGGAAGCATACGGTACAGTGTCCGAGGTGTTCAAAAGAATTCGGGGTCAGGATTATTTTATGATGTTTCTTCAATCATTGTAGGGTCGATTCATGAATCGACCGTATCATCGAATTGAAAAAACAGGAGATGCTTTTATCGGGCATCTCCTGTTTCTTTTGCGAATAATGTATGAATAATGATTTCCGCACATTCCTCGGATGTCATCACCGACGTATCAACCTCCAGCGCATATTCCACATCCTGCGGCATATGTTCCGCCTGCTCGTGTGACTGATACTCCCCTCTGTCACC
>JAZQWK010000262.1:0-2378 GCA_045632325.1 Eubacteriales bacterium
TTGTCTGTTTCCGTCGCAAGCAGATACTTGGAAAGGAGCACTTCGTTGACTGTCGATGCAACCTCGGCAACCATAATGCGGTAATCGTGGTTTGCAAAGTCGTTTGCTTCGGAGGAGAAGTAGGAATGCATCGCGTGACCGAGCTCGTGAGCCATGGTATAAGCGTCGTCAAGCGTATCGGTGTAGTTGAGCAGGACGTACGGGTGAACACCGTAAACGCCGCAGGAGAATGCGCCCGTCGACTTGCCCTTGTTTTCGTAAACGTCCATCCAGTGGTTGGTGTACGCTTCGTCAAGCAGTTCAGCATAACGCTGTCCGAGCGGAGCGGTTGCCTTTTTGACCAGTTCCTTTGCCTCGTCGTAGGTGACGGAGAAATCAACGTCGTCGATCATCGGCACGTAGAGGTCGTACATATTGAGCGTGTCAAGGCCGAGCACCTTTTTGCGCAGAGCAAGATACTTCTTCATCGTCGGCAGACCGTCATGAATGGCTTCGATCAGAGAGTCGTAGACGGAAACGGGCACGTTGTTGGAGAACAGCGCACGCTCACATGCACTTGCATAGCCGCGGACGTCGGTATAGTAGGAGTCCATTTTGACGGAGCCTGCGTACATTGCCGCGAGGGTATTGATATACTTTTTGAATTCACCGAAGTATGCTTCAAAGGATTCTTTTCTGACCCGTGCATCCTTGGATTCACGGAAGACCGCAAAATTGCCGTGTGTCAGCTGGACTTCTTCGCCGTCCTCGCCCTGGATCTTCGGGAACGTCATATCGACGGACTCAAACATATCAAACGTGTTGGAGGATGCCTGTGCCGCGTCGCCGAGCATTGCCAGCATACGTTCGCCTTTGGCATCGAGCGTATGTGCACGTCCGCGTGCGGTATCCTCAAGAATATGACGGTAGCCTGCAAGCGCAGGATCGTCCATGTATCTGTTCAGCGTCGCCTCGTCGATGGACAGCACCTCGGGATCGAAGAACGAAACCGAAGTGGAGAAGGAAACGTACAGATTCATCGCACGACCTTCCATGTTCTGATTTTCGGGGTCACCGTTGTCTCCGGACTTGGAAAGCATTGCGTACAGATAGACGAGTTCCACCGCCTGTCCTGCCGCGTAAAGCTTGTCAAGACCGTTTTTCAGAGATTCGACCGAAGCACCGAGCGTGCCTTCCAGTGCAGGAAGCTCTGCGACGAGCGCTTCAGCCTTTGCGTATGCCGCTTCCCAAGCAGCTTTGTTTTCATAAATGTGCGACATATCCCACTGAAAACGGGGATCCATTTCGTTTCTTGCTTTGTATTCCATTTCCGAAATACCTCCTTATCTTTTCTGTACATTATTATAGCAGATTCCGCACGAAAAGTCAATCGAAAAAAACTACACGGGAAAATCGGAAAACCCCTTGCGTTTTTTGAGCGGATATTGTATAATGAAATCAAAGATTTTGCATACCGCAAAAAAGATACAACCAGGAGGAATATCCGTATGCTGCAATTATTTCCCGTATTTTCCGATCACGCGCTGTTTCAGTGTGCATCCACGCTGACACTGCGCGGTATCGCCGATCCCGGCGCTGCGCTGAACGCCGACATTGTCAAAGACGGCGTATCCGTCTTGACAGGAACTGCCGTCACCGCCGAGGACGGAACCTTTGCGCTGACGCTGGAAACGCCCGCAGGCTCGTTTGACGTTTATTCCGTCACCGTTACCGCCGGAAATGACTCGGTCACCCTCTCCGATATTCAGTTCGGTGAGCTGTGGATCGCGTCCGGTCAGTCGAACATGGAAATGGGCAACGGACACCAACCGGAATACGAAGTCATGATGAAGAAGATCGTCGGCACCGGTATCCGCGTCTATTCGATCGCCTATCACAAGGACGGCGCAGACCAGGAGAAATTCTCGATGACGCCCGAAGATGACATTCCCGGTCACTGGCCTGTCGCTGACGGCACAGACAACTGGGCGGGTGTTTCCGCTTGCGCAACGGCGTTCGTTCTTGACGTCGCCCGCAAATTCAAGGAAATCGGCAAATCCGTTCCCGTCGGTTTTCTGAACGTATCCTGGGGCGGAACGCCGATCTTCGGCTGGATCCCGATGGACGTTCTGACCGCCGATGAAGGCTGCCGTGCGTTCATGGAAAAGCAGGGAAGATTTCCTTTGGAGGAGAAGTGGAACACCTACGGCGGCGTCAACTTCCAGCAGCCCGCGGCAATGTATAACCGCAAGATCGCACCCGTCCGCGGTCTGAAGGCGCGCGGCGTGATCTGGTATCAAGGTGAAAACGAAGTCGGTGTGGAATGGTCGCACCGCATTTATGCAAACGCACTTCGCGTCTATCACAAGTATTATACCGAGGAATTTGCAGCGGACAAA
>JAZQWK010000263.1:0-33094 GCA_045632325.1 Eubacteriales bacterium
AGGAATTGTATATCATCATTGCTTTCGCAATGGATAAAAAAATCGGCAGGTTGAAACCTGCCGATTTTTTGGTGGAAATGAAGGGGCTCGGACCCTTGACCTCACGGATGTGAACCGTGCGCTCTGACCAACTGAGCTACACTTCCATATATTGGATTGTGTTAATATTATACCGCAAAGTCCTCTGTTTGTCAAGTACGAATCGGCAAGATATTCTGTATGAAATCTTTGCGGTTGTATTTTAAGAATTTTTGAATATTTTTGCCGATTTTGCGGGAATTTATGAATAATGAAACAAGTTTTTGAGAAAAGTGTGAATTTTCGGGGATTGTGTTGACTTGTTCACCGTATATCTATATACTGAAAGTAAAGAAGTTATGCGTGTATGAATAGTTTGACTTCATACGGTTCATACTGGAGATAAAAGTGCAGGTATCTGAAAGTGAGGAAACAAAATGAAATATTCCGTTTTGTTGTCGGTGCTGGTTGCGATTGCATTGACGATCGTGATCGGCTCGGGATTTGCGACGCGCGGCGACGTGGTTCTCGGCGATTATCGGACGCATGCAGACGGGGAAGCCGTTACCGTGGAGGTCGACGTGACCAGCCCGATGGGCTATGTCCGTTCGGTCAAGGAACGGCAGGAGGACGGCTGCTTGTACGTCAGCTTCTATTCTGCGTTCGGCGGGCATAACGGATCGATCGGTGCGCGTGATTCCTTTGAGCTGACGACGCCCGCCGATTGCAGAGAAATTTATTTTTTGTGTGACGGCAGTGCCGGGGACGGCTACGACCTCGTTCTGCGGCGCGACGATGCGTCATCTGCGTGGGAACGGGTAGATCCGTGAGAGTGAGAAGGCGGTTACCGTTTGGAGCCGCATTGCACTGCGGCATCATACAAAAGGACAAGTCCACAGCTGACAAGGATTCCGCCGATGATATCGGTGATCCAGTGAACACCCGATATCAGCCGTCCGACGGTCATGAACGCCAAAAAAGCGCCCGACAGCATACACACAAACCGACGGAGCATCGAAGATCGGATTCTGCGGCGGAACTGCATCATGGCGGTCGGCATGACGCAGAGAACCAGAACGGTTGTGGAGGACGGGTACGATGCTTCCAATACGCCGTCAATCAGAATCGGTCGGTAGTTGATGACGATGCTTTCAAAGAACAGATACACCGCTGCGACGGCAAGATAGAACCCGCCGAGGAGCAGAATGTCCGTGTCAACCCGCAAAAGGGATTTTCTCTGGATCCACTGCATAAGTCCGAGTACGGCAAAACCCAAGATACACGCAAACGGAATCAGACTCAGCAAATCGGTGACGGTATACAGTGTTATGGACACGCCTGTCTGCTGATGTACCCATCGATTGATGGAAGCAAGTCCGACGGAGGAGCCTGTCGGACCGATTGGGTGAACGTCAACCGTACGCACCAACACTGTCCACAGAACAAACGTCGCAAGAAAGCATCCCGCGGCGAAGAACCTTTGGAATCTTGTGTTTCTCATGTTTTCAAACCATCCTTTGGTCATAGATTCGGCGATCGCCGTGTCTATCATACCGCAGGAACGGGAAAAACGCAAGAAACAGCCCGTCACATCCCTGATACGTTTCGTGTCAGGGCATTTTTATCATCAAAAACGCCTTGATGGCAAGCTCGGTAAAGAGGAATATCGCCGCATAAGGCTGTGGACTTACCATAAACAGCAGAACGGCGAGCGCATGGACGGCAAGCGAGATGCGGTGTCGATGGTGCTCCCAAAAAGACGGCAGGCGATGGCTTGGCGGAAGCATCAGAATTCCTGTGAGAACGGTCAGGATGACTGCCGTGCCGTACGCGGCTTTGATATACGGCTGAACGCATGTCAGAGATAGAAGGGATACGCACAGCACCATGCCGTCGGACGGGTGCGAAAAGAGCGGCAGAAAGAACAGCAGCACCGTGCTGACGTCAAGCGCGGCAAAAATCCGCGTGCGCAGGTCGGCAAGACGCTGCTTTTGTGCGTCCTCTGCGGCACATAACAATTCTTCGCCCGACAGAAGCTCGTCGATCGTAACGTGATAAAACGAGGCAATCATTTTGAGGGAGTCGATGCTTGGATACCCTCTGCCCGATTCCCATTTGGAAACAGCGGTACGGGATACGTAGAGACGGTCGGCAAGCTCCTCCTGTGTCAGCCCGCGCTGTTTTCGCAGCTGCTGTAATTTTTCGTGAAATTCCATGGCGGATCAATCCTTTCGGCGGTATACGATGAATGGCACCGCCGCAAATGCTTTGTCTGCGGCAGTGCCATAATTGTTGATGCTTACGGTTTTTTGATGCTGATGTTGAGTCCGAGTGCGGCGGTCGCCAGAACCAGCAGGAGCACGAACGGTGCGGTATAGCTGCCGGTGGAGGAAAGCAGTGCCGAGCACGCCGTTGCGATGAACGATGCGCACATCAGATTGAAATTCATCATGCCGAGGTTGGAGGCAAAATGCTTGGTTCCGTAGAACGCGGACGTAAATGCGGAGGAGTTGGTCGGGGACGAGCCGTAGGACATACCCGTCAGACACAGACCGACGATGCACAGCGGCAGAGAACTTGCGTTGACGGCGATCAGCGTGACGGCAGCGGCGATGATGGTCAGCACGTTTGCGGCGATCATTGTGAAGCGGCGTCCCATCGAGTCAAACACAGCTCCCGTGACGATGCGTCCGATGCCGTTGCAGACCGCAAGTACACCGACGAGCGTGGTGGCAAGGGATGCCTCTGCGCCGACGGAGAGGGCAAGATCACGCGCGAAGCTGATTACGGAGTTGCCGACGGCGGTAACGCAGACGAACGCAACGAACGCGCGCCAGAACGTAAAGCGGCGGATCATTTCAAGCGGCGTATAATCGCGCACTTCAAAGGCTTCCTCTCGTGCGGCAGCTTTTTTCTTGGGTGCGGGCAGGGAAACGGATGCGTCGGGACGGCGGATCAGCGGCGCTGTGAGAATCAGTACCGCACCGAGTGCCGCGCCGATAAGGATATAGGTCATCCTCCAGCCAAGAGCGGTTCCGAACAGCGCGTCAGCCGCGTTGCCGAGGACGAGCGAGCTGGTACCGAAGCCCATCATGAGCGCTCCCGAGGAGGTTCCTCGCTTATCGGGAAACCACGCGTTGACGGTGGAGATGATGACGATATAGGCAATACCGATGCCAAGCCCTGACAGGAATGCATAGGTCAGATATAAAAGTCCCACGCTTCCTTCTGTCAAAAAGGAGGAAAGCACGAAGCCGATCCCTGCCATCGCACCTGCAAGCATCAATGTATATTTTGTTCCGATTTTGCGGACGAAGAAGCTGGAGATCAGACCTCCGATGCAGAAAAAGCTCATGGTCAGCGTGAAGTTGAGCGCGAGTGCCGAGGTCTGATAGCCAAGCTCTGCGGCGAGCGGTACCTTCAGAATCGACCAGGCATAAATAATGCCTGCAAACAGCATGGCGAACACGCCGACGGCAAGGATGCCCCAGCGGGCGGAAAGATTGTTTTTGGATGTCATAAAATTGCACCTTATCTGTATGTTTTCTATCATTATACCACAAAAATTGTGAATAAATCAAGATGGATACAAGATATCACGGCTTCCGTCCGTCGCTGCAAAAAAGTCATCGATACTGCATCCGAGCAATGCGGCAATATCGGGCAGGAATGTAATGTCGGGATAGCACGCCACGCGTTCCCATTTGGAGATGGCCTGTGCCGAGACACCGAGCAGACGACCGAACTCCTCCTGCGTCAGACCGTTATGGCGGCGGTATTCGCGGATTTTCTGTGCAACAAGAATTGTTTTCATAGCATATTCATTATACAAGCCAATATGTTTCTTTTTCCCGTGCCATGATACCGCAGGCGATCATCTCGCGGCGGATGGTACAGTGATCCTCATGAAAGCGGTGAATGATGTCGTTGACTTCTTTTTCATCGTAGGTTCTGCCTGCGTCAAACGATTTTGCGATTTCCCCAAGGACAATTTCCCGCTTTTTGCGCTGGGTGGGAATCTGCGTCAGACGACCGTATTTGAAGAAGTGGGACAGCACCTCCCGCTGATATTTTTCGTCATCGCTGACGGTCGGCAGGTCGGTTTTGATCAGCTCATACAAGGGCTTGTCGAAGATCTCGCGGTTCAGCGAATAAATGATGTAAAACTGTGCGCGGGAACAGCGGACAATGCCTGCGCCTTCCATTTTTTTGAGGTGATAGCAAATGGTCGCCGGGGTTAAGGACAGCTCACATGCGATTTTTTCGACATACGAATCTTCCCGCAGAAGCAGATTGAGAATCGAAAGCCGCGTTTCATCGGCGAGGAGCTTCAAAAGTTCCAGTTTTTCGTTCACAAGCTCACTCCTTCCGATGCAGCCATGCTTGGTCAAGACATTCCTTTGCAAACTGTAAACCGCAGATGCGTTCTTCAAGCTCAACCTTTTCCCAGTCGGTGGCATAGGGAATTTTTCCTTCAAGCTCTGCAAGTTCCCCGTCTGCAAACGCCGTCATCGCATAATACAGACTGTAATCGGGCTTCTCATTTGCTTCAGCCGTTTCATACAAGGCGAGTGCTTCTGCCTGTGTTTTGAATATCTCGTCAAAGGGAAGCAGCAGATGGTGCGTTGATTCCAGCTTGTGCAGCTTCCGACAGCGGTTATTGTTGATCACTGTACTGTGAATCAGAGACACAGCGGCGTAACGGTATTTCGCACACTTATATTCCGCAATGCGTTCTTTTTTCTGTGCGGGATCGGCATCAAGCATGTCGGTAAATGCACAGATCCGGTTACATTCCTCCGCAAGCTGTGCATCTGCCGTGCGGAAAAAGACAGAATCGCCGATAACCTTGCCGCCAGATACTTCAATAGAATATTGATTCATGTTGTTTCGTTCCTCCTCAAACATATCGGGGTATATATTGTTTTCTTTTCTCCATGCTTCCCACGCGGCAAACATCGCACGGACGGCACCGATTTTGACGGTCTGCTCAAATATTGCCTGTATGTCGTTTGCCGTTTTTGCCGCTTCCAGTTCAGAGGTCTGTTCTTCGAGCCACGATTGGCGCAGATAAAGCTCCCCGTGCAGAGCGGCGTGAAAGCACAGCTTATCATCACCGTCAAGTGTCTGATACTGTGTCTGTATGTGCGGGAATTTATACAGCTCATTGTTCCATAACGTCTGTCGGACTTGCAGTACCTTTGTCCGCTCCCAACCGGTATTGAACAGCAGTCCTGCATTGCCGCAGAAGGTATACATCCCGTATTCAAGCTGAACGGCTTTGCGCTCGGATGCATTTTCACGCGGAATGGCATCGAGCCGTTCTTTGCACGCGGCGCAGAGCTGTCGGGTGATCGACACAAGCGCTTCATCAATTTCAAGATAGGTCATGATTGATTCCTTTCATCAAAGTTTGTTGTTTTGTGATCACACTGATATTATACACATCGAATCACTTTTTGTCAATAGTGTTTTGATGAATTTCTAATCATTCTACCGATGGTTGAATTGCAAAGAAAAATGCACTGCTGCGCATTAGGACAGCAGTGCTTCGGATACGGACATTTGAAAATCAATTTTCGGAATTTTTCATATAACACTTGAATTTTCCGATTATATATGGTATAATATTAAAACAGTTTCATATTGGGGTATCGCCAAGTCGGTTAAGGCACAAGACTTTGACTCTTGTATACGCAGGTTCGAGTCCCGCTACCCCAGCCATAAACAAGGAATCACCACAGGTGGTTCCTTGTTTATATTTAGGCAGAAGATTGTACAGGCTGTAGAGCGGAATCGTTATGCGGTTCTGCGGCAAGTATATCAATTATGTGTATTTAATCGCCGAAATACGCGGTAATCACAGCCGCTTCCGCATCAGCCAGCCGTTCCAGACAATCATCGGTCGTCAAAAATGTCGCATCATCGATATTGGTATGAAATCCGTGTTCGATCAGAAAAGCCTGTTTACATCCGCTTTTTGCGGCGGCGCGGATGACGCCGTAGTAATCGTCCTCGGGAACACCCGGGTATTCACGGATCATGATGCCGCGGTTGTCGCTCTGCATCACCTCTGCAGCGGTGTTGTTGAGTGCGGCGGCAAACGGAGCGTTTTCCTCTTTTGCGGTCAGCGAATAAAACGTCATGACACCGCGGACGAGCGGATAGCGGTCGGGCGGCGTTGCGGAACCGGGTGCATTGGAATGCAGGGACAGAAACAGTGCGGCGTTGTTTTTGCCTGCCATCTCTCCGCGTTCGGCAAGGCTCGGGTCGTCGTCAATGGTGGGACGCGTGAGAAGCACGGTAAAGCCTGCTTTCTCCAAGCGGGATGCAAGCTTGCCCGCATAAATGAAATTCTGCGTTCCCTCGTATTTGCCGTCGATGGTCGGATAAGGATTGCCGTGTCTTCCGTGTCCGGCATCCAAAACGATACATTTGCTCATAAGGTTGTCCTCCGTGATTGATTTCGTTCGAATCTGCTTTCATTATAGAATGAATTGATGCAAAAGTCAACAAGTTTACAGGAAATTCAAAAAATTGTCACGAAGTTACACTGATTCGCTCACATTTTTTGCGTATAATATAGCATATCGAAAAGAAACGGAACAAGGAGAGCACGTTATGCGCAAACAAAATGAGGAATCGGTCAAACAACCTGCATCGGTCGGCTATCTTTTATGCTGCGTGTCGGTCGGACTTGTGTTTTTGCTCTTTCCGGGCTGGGTGATCGGAACGCTGTCGCTGCTGCTGGGGATTCTGTGTATCGCCTACGGTGCATGGAAGCTGTTCACGGCACTGCGCTCGGCGGGCTTTACCCGAATCGGTGCACTGCTTGGCGGCGTTGCGGCAATTCTGCTCGGTGCCTATATCATTCGCCAGCCGGAAAAGGTGTTTTCTCTGCTTCCGATTGCGGCAGGTGTCTTTTTCCTTTTGGACGGTATTGATCGCATCCGCTGTGCTGCGGCTATGCATCGAACGGCTCATAATCCTGCGGCAAACAAGCGTCAGGCGGCGGCAGTGGGAAAACAGAAGCGCCGTTTTTACACGGCGTGCATCATTGGAGCCGTGACGCTTCTCTGCGGCCTGCTCTTGCTTCTGCATCCGTTTGATGCTCTGGAGCTGACCCTGCGTGTGATCGGTTTTCTGATTCTCGGCAACGGTATCGGCGCGTTCTGGACGTCCCATGCATTAAAGGTGACGCTTCGCCTGTTTGGCGGTGATGCATCGAAGCGCACGTCGGACGGCAAATACGAAGCCGATTTCCGCGATATTACGGAGACAACCGAATAAACGATACCGACCGCGGTCGATTCCGATGAGAATCTTCCGTCGGTCGGATTTTTTTATGCGTGCGGTGCGGATGCGGAACGGATCGTGCGGAGAAGGCGGTCTTTGGCAAAGCGGAACAGCGCCTCTGCCGCTTCCGTTGAATAGGCATCGGCAATGATGCGGAAGTTGTGATCTCTGGTGGCGACAATGCGTACGTTTCCACGATCGCTTTGGTGAACAACGCCTTCGACGGCAGATTGGAAGGGCGCGGAGGCGTCGCCCTTTGTCAGACGGGACAGGTTTGCCGTCAGCGTCAGCGGATGCGACTGGGCAGATGCGGATACCGCAAGACCGTGATAACGACAGATCGGATGGGAGGTGTTTGCGGTGTTCCCGGCACAAAGGCGTGCTTCGGTTGACAAAAGATGTGCGATGCCGCGTGCCAGCAGAACGGCATCCTCTGCTTCCACTGCCGCATACCGACGCGACAGGTGCGCAGCGTCGTTTGGCGATGCGTGCTCTGATAAACTCGGTGCGTGGGAATAACGATACGGTGCATGCAGCTGCAGCGGTGCGCAGACGGGGATGGACAGCGGCTGACGCTCGGACAATGGGTCGGGGATTCTTGGCGTGGGAAAATATGCCGTTGGGTGCGCAGCTTGATATCGGTCGGTCAGATATGCCAAAAGCGCCCAATGGGAGTGCCCTACGGGTTGTTTTCCGACGCTGATCTGTCCGAGATCGGTGACGGTCAGCGGGCACAGGATGTCACCGCCGTCCTCCCACGGTTCGCGCACGGAAAAGTGCAGCGGTGCGGAGACGGATTCCTCACCGCCCATATTCTGCAGAAGACGAGCCAACAGCCGCTCGTTCGGTGAACTGCCGCAGGAAAAGGGAAACGGTGACGGCAGCGGTTTTGCATATCGCGCAAGATAGGCGGCGGTCAGCATCTCCGCGCGGATCCTCTGCACGGGTTGTGCCGCGGCGATGACGGTATGGGATGCCGCTGGATACGGGCGGTACTGTGCTGATAACGCGTCGGAGAAGCAGGTATCAAGAAGCCGTTCTTCCTTACGCGTCGGATACAGACCGCACGTATCGAAGATTGCCGCACAAGGGATGCTTCCGCGGCGCAGAAGAACGACACGCAGAAGGGGCGATTGGGCAGATTGGTCAGGCAGCGGAAGGGCGGGCATCCGCGCGGCGGAGAGAGGAAGCACGTCGTCGTCCGTGCAGAAAACGGCAGGCATCGACGTGTCCATACACGCAAGCGTTTCCGTGATCAGCGCGAGCAGACTTTGCAGAGACAGCGTGTCCTCGGCACGGCAGAGGAACAGGGAACAGCACTGTTTTTCAGCATATGCGGCAAGTGCACGGGCAAAGGCGACTGCGGTTTCCGGTTCCGGCTGTGAAGTGCGGGACAGTGCATAACCGATATCAGACAGATAAGGGGAGAGCCGTGCACCGCCGTCGAACGCATCGCGTACCGCATAGGCATCGGAGCAGGTACAGTGCGGTGCCTGTGGGTCTGCTGTCAGAATACTGCCCGGCTCCAGACGTGTTCCGCGCGGCAGATGCAGGTTGTCTCCAACGTGACTTCCCCGACCGATGACGCATCCCGGCTCGATGACGGTTCGGTCACCGATGTGAACGTCCTCGCAGAGAATGGAGCCGGACACCGATGCGCCTGCACCGAGGACGACGCGATCGAACAGAATACTTTCGCGTACCGATGCCGTCGACGGAAGAAAACATTCCCGCCCGACGGAGCAGTTTGAGATATGCGGCGGCAGCTGCGGATGCATACGCGGCGTGACCGTGTTCGGTATTTTTCCCGCACTCACGGCAAGTGAGCAGGCAAGATAGGCGGAAAACGACCCGACGTCGCACCAGTAATCGCTGCTTTCCATGGCATACAGGGAACATCCCTCCCGCAGGGCAGACGGGAAAACGTCCTGTCCGAAATCGGGAGCACCGTCCTTGGAGATGGTTTCAAGAAACGCGCGCGTCAGGCAGTAAATACCCGTATTGACGGTATCGGACAGCGTTTCTGCGGCACTGGGCTTTTCGGCAAACGCCGTGATTTTTCCGTCCTCATCCGTCATGACGATGCCGAACGCACCCGGATCTGACACGGAGACGCACAACAGCGACGCATCGGCTTTCGTTCTGTGATGAAAATCGGAAAATGCGGTAAGATCACAGGTGAATACCGCGTCTCCGCTGAGGACGAGTGCGTCGGTGTCGTCGGGCGCGGCGTACGTTTCCCACGCATCCCGTACCCCGCCTGCCGTTCCGCGCGGTGTATCCGCTTCGTTTGCGTAATACAGTTTGATTCCCGCGTAGTGTGTGCCGAGTGCGTCGATGATATCGTCGGCGCGGTACCGCACGGTGATGACGGTGCGGCTGACACCGAGAGACGAGAGGGTGTCGAGGATCCGACGGATGACGGGGACACCGTCGACGGGAATCAGCGGCTTGGGCAGATCGGCGGTGATCGGACGCAGACGGGTCCCTTCTCCTCCCGCAAGCAGTATGGGCAGAACGGTATTGGGCAGCTTGGTTTCCGACATATCGGTAAATTCCTTTCCTTGGTTATGTAAAGGCGTCGGCGGGTTCTGCATTTTGTGCGGATGCGTCAGAAAATATCGGAAAATCGGAATTATTTTGCAAAATCGTATGGACAAGTATCGCGGAATATGATATACTACTTTTATTAACGAAAGGGAAATTATTTGAATAAGGAGGGTTATCATGCAAATGCAGTTTGATCTCACAGCCTTGAAGGCAGAAGTGCAAATGCCCGCATCGGGACGGTATGCAGCCGCAGTGTATCGGGCACAGGGATATGCACAGCATGCAGACGATGAAAACGTCATCGCCCGTGCGTACGCCATTCATTCTCTTTTTACGTCTCACAAGAAGGTGCTGTACCAAAACGATCGCTTCGCAGGCTCTCTGCGCGGTATGTACGCGGAGATTTCCGAGGAAGCGGCAGCAGCAGCGGCACAGATCTGCGCACCGTATCCGGAACGCGGCTTCCATACCAATTCTGACCATTACGCGGCAAATTATTCACATTTTCTGAAGCGCGGTATTCCCGGAACGCTGGAAGATATTGAGGCATCGCTTGTCCGTTATGCTGACGACGCGGAAAAGACGGCGTTTCTGCGCAGTACCCAAATCGCCATGGAAGGCTTTTCCGAGATGATTCTCGGTTATGCCCATGAGGCAGACCGTATGGCAGAAGCGGCTGTCGGGGAAGACAAGCTTCGCTTTGCGGAAATTGCCCAAAGATGCCGCCGGATTACCGCCGCTGCACCGCAATCCTTTGCCGAGGCACTGCAGCTGGTCTGGTTTACCTACGTCGCGTTTGCGTATGAAGGCAGATACGCGATGGCGTTCGGACGGCTTGACCAGTATCTGTATCCGTTTTACGAAAAGGACCTCGCCGCAGGGATCGTTACCGAGGAATCGGTCACGGACGATTTTGCGTCGGTCTTCATCAAGATCGGTGAGCGCAGAACGCTGTCGGGCGGCGACGACGTTTCCAACATTGCCATCGGCGGTGTCAAGCCCGAGGACGGCTCCGACGCGACCAACGCACTTTCCTACTGTATCCTCCGCGCGGTTCGTGCCTGCTTTATTCCCGGTCCGAACCTGTCTGCAAGAATTCATAAGGATACGCCCAAGGAATTTCTTGACGCGTGTCTGGAGGTCATCGGTACGGGACTCGGTTATCCCGCGCTGATGAACGACGACGTCAACATTCCCGCGCTGCAGCGGATGGGATATTCCCCGGAGGACTGCCGCGATTACTGCATGGTCGGCTGTATTGAAAACTTCATCCAGGGCAAACAGCCGCCGTGGTCTGACGGACGCTTCAACACACCCGTTTACCTCGAATATGCACTCAACAACGGACGCTCGCTTCTGAACGGCGAGATGCGCGGCATCGAAACGGGTGAGCCCGATTCGTTTGCAACGATGGATGCGTTTATGGATGCGTTCATGGAACAACTCCGTGTTGGTGCCAAGAATTACGTCGATTGGTTCAACCGTGCCAATACCGTTGCGGATTCCGTCAATCATCAATCTCCGTTTTTGTCCTGCTTCTGTGACAATTGTATCGAACGCGGTATCGATATCAACCGCGGCGGTGCGAAATATCCGACGGCACACGGTGCCTGCGGTATGGGTATCGCAACGGTCGCAGACTCCCTTGCGGCCATCGAAACGCTGGTCTACCGAGACAAGGTTCTGACGCTCGGAGCACTGCGCGACGCGCTTGCCTCTGACTTTGAAGGCTGTGACGATCTGCGCAAAGCATTGATCGCCGCACCGAAATACGGCAACAACGACGATATTGCCGACAAGTACGCAATCTGGTTCGTCGAGGCACAGGCGGATCTGTTCGATTCCTACCGCACGCCCGACGGCGGCAGATATTACATTGCGATTGCATCCAATACGCAGAACATCGGCGCAGGACGTGAGGTTGGCGCAACTCCCGACGGACGCGGTGCGGGTATGCCCGTTTCCGACGCGGCGTCTCCCATGCGCGGTATGGACAGATCGGGACCCACAGCATCTGCACTGTCACTGTGCAAGCCCGACTATACCCGCGTTGCCTGCGGTACGGTCGTCAATCAGAAATATACGCCCGATATGTTTGCCAACGCCGAAAAGCGTGCCAAGCTCGGTGCCGTGATCCGCTCGTATTTTTTGATGGGCGGTCAGGAGCTGCAGATCAACTGCGTGTCCAAGGACACCTTGCGTGACGCACAGATACACCCCGAGGATTATGCGTCGCTGGTCGTCCGCGTTTCGGGATTCTCGGCGTACTATACCAAGCTCGATCGTTCCGTGCAGGAGGATATCCTTGCACGTACCGAGCACTATTGATTCGGACAATCACACTACGATACAAAATATTCGGAGGAATAGAAAATGAACTTCAAGAGAATACTTCCCGCATTTTTACTGCTTTGCACCGTGATGGGAACAGCTGCATCCTGCGGCGGCGACAGCGGTACGCAGCCTGCAGAAACGACCGCAGCGGTCGGCGGTGACGTTACCGAGGCAGTGACGGAAGCCGTGACCGATGACAGAGCACCCCTGAATCTGCCCGAGGCAGATTTCGGCGGCGAAGCGCTGCGCATTCTCGGATACGAGCTGGAGGTTGACTGTATCCATCAGTACGACTTCTATTACGACGAATCGATGGCAGGCGAGCTGATCAACGACGCGATCCGTGCCCGCAATCTGCTGATCGAAGAACGTTATAACTGCAAAATTGAGGTCACCAACGACAAGACGCCCGTATCGACCGCGCGCAACTCGATCACTGCAGGCTCCGATGACTTTGAAGTGATGGAGCTGTACATCAACAACGCAATGTCTATGGCGATGGAAGGCATGTTTATGAACTGGTACGATCTGCCGTCCATCAATATGCAGGCCGAATGGTGGGATCAGGCGATCCAGCGTGACCTTGCGATGTTCGACAAGATCTACGTTATGACGGGTGACATTTCCGTCTACGACGAAGAACTGAACTATTGCGTTTACTTCAACAAGAAGGTTGCAACCGACTTTGACATTCCCGACGTTTATCAGATGGCACGTGACAAGACGTGGACGATGGCGCAGATGCAGCAGCTCGGCAAGCAGGTTGCGCGTGACCTCAACGGTGACGGTGTACGCAATGAGGAAGACCAGTTCGGTATCCTTTCCGACGGCGGCATGACGTTTTTGTTCTACTTCACCTGCGGCAATACGCTGGTTACGCTGGACGATAACGGTGAGCCCTACTTCTCCGTTGAATCCCAGCGCACCTTCGACGTCTGCGAAAATCTGAAGGAATACTTCAACGACACGGACAATATGCTGTGGGCATCCAAGTGCTCCGGAACGTGGACGACGATCGATAAGGTCTTCATGGAAAACCGCAATCTGTTCCGTCCCGGTTCCATTTACGATATCGTTGAATACCGCAATATGGAGCACGACTTCGGTGTCTTGCCGTATCCGCTGTATGACGAAACGCAGGAGGACTATTACCATCTGATCGCAACGCACGTTGCTCCCGGTATCTGTGTCCCGACGACCAACTCCGAAAAGCTTGACATGACCTGCCATCTGCTGGAAGCACTGGCGTACGAGTCCCGTGATACAGTCACCAAGGCGTACTACGACCTGAACCTTTACACTAAGATGGCGCGTGACGACGAATCCGGCGATATGCTCGATATCATCTTCTCGACCAAGCGTTACGACCTTGGCTTCGTTTTCAACTGGGGTTCCATCAAGTCTCAGCTGGAAACCATTGCAACCAGCTCCAAGTCCTTCTCCACGCTTTGGGAAACCAGAAAGAGCGCGTGCGAAAAGGCAATGCAGGAAACGCTGGACTTCTATATGTCGAGCGATAACTAATTACGATAAACGGGATAGATGCATATGAATCTTTATCCGATTGGGGAAGCCGATGTGTTCGCACATCGGCCGAAACCCTTTTATTTTATTACGACGAACGATCCCGAGGCGCTTTCCTATGAGGCGATGTACGACGCGCTTTCTGCAATGAAGGAAGAGGGCTTTGGCGGAATCGTTCTGTTCAACAAGCCCCCGCGCGGCTTTACGTCGGAGAATTATCTGACGGATGCTTGGTTTGATATGGTACGTGCGGCGGCAAAAGCATGCCGTGCTCTATCTTTGGAGATGTGGATCAACAACGGGTTTGATTTCCCGCCCGGAAGTGTTGCGGGAAAGGTTCGTGCAATCGATCCTACCCTGTATGCGCAGCACCTGATTCTGAAGGACGGACAGGTCATCGCGGAAAAAGCGGATTGGGGATTTCCTGCCTTTGAGCATCCGCGTTCGGCTGAGTTGTTCCGCGAATTGGTCTATGAAGCATATCTGCGTGAGGTCGGAGACTATTTCGGTGATCCGATCGTCGGATTTTTCTCCGATACCGATAACCGCCGCGTCGATGCCGGCGCAATGTACGGTTTTGAAAACTACAAACGCAATTATTTCCCATGGTCGGATGACTTTGCAAATTCCTTTGAAAAGAAATACGGCTATGATATTACACCGTATCTGAAGGAGCTTCTGCAATATCCCGATATCCCGCAGGCGCAGGACTATTGGGAGCATGCCGGACATCTTTATCAGAGTTGGTTTGCGTCGGGAGAATGCTGGGCGCATGAACACGGACTTCTGATTACCGGTCACGCCGGAGATACGTCACCGTTCCTTCATAATGATGCACCGCGCAGCTCTGCGTTTACGGAAGGTCGTTTTTCCGACGTCGGGGCGCACTTTGATTTCCCCGGAACCGATCAGGAGCTGTATGCGCTGGACGGCGGTAAACATATGCGCGGGGAATGTTTCTATCTTCCCAACGTCGTATGGGGATTGCCGCAGGAAACCCTGAAAATGACGGACTTTACCGACGTTTCGCACGATATGCGCGCAAAACAGGCGGCAGCCACAGCGTTTATGTACGGCAGCCGTGGTGCCATGTGTGAAATGTTTGCCGCAACGAACTTCGGTGTGGAACCCGGAACGCTTGCGCGGATTGCTGCGTTTCAGATCATGCAGGGCATTACGTTCATTGTGACGCATGCCTATCATCATCGCTTCTTTGGAGAAGCCAAGTATTTTGCCCCGCCGGACTTCTCGCCGAAGTCCATGCTTTCCCATGCGGTGAGAGAACTCAACGACTATTTGGCAGAAATGAGTGCCATGATGGCATCGGGGAAGCCGCTGTATCCCGTTGCGCTGATCGATCCGACCGAGGATCTTTGGCGTAACCGCTTTGACGGCGATCCGTATTTTACGGTTTTCAACCGTCTCAACCGTGAACCGTGGGGCTTTACCGTCTGCGACCGCAAGCGTTTGGCTAACGAGCAGTACGGCTTCCGCGTTGCCGTTGAAGCCGGCATTGTTCTCACGGAAGAAGAACGCGCCGCCATCGAGGCAAACGGCATCACCGTCATCCGCAGCGATGAACTCGACCGCCTCCCCGCGCTGCTGTCCGATTGTACGGTTCGCTGGGACGGCGAGGGAACACCGCATTTTGCAAGACGCATCATCGACGGCGAAGAATTTGTCTTTATTGCCAACATTGAGCAGAATGAACCCATCCGCGGAACCCTGTACGCCTGCGGACGTACCGAATCGCTTCTGCTGTATCCCGGTGATATCCGTTACGTCTCCGCCCGGTATGACAACGTTCCCGCGCCGATTGCACTCGGAGAACCGATTGCAAAGCTGCCCGAGACGGCACCTGTTACATTCCACGATGCCAACGCCGTGTTGCTGGAATACTTTGAATACGATGGCGCAGCTGTGACCAAGGACGAGAACGTTCCGACCCTATCCGTTCCGTTTACCGTAACGGATACACTGAATGGATTGCAGGTCATGATCCCTGCATACTGCATGCCGAGTATCACGGCAGTCACGCTGGACGGCATGCCGCTGTCCTCGGTGTCCGTACAGGTCTTTGACGACGAATACCGTGCGTTTGCATTGCCGCAGCTGTTGTCGGGAGCGCACGTCTTGGTCATCGAAAAAACAGAAGCGCTGACAGCGGATTGTCTGCTGTTTCTGTCGGGTGCGTTTGACGTATCCGTGGATGCGGAGCACACGTTCTGCAAAACGGCACGCCATACCTATAATCTGTGTATGTGGATTCCGGAACGTGCAAAAATCACGCTGTCCGCACGCCGCACAGCGCTTGAGACCGATCGTTCCTGGTCGGAGCAGGGCCAGCCATTCTATTCCGGCGGTGTGACCTATCACGTCCCCGTATCCGTTCCGCAGGACGGCAGATATCTGCTGTCGCTGGGTAACGTCCGTGATACCGTCGAGGTATCGGTCGGCGGCTGTGAACTGCAGAAGTGCTTCCGTCAGCCGTATGATTTTGTGCTGGAGCTGTGTGCGGGTGATAACCGTCTGGATATTACGGTATACAATTCGTATGCAAATCTTTTGGAAGGCTACGCCGAGATCGGTGGTCTTCTGGCGGGCGGCGTTCTCCGTCCGATTCTGTCCGACGACGTGAAAGCGGATTGAACGCGTTTGGCTGTTAAGAGAAAGGATACATGTTTGAAAATGAAGTTTCAAACTGTGTATGGTAAAATATATGAGTATTTACAAAATGCGGTTTGGCACGCCCGAGCAATTCGTTCCGACGCGTTTTGCGCCGCAGTCTCTGTGTGACGTTGCGGAGGGTCTTCCCGAGGGTGTTGTCATCGACGGCAAAATCACCCGACGCGGTACCTTGCTGACCATGCCCATCGACGGCGATGCCGGTGTTTACGGCTTCGGTCTGCAGCTGCGCGGATTCCAGCAGCGCGGAAAGAAAAAGACGATCCGCTCCAATGCCGATCCGCTTTCCGACAGCGGTGATTCCCACGCGCCCGTGCCGTTTTTCGTCACGACGGCAGGCTGGGGACTGTTCGTTGACTCTGCGCGGTACGTATCGTTTTATAACGGCAAGGGAAAACGCCGTGATACCGGTACCAACGCCGAGGTGCAGAACGAAGAACGCCGTGAAGTTGCGCTGACGACCGAGGAGCTGTATGCCGCGGTCGGAGCCGGTGCGGATACGGTGATGACGATTGAAATTCCGTTCGCACCCGGTGTCGACGTCTATTACTTTACGGGAGACTCCATCCTTGATATCGTCTCCCAATATAACCGCTTCTCCGGCGGCGGCTGTATGCCTCCGCTGTGGGGTCTGGGCGGCTTCTATCGCTGCTGCGGTCAGTTCAACGAAGAACAGGTATTGGATATTGCGCGCCGCTTCCGTGATTATGATATTCCGTGTGACATTCTCGGACTTGAGCCGGGATGGCAGACCTGCGCGTATTCCTGCTCGTATCTGTGGGATCGCGGCGGACGCTTCCCGCATCCCGAGGAAACGGTCGCTTCTCTGATCGATATGGGCTTCCACGTCAATTTGTGGGAGCACGCCTTTACCAATCCGACAGCACCCGTGTACGATGCGCTCAAGCCGTATGCGGGCAGCTACGAGGTCTTCCATCGCGGTCTGGTTCCCGATTTTACGCTCCCCCAAGCACGGGAAATCTTTGCTTCTCATCAGAAGACGCTGATCGACATGGGAATTACGGGCTTCAAGCTCGATGAATGTGACGGCTCTGACTATACCGGCGGCTGGACGTTCCCCGACTGCGAGGAATTTCCGTCGGGTATGGACGGAGAGCAGTACCACAACCTGTTCGGTCTGCTGTATACAAAGACGCTGCTCGGTGCCATTGGCGAAAAACGCACCTGGTCTGAGGTGCGCAATATGGGGGCACTTGCGGCATCGTATCCGTTCGTGCTGTATTCCGACTTGTACGCGCACAAGGATTTCATCCGCGGTACGGTCAATGCCGGATTCTCGGGACTTCTTTGGGCACCCGAGGTGCGTGAAGGCAAGACCGCAGAGGATCTGATCCGCCGCGTGCAGACGGTCGTCTTCTCCGTGCAGGCGCTCGTCAACGCATGGTATCTCGATCGGATGCCGTGGGAGGAATTTGACTGTATCGATGAGATCCGCCGTCTGTTCCGCGTCCGTATGCAGCTGATCCCGTATCTGTATACCGCGTTTTATGATTATCATACGACGGGTAAGCCGCCGATCCGTGCGTTGGTCTGCGATTACCAGGATGAGCGTGAGGCGTGGGATTGCGAGGATCAGTATCTGTACGGCGACGCGATGATCGTTGCACCGATGACGGCAGGAGAGCACGAACGCCGCGTATGGCTGCCGCGCGGAACCTGGTACGGATTCTTTGATGGGAAAAAGTACGAGGGCGGTTGGCACACCGTCGTGACCGAGGACATTCCCGTCTTCGTCAAGGAAGGCACGCTGCTGGCACTCGCCGAGCCCGTTTCTCACGTGACGGCTGATACGCAGTTTGCACTGACGCTCCGTGCGTACGGGGATTGTACCGATTCCGTCTGCCGTCTGATCGAGGACGACGGGGAAACGGTCGGTGCACCGATGAAGGTGCTGACACTTGGTCAGGATACGACTGCAATGATATCCGATCGCTACCGCATCGTCGGTGCGGAATCGGTCACGGGATGAAGACGCTTTCCGTCTATAGAACGCATATGACGTCTGCTCTTTCGGGAGCAGGCGTTTTTTTGTGCTGGGGGATTTTGTCGAGAATGGGCGTGTGGCAGAATCAACAAAAAAGAAGGTCGATATTTGATGAAAATAGCCGAACTTTATGAAGAAAAGTGCAGAGAAGTGTGCAAACCCTCTTGCAAAATGTGATGGAATGAGATATAATATAGATAGAGAAACTCTCGGCTCTCAATGGGGTGCGGGAGGTTCCGTTATGCATAAATACAGGAGTACAATTCACATGGCATTTGGCAAACCGCAGACACAACCGATCTCCGGCGCAAATCGAACCGACGATCTTGCAGCGTATTATTTCCATCAGGGAACGACGACGTATGCGTACGATTATCTTGGCGCACGTTATTCCGACGGAAAAAACGGCAGATTCTGGATCTTTCGCGTATGGGCACCGAACGCCCGTCACGTTGAGGTCGTCGGAGATTTCAACGGCTGGGGTGACGGTTATCCGATGGAACGGATCACGGATGCCGGTGTCTGGGAATGTGTCGTCCCGCTTGGTGAAAAGGATAAGAACCGGGCAGACGTCTGCTGTGCTGGACAGCGTTATAAGTATCGGATTACCGGAGAAAACGGCGTACATTTAAAAGCCGATCCTTACGGTGTCTATTCCGAATGTCTTGGTGATACGGCGTCGATTTTGTATATTCCGCCGAAGTTTGAATGGCACGATCGCGGTTGGCGCACGCATCGCCGCAGAATTTTTTCCAAGCTGCAGACAAAATCGGTCGGAGACGATGCGAACAAGGGCGCACTCTCTGCTGACAGTGCAAGAAAAAGCAAAACGGCGCAAAAAGCGGAACGCGCATTTTATCCGTCACCGATGCACATCTACGAGGTGCATCTCGGATCGTTCCGCACGCGCGAGGGTATGACTACCCGTGAAAATCCCGCAGCATATCTCAATTACCGTGAGATTGCAGAGGTTCTCGTGCCGTACGTCAAGGATATGGGCTATACGCACGTGGAGCTGCTTCCCATCACGGAGCATCCCGACGACGGTTCCTGGGGATACCGCGTCTGCTCCTATTACGCACCGACGTCCCGCTTCGGCACACCCGAGGATTTCAAATATTTTGTGGATGCCTGTCATACTGCAGGAATCGGCGTCATTTTGGATTGGGTTCCCGCATGGTTTTCCGCAGATGAGCACGGTCTGATTCGGTTTGACGGCAGCAGCTGCTACGAATACCGCGATCCGCGTGCAGACGTCACGGGCGGTACCCGCCGCTTTGATATCGGCCGTCCCGAGATCCAGTCGTTTCTGATCTCCAACGCGATGTTCTGGCTGCGCGAATATCATATCGACGGTCTGCGCTGCTGCGGCGTTTCCGATATGCTGTACTTTGACCGTCAAAACACAGCGGACCTCAATCTTGCCGCGACCGCGTTCTTCCGTAAGCTGAATACCAAGCTCTTTTCCGAATTCCCGGACGCGCTGATGATCGCTGAGGAAGCGACGGGCTATCAGCCTTTGACCGGTCCCGTTGATATGGGCGGTCTTGGCTTTAATTTCAAGTGGAATACCGGTTGGGCTGACGGCATGTACGATTACGTCGGCACCGATCCGATCTTCCGTCGGGACAAGCACGAGCATCTGACGTTCCCTTTGATGTATGCATTCTCCGAAAATCATATTCTGCCGATCTCGCACGATGCGGTGGTGCACGGAAAGAAATCCGTGCTTGATAAAATGTTCGGTGAATATGAGGAGAAATTTGCCTGTATGCGCACATTCCTTGCCTATATGATGACGCAGCCGGGCAAGAAAATGACGTTTATGGGATGCGAGTATGCTCCGTTCCGCGAATGGGATTGGGAAAATCAGCTGGAATGGTTTATGCTCGATTATGAAGCGCACCGACGGATGCAGAGCTTTACCCGTGCACTCAATCATCTGTATCTGGAACGGCGGGAGCTTTGGGAGGACGATTTCTCCTGGGCAGGCTATCGCTGGATGGGCGCGGATGAATGTGACACCAACACCGTTTCCTACGTCCGTTACGACAGGGCGGGAGAACCGCTTCTGGTTGCGGTCAACTTCTCTCCCGTCACACGGGAGGCGTATACGATGAAGCTGCCGGCGGACGCACCGTCGGTATACGAAGAGCTGTTTTCCACGGATGATGCGGCTTGGGGCGGCAGTGACCTTCACAACGAAGGGAAGCTGACGGCTGAGCCGGTTATGGCATCCGACAACAGCGAGACGCATCGTTGTCTGAAGATCACGCTCCCGGGAATGTCTGCGGTCGTCTTTGCGCCGGCAAAGCGCCGCCGTAAATCACAATAACGTAAATATGTACCGTACGTTTTGCTGCGGCGAGCACTTGCGGCAGCAAAGCGCGAAAATAGAAGGAGGAATATTGCAATCATGTTCCAGAAGAAAGAATGTGTCGTTATGCTGCTTGCCGGAGGACAGGGCAGCAGACTGTACACACTGACAGAATCCACTGCGAAGCCCGCAGTTCAGTTTGGCGGCAAGTACCGTATCATTGACTTCCCGCTCTCCAACTGCATCAATTCCGGTCTTGACACCGTCGGTGTCCTGACGCAGTACCAGCCGCTCGTGCTCAACGAGTATATTGGCAACGGTCAGCCGTGGGACCTTGACCGCAGCCGCGGCGGCGTTATGGTTCTCCCGCCGTACCAGGGTAAGAACGGCGCGGATTGGTATTCCGGTACCGCAAACGCCATCTATCAGAACCTCAACTTCATCGACCGCTACGATCCCGATTACGTGCTCATTCTCTCCGGTGACCATATTTACAAGATGGACTACGCTGCAATGCTCGATTATCACAAGAAGATGAATGCGGATTGTACCATCTCCGTCCTCGAGGTTCCGCTGTCCGAGGCTTCCCGTTTCGGTATCATGAATGCGGACGAAAACGGCAAGATCTTCGAGTTTGAAGAAAAGCCCAAGCAGCCCAAGTCCACCAAGGCTTCGATGGGTATTTACATCTTCAACGCAAAGCTGCTCAAAGAATATCTGATTGCAGACGAAAACGATCCGAACTCCTCCAAGGACTTCGGTAAGAATATCATTCCGAAGATGCTCGACGACGGAAAGTCCATGTACGCATATCCCTTCTCCGGCTACTGGAAGGACGTCGGAACGATCGCGTCTCTGTGGGAAGCCAATATGGATCTGCTCGGCGAAAAGCCCGAATTTGATCTTTACGACAAGAACTGGAGAATCTTCTCCCGTACCTCTGCGCGCCCGCCGCAGTTCGTCGGTGAGGATGCCAAGATCCACGGCTCGATGATGAGCGAAGGCTGTGAAATCTACGGCTGCGTTGAAAATTCCGTGCTCTTTGACGGCGTTTACGTCGCACCCGGTGCGGTCGTCCGTGATTCCGTCATTATGAGCGGTACCAGAATCGAAGCAGGTGCCAGAGTCGAGTATTCCATCGTTGACGCGGATACCGTCATCAGTGCCGGTGCGGTCGTCGGTGCCAAGAACGACGAGGAAAAGATCTGTGTCATCGGTACCAAGCTGACAGTTCCCGCAGGCATGACCATTGCTGCCGGTGATATGGTCAACGAAGCCAAACTCTCCCAACTCAAGGAAGGAGGTAATGTCTGATGAATGCCATCGGTATTATCTTTGCCAATCTTCATGAAAGAAACATTCCCGAGCTGACCCGCAGCCGTACCGTCGGTTCCGTTCCGTTCGGATGCAGATACCGTCTGATCGACTTTACGCTGTCCAACATGGTCAACTCCGGTATCACCGATATCCGCGTCGTCACGCAGTACAACTACCAGTCTCTGATGGACCACATCGGTTCCGGTAAGGACTGGGATCTGGCAAGACGCTCCGGCGGTATCAAGATCCTCCCGCCCAATATGCGTGCAAGCCAGAACTATCAGGTCGGCGGTCACTCCCGTCTGGAATCTCTGATGGGTATCGCGGCAAGCCTGAACCACATCAAGGAAGACTACGTCATCATGGCAGACTGTGACGGTATCTGCAACATTGATCTTGAAGACCTGCTTCGCGATCACGTTGCAAACAACGCAGATATCACGATGATGACCAAGCGTATGACGCTGAACGGTGCCGTCAGCGAAACCGCAACCATCATTGACGCGGACGAAAACGGTCGTATTATCGATATGGCGATGAACCCCAAGTATGCGGAAGGTGAGCACGACGTTGCGCTGAACGTCATCGTCGTCAATACCAAGTATCTGCAGAGCTTCGTTCAGGAATCCATCGCACACGGCTTTACCAGCCTGACCCGCGATATCATGATGCGCAACAAGGACGAGCGCGTCTATCGCGTCTACCGTTACGACGGTGCGTTTGCGACCATTTCCTCGCTGGAAGACTACTTTGCAACCAGCATGGAGCTGATCACCAATACCGCATTCCGCTCAGCCCTTTTCGGCATCGACAGACGTCCCGTCCTGACCAAGGTTCGCAACTCCGCACCGACCCGTTATACCGATTCCTCCGTTGCCAAGAACTCTCTGATCGCAGACGGCTGTACCATCGACGGTACCGTTGAAAACTGCATCCTGTTCCGCGGCGTCAAGATCGGACGCGGTGCCGTTGTCAAGAACTGTATTCTGTATCAGGATACCGTTGTCGGCGAAAACGTCTTCATGAACTGCGTCATTTCCGATAAGAATACGGTCATCCGCGACGGCAACGTCCTGTCCGGTCATCCGTCCAAGCCGTATTTCATCGGCAAGAACCAGATGCTGTAAATTCTCTCCGATTATTCCATCCGAAAGGAGAATATCCTATGAAATTATTATTTGTCGGTGCAGAAGCACTGCCGTTTGCATCCACAGGCGGTCTTGCGGACGTTCTCGGATCTCTGCCTGCTGCGCTCAAGCGCGATCAGGGTGACGACCTTGATATCCGCGTGGTGCTCCCTCTGTATCAATCCATTTCCGAAAAGTACCGCGACAAGATGGAAAAGGTCACCGAATACTATGTCCAGCTGTCCTGGAGAAATCAGTACTGCGGTCTCTATAGCTATGAGATCAATGACGTGACCTATTACTTCATCGACAACCAGTATTACTTCTCCCGCGGCAATCTGTACGGCAACTTCGATGACGGCGAACGCTTTGCGTTCTTCTGCATGGCGGTTATGGAAATGATGCCGAAGATCGGCTTCTTCCCGGACGTGCTCCATGCCCACGATTGGCAGAGTGCTCTGTCTATCATCTACCTGCGCACCAAGTACAACTGGATGCAGGAATACCGCGGCATCAAGACCGTTTACACCATCCACAACATCGACTATCAGGGCATTTACGATATGTCCATCCTCGGTGACGTCTTCGGTCTGTCCGATTACGAACATTCCATCGTGGAATATAACGGTATGATCAACCTCACCAAGGGCGCGATCGTCTGCTGTGACAGACTGTCTACCGTTTCCTCCCGTTATGCGGAAGAAATTCAGATGGATTACTTTGCATCGGGTCTGCAGCACATTCTGCGTATGTACTCGGGCAAGGTCATGGGTATCGTCAACGGTATTGACGTTGACTATTACAACGCCGAAACCGATCCCGTCATCAAGGCAAACTTCACCGTTGACACGGTCGAAGAAGGCAAGGCGGCGAACAAGGCAGAGCTGCAGAAGGTCTTCGGTCTGCCCGAATCTCCGACCACGCCTGTTATTGCAATGGTTTCCCGTCTGGCATCCCACAAGGGCTTTGATCTGGTCAAGTACGCCATTGAGCGTCTGCTCGTCCGCGACGTACAGTTCGTTCTGCTCGGCACGGGTGAGGCAGATCTTGAAAACTTCTTTGAAGGATTGCAGAAGCGGTATCCTGAAAAGGTTTCCATCCTGCTTGCGTACAACAAGGACGTTTCCAAGCAGATCTACGCCGGTGCGGATATCTTCCTGATGCCTTCCAAGAGCGAACCCTGCGGTCTTGCGCAGATGATCGCTTCCCGCTACGGCACGGTGCCGATCGTTCGCGAGGTCGGCGGTCTTTACGACACCATTCATCCGTATGACCCGTCCAGCGGAGAGGGCAACGGTATCACGTTCTGCAACTACGATGCACTTGATATGCTCGATGCCGTCATCCGTGCGGTTGATCTGTACGGCGATGCAGCGCAGTGGACGACCCTGCGCGCCAACGCGATGAAGGTCGATTTCTCCTGGTCGGTATCGGCAAAGAAGTATCTTGATATGTACGACGCTCTGTAATGATAAAACAATACCAGCGGCACATCCGACGTGGATGTGCCGCTGAACTTTTTTGGGGGGAGACGGAGATTGTCCGACAGCCGTATCATCCGGTTTCGCGTACAATGAGATTCCACGGAACGGTGATATGCTGCGGCGGTGACAGCGGACTGCGGATGCGGTGAAGGAGCAGTTCGATGAGACTGTCGGTTGTTTGATCGTGGTCAAGGGCAAGTGTTGTCAGACCGAGACGGTAGGCGGAGGACGCTTTGATGTTGTCCGCACCGATCACAGCCAGCTGATGCGGTACAATAATACCTGCCGCTTCCGCACTGTTCAATACCCCCAATGCGATGTAGTCGTAGGCGCACAGGATGGCATCCGGCGGCTCGGCAAGCGAAAACAACGCAGAAAATCCTTCGGCTCCTGCGGCACTGGAATAGAGCGCGGAACGGAAGATCAGCTGATTGTCCGTTTGTATACCGCATTCTTCCATTGCCTGCCGGTAACAGGTTTCCTTGGCGACTGTCATGGTTTCACCGATGAATGCAATGCGGCGGCGACCGTGTCCGATCAGATGCCGGATGGCCTGACGGTAACCGCCGAGCACATCATAGCTGATACAGTCGATGCCGTGCCTTTGAAAGATCGTGATGATCGGGACATGCAGTGTCTGAAGTGCTTCGAGATGCTGCTGTTCAATGAACGAATAACACAGGATTCCGCACAGACCGTTTACCGTCCGCGCGAGTTTGAGAACCTGCTTTGCGCTGTCCGGCGTGTATTCCCAAGACGCAGCAAACATGTGCAGTCCCAGCTGCATCAGCTTTTTTTGCAGATTGGAAAGCAGACGCGAGGTCGTTTCGTTGTTGAAGGTCGGCAAGAGCACAAGAACGCATCTGCCGCGCAAAAGCTGTTCGGTGCTGATCGTAATTCCGTGCTCCCGTGCGGTGTTCAGAATGTGCTGTTTCGTTTCCTCTCGCAGATGCGGTGAGTTGCGGAATGCCTTGGAAACGGTAGAGGTGGTACATCCGCACAGTCGCGCAAGTTCGGTCAGATTCATCGCAATTTTCCTCCTTTTTGCAATCATTATACCACACATTAAGTTCACAGTCAAGACACAATTCGTCCCGACGAAAATTGTGCAGGTTGAAATAAGGGAAACTCCGCATTTTGTACAGGTATACGAAAATAAAACAGTCTCCTTGACTTGCACCAAAATCTATTATATAATGTGTTCGTAACCGAAAGATATTGTGAAAAAGAGAGGAATGTACCATGAAAATGCATATAAAATTCCGCTGTGTTCCGCTGCTTCTGCTTGCAGCGATGCTGACATCGCTTTCAGCGTGCGGCGGTGAGGAAACGGTCGAAACAACTGCCGCCGATCAGACGGAAAGCATCACAACGGAAGCTGTTGATCCGACAGGTATCTGTGAGCTTCCCGAAACAGACTGGGAAGGCCGCGAATTCCGTGTTCTGGGCTATGAGAATACCGCCAATCCGCAGTTCTCGAACTTTGAAATCTGGACAAAGGCAGAAGACGGCGACGTCGTCAATGATGCCATTTTCCGTCGGAATACCGCGGTTGAGGATCGGTATAATGTCAAAATTGTACAGTATATGGACAGCTCCGATGCCGATCAGGCACGTTCTACCATCGGACATATGCGTGCCATGGCAATGGCAGGAGAGGAACTGTACGATCTTGCCTTCTGCTCGATTCGCTCGATCGGTACGGCGGCGCGTGAAGGTCTGTTTTACGATCTGAACGATGTGGAATATATCGATTTTTCCAAGAATTGGTGGAATCAGAATGTCAATGATACCTTGACTGTCAACGGTCGGTTGTTCTTTACGAACAGCGACTTTTCTCTGCGCGACAAAAACCGCGTGTATCTGATGCTGTTCAATAAGGAGCTGGTCAGTCAGTATGATCTCGGCAACTATTATGATATGGTGCGTGACGGCACATGGACGATTGACAAGATGGCAGAGGGCTGCAAAGCGGTTGCGGGCGATACAAACGGCGACGGTCAGCTGGACTATTACGATACCTTTGGCTTTGTCATGGACTCCTACAACGGCGGCGTCGCGCTTGCAGTCGGCGGCGGTGTCAGGATCATGCAGCAGCAGGACGGAGCGCTTGTGCTGACTGCCAACGAAGAGCATACGGTGAATGTACTTGATAAGGTCATGACCATTACCGCCGCGGAACGTGTCGGTTCGTCCTGTCAGGACTGGAAGGGCAAGGTGCTTCCGTTCAGCAGTCATTGGCTCTTTTCGAGCAATGTCTTCAAAGAAGGCAGAGCACTCTTTGTCAGCTCGTTTGCACACAGTCTGAAGACGTATTCTGCCGAGGCATCCAACGACTACGGCATTCTTCCGTATCCGAAGTATGATGAGGCGCAGCAGGATTATCACATTTATGCGGATTCGTTCGGTATGCTGTTCGGTATTCCGTCCACGACCCCGACACCCGAGTTTTCCGGTTTCATGCTGGAAGCGCTGTCATATGAGGCATCCTCGACGTCATTGCCCGCATATATTGAAATCTCCTGTAAGACAAAGTATACCTATGACAATGACAGCGCCGATATGCTCAATCTGATTTTTGACAACATTGTCTTTGAGACGGCGGAAATTTTCGGTATTTCCGGTGTGCAGACGATTCTGTTCGATATCATCAGCACGGGTAAAAATACATTTGCTTCCCAATATGCGAAGGTGGAAGAGATGGCGCTGATCGATCTTGAGCAGATGTTTGAAGACATAGAAGCGGTAGAATAAGAGGTATGCGATGAAGATCACGATTGATGTAAACCAAAAAATCGGTAAAATCAAGCCAATGCACGCTACGGGTCAGCCGCCGTTAAACGGCGTTGGCAGAAACAGCTTTCAGGCGTTTCACTATCTTTCTGAAATCGGTACGCCGTTTTCCCGTCTGCATGACGTGGACGGCTGTTTTGGCGGAAACCGATACGTGGATATTCCCAATATCTTCCGTGATTTCAATGCGGATGAAAACGATCCCGCGTCCTATGATTTCGCGTTTACCGATGCGCTGATCACAGCACTGTATGAAGCCGGAATCGAGCCGTATTATCGGCTCGGTGTTACTATTGAGAATCATGCGGAGATCAAGCCGTATCACATTTATCCGCCTGCCGATTACGGGAAATGGGCGCGCATCTGTGAACATATCATCGCACATTACATTGAAGGATGGGCAGACGGCTATCATTACAATCTCCGATACTGGGAGATCTGGAACGAGCCGGACGACGGACATGGGATCAACGGTCGTTTTTCTATGATGTGGCTGGGAAGTGCGGAGGATTATTATCGCCTCTACGATGTGACGGCAAAACATCTCAAGGCAAGATTTCCGCAGATCAAGATCGGCGGATACGGTGCCATCGGATTTTACGCGGTCACCTCTGACCCACAGCACGTTACCCCGAACCAAAAGTATTACATGGATTTTTTCCACGGCTTTATTCGGTATATCAAGGAGCACGATACGCCCATTGACTTCTTCTCATGGCACAGTTATGCATGGGCTGGGGACGCACTGGCACAGGCAAAGTGGCTCCATGAAACGCTGGTTGATTACGGCATGGGAGAACTGGAGACGCATCTTAACGAGTGGAACCCTGCGCACGAGGAGCGCGGAACGGCGCATCACAGCGCACAGGTGGCGGCTATGATGCTGGGTATGCAGAATCAGCCTGGCGTCGATATGCTTATGATTTACGATGCACGTATGAGAAGCGGTGCTTATGCGGCACTGTTTGACCCGATGACCAATTTGCCGTTCCATGCTTATTATGCGCTGGCGGCATTTGATCAGCTGTATCGGCTGGGAACGCAGGTAAGTCTCCGATGCGATACCGACGGAATCTATGCAGTTGCCGCATCCGACGGGAAAAAGTGTGCGCTGATGCTTTCTAATTTAACCGGAAAGACGCAATCCCTTGAAATCGAAGGTGTTGATCTTCGGGATGCCCGCTGGTACGTTTTGGATCAGCAGCGGTTGCTTTCATGGTCGCCGGCGGTAAAAGCGGTGGAAAACAATGCCGTCGTTTTGGTGGAATTTTAACCGTAATATGTAAGAAGTCGTATGGCGGCATATTCTTTGGGGGTGTGCCGTCTTTCTTTTGGTACACTCCGCCGAAACCTATTCAAATATGTGAGATAAAACAACTGACAGTTCTTCCAAATAGCAAAAATCCCCAAAATTTCATGTAAAACGCATCTTCTGCATCTTGACCGTGGAACGATTTTATGGTATAATAATAGGGTACGAAATTATTGTTAAGAAAGAAGAATCACCCATGAATCAGAAATTCACAAAAGACTCCGTCAGGGAAGCACTTGCGACGAAGCTTTCCCGCTATTTCGGCGTTACCATGGCAGAAGCCAACGAAGATCAGGTATACCGTGCCGTTATGATGTGCGTCAAGGACATTCTGTCCCAGAAGCGTTCCGAATATAAAGAAGAAGTCAAGCGCCAGTCCGGCAAGACTCTGTACTATATGTGCATGGAGTTTTTGATCGGTCGTTCGCTGAAGAACAACCTCGGCAATCTGGGGCTCACCGAGCTTTACCGCGACGTTCTGTCCGAACTCGGCTTCTCGCTTGAATCCGTTTATGAACGCGAACCCGATCCGGGTCTTGGCAACGGGGGGCTGGGTCGTCTTGCTGCCTGCTATATGGATGCGGCTACCTCGCTCAACTATCCCGCAACCGGCTTCTCCCTGCTGTACGAATACGGTCTGTTCAAGCAGAAGCTCGTCGACGGTCAGCAGATCGAGCTGCCCGACAACTGGCTGCCCGGCGGCGACGTCGTGCTCGTTCCGAGAACCGACAAGGCGTGCACCGTTCGTTTCGGCGGTCACATCAAGGAGACCTGGAAGGACGGTAAGTGTGACATCGTTCACGACAACTACGAAGAAATCCAGGCAGTTCCCTACGATATCATGATCTCCGGTGCAGATTGCGAGGCTGTCAACGTCCTCCGCCTCTGGAAGGCAAAGAGCACCTCCGTATTCAACATGAATCTGTTCTCGCAGGGTGCTTACATGCAGGCAATGCAGCAGAACACCAACGCGGAGATTCTGACCAAGGTTCTGTATCCGTCCGACAATCACACCGAGGGTAAGCTGCTTCGTCTGTCCCAGCAGTATTTCCTCGTTTCCGCATCTCTGCAGTCGATCATTTCCGATCACCTGCGCCGCTACGGCTCTCTGTGGAACTTTGCCGATAAGGTTGCGATTCACGTCAACGATACGCATCCGGCGCTCGTCATTCCCGAACTGATGCGTCAGCTGATGGACGTTCACAGCTACAACTGGGAACAGGCGTGGGACGTTGTTGCCCGTACCGTGACTTATACCAACCACACCGTTATGCCCGAAGCGCTTGAAACCTGGAATGAAGACCTGTTCGCGCTCAAGCTGCCGCGTATCCATACCATCGTCCGTGAGATCAACCGCCGTCTGTGCGAAGACCTTTGGAAGTGCTATCCCGGTGACTGGGATCGTATCTCCCGCATGGCGATCATCGGTTACGGCTCCGTCCGTATGGCAAACCTGTGTGTTGCAGGATCTCACACCGTCAACGGCGTTTCGAAGCTCCACTCCGATATTCTGACAAAGACCGTCTTCCACGACTATTACAAATATACGCCCGGCAAGTTCACCAACGTCACCAACGGTATCGCACACCGCAGATGGCTGTGCTACTCCAATCCCGGTCTGACGAATCTGCTGGACGGTCTGATCGGTACCGATTACAAGAAGCAGCCCGAAACGCTGTCCAGATTGCTTGAGTACAAGGATGATCAGAAGGTGCTTGACCAGATCCTTGCCATCAAGCGCGAGAACAAGGTTCGCTTCTCCAACTACGTCGCGTCCAAGACCGGCATTGCGCTCAACCCCGATTCCATTTTCGACGTGCAGGTCAAGCGTCTGCACGAATACAAGCGTCAGCTGCTCAACGCACTGCGTATCGTCAGCCTGTATAACGAGCTTCGTGAAAATCCGAACCTCGATATCACGCCGCAGACCTTCATCTTCGGTGCAAAGGCTGCACCCGGCTACGATATGGCAAAGCGCATCATCAAGATGATCTGCGATCTGCAGGCGGAAATCGAGCGCGACCCGCGCATCCGCGAAAAGCTCCGCGTCGTTTTCATGGAAGACTACAACGTCTCCATGGCAGAGGTGCTCATTCCTTCGGCTGATATTTCCGAGCAGATCTCCCTTGCAGGCAAGGAAGCATCGGGTACGGGATGTATGAAGCTGATGATCAACGGTGCCGTTACCATCGGTACGCTGGACGGTGCAAACGTAGAAATCCACGAGGCTGTCGGCGACGACAATATGTACCTGTTCGGTCTGACGACGCCCGAGGTCGAAGACCTGTGGCGTCACGGCTACAACGCAGCAACCTACTACGTTGCAAACGACAAGCTCAAGAGAACGGTCGATACGTTTACCTTCGGCTTCAACGGCAACTCTTACCGCGATTTCGTCGATTATCTCGTCATCGGACGCGGTATCGCCGACCCGTATATGTGCCTTGCAGACTTTGAATCCTACTGCCGTGCGCACGACCGCATGACCGAGGACTATGGCGACCGTGAAAAGTGGGCGAAGATGTCGCTCGTCAACACGGCATCCGCAGGTATCTTTGCGGCAGACCGCGCTGTCAGCGAATATGCAAAGAACATCTGGCACATGACGCCTGTCACGGCTCCCGTTACGAAGACAACGAAGACCAGAAAGAAATAATTCTTTGGCATGAATGAAATGAATCATACAGGAGAAACCGGATATCATCCGGTTTTTCCTATCGAAAAAGAAGCGCCGTATCCGATGACGGTGACCGCATCGGACGGCACGGTGCTTTCCCATACGGTCAGCCGCTACTCTGATGCGCTGATGTTTTCGGTGACGATTCCGCGTGAATGGGATGTTTGCGGCGGCAGAATGAGACTGTATCGCGACGACGACGGGGCGGTGCTGTGGTCGGAAATGACCGCAGATGCAGACGGCGTTTGGTCGGTTGCGGTCTGCGGCAATCAGATCTGTGTTGACGGTGAGGAGAGCGGGCTGTTTTACTTCCGCTTTGAGTTTGATACTCGTTTCGGGCATCTGATCTACGCAAAGGAAGAAAACGATTTCGGTGCGGTCTACAAATGGAAGGACGAAAACGTCCATGCGTTCCAGTGGACGGTTATCGAGGATGGCTTTGAAACCCCGCGGTCCCTGTACGGCGGTATCATGTACCACGTATTTGTCGATCGCTTTGCAAAGAGCGTGACACATCCCGATATGCCGCGCCGTGACGACGCCGAATACAATGACGATTGGTATGACGGTATTCCTCAGCATGCAAAATATCCCGGAGGACAGGTCGAGAATAACGAATTTTTCGGCGGAAACCTATGGGGTGTTGCGGAAAAGCTGCCGTATCTGCAGTCGCTTGGCGTGACGGTATTGTATCTGTCACCGATCTTCCGTGCGTATAGCAACCATAAATACGATACGGGCGATTATGAAACGGTCGACCCGTCCTTCGGCGGCGACGAAGCGTTTGCGCATCTGCTGTCAGAAGCAGGGAAATGCGGAATCCGCATCATCTGTGACGGTGTATTCAACCACACGGGCGATAACAGCCGCTATTTCAACCGATACGGAAAATACGACGCACTCGGTGCGTATCAATCCGAGAAATCGCCGTATTTTGATTGGTATCGCTTCCGCCGGTATCCCGATGAATACGACTCCTGGTGGGGCGTCAAGGTTCTCCCTGCGCTGTATTCGGGCAACGAAGATTTCAGAGACTATATCTGCGGCGAAAACGGAATTCTTCACAAGTGGATGTCTCTCGGTGTATCCGGCTGGCGGCTTGACGTCGCGGACGAGCTTGACAATCGCTTCCTTGACGATCTGCGGATGCGCGTTAAGGCAGAAAATCCCGAAGCCGTGATCTACGGCGAGGTCTGGGAAGATGCATCCAACAAGATCGCTTACGATCACAGACGGCGGTATTTCCGCGGCGGTCAGCTTGACTCCGTGATGAACTATCCGTTCCGCGATGCGATTTTGTCCTTTGTCCGTGACGGAAACGTCGGTGCGCTGGAGCACGCGGTGCAGATGGTGCTCGGGCATTACCCCGCAGGATGTGCGCATCTGCTTATGAATTTGCTCGGTACGCACGATACGGAGCGTATCATCAGCGCGCTTGCCGCAAAGCCGATGGGCGATCTTGACAATGATGCGCTTGCGCTGATGCACATGACGACGGAGGAAAAAGCACGCGGTCGCGCTCTCGTCGGACTTGCGCCGGTACTGCAGTTTACCTTACCCGGTATTCCGTGTATTTACTACGGAGATGAGGTCGGTATGGAAGGCTACCGCGATCCGCTCAATCGCCGTCCGTATCCGTGGGGACGGGAAGACGG
>JAZQWK010000264.1:0-3583 GCA_045632325.1 Eubacteriales bacterium
CGCCGATATCATTGCGTCGATCAAGGCATCAGGCTTTGCGGGATACGTTTCCGTTGAGTTTGAGGGCATGGAAGACCCGCGCGCGGGCTCGATTGCGGGACTGCAGGCGGCAAACTATTTTGCCAAGAACGCATAAATGCAAAAATACAGGGATGCTGAAAATCACGGACAGCATCCCTGTTGTTTTTTGATTTATTTTTCAACGACGTGTTTTCCGCCGCGGCTCAGCGTCCGACGGATAAAGGAATCTTTGGAGAGTTGACCCGTCATGATATCGTCTGAGGTCAGCCTACACAAGAGAATCTCTTTTGCCGCAGTGGACGTCCACGTTTCGCGGTTCAAATTGGTGCGGTTGTCACGCTCGCGGTCGTAGACGACGTAGATTGTTCCGTCCTCTGCCTCGTCAAGATCGGGATAGGAGACGCTTGTGCGGTCGTCAAGCTCGAGCGTATAGGGGAACGTTTCGCCGTTATCACAGGAAAGGCTGATCTTCATGCCCGTGCGCGCGGTGTCCGAGACGTTGCGGATATACGCGATCATGCCGTTTCCAAGCCGTCCGACGTAACAGCGGGTGCTCGGAGCAGGCTCGTATTCCCGTGCGTCCGTCCACGTTTCGCCGTCGTCGGTGGACTCGGAGAAAACGTAGATGCCGCGGTTGGTACGCGAAAGACAGCGCAGCGTGCCGTCTGCCTTTTGGTACAGCGTGGTTTCATCGTAGACGCAGACGTCGGGCTTGCCCGAAATGGAGACGCTGCGGAAGGTCTCGCCGCCGTCGTCGGACAGACGGAGCTGATAGGATACGCCGCTGTAGTCGTAAGCGGGCGCGATGATGCGTCCTGAGGACGAGACGATCGGCTTACAGCGCATAAAGCCCTCACAGAGGATACGCGGTTCGTCCCAGACGAGATCGTCGGCGTCGGGATCCTTGCACGTCATGACCGCGGTATACGGAAACTCGCGGTGATAGTCCCAGCCGCCGCCCTCGCGGATGGAAACGGGCTTGGACGTTTCGTAATACGGCGACAGCGTCCACATGACCCACAGCACGTTATTGGGTGCCATCCAAAGCTCGATATCGATGTTGCGCATCCGATTGGCGCGGTCACTGCCGACGGTCAGTATCGGCTTGGACCACGTTTCGCCGCCGTCGTCGCTTTGGACGAGCACGTTATAATTATCAATACACGGCTCAAAAGCGCCGCCGGTGTACCAGCCCGCAAAGAGGCGGCCGCCCTTGGTCACGGCGACGGTCGGGCATCCCTGCCACGCGCGGTTGGATTCGTCACACGATGCGTCCGGGGAAAAACAGATATAAGGGTGGGACGTTTCATCCCAATTTCTGCAGACGTTCATAATAGGGCTCCTTTCGCGTTAAGCAATGAAGATTTCGTGGGTACCCGAGCCGAGCGGTGCGCCGTCGTACGGATTGCCGTCCACGGTGATCTGTCCCTGTTTGTCAACGATACAGGTGACCCCTGCGGGGATCGTCAGTACACAGCGGTGTCCTCGATCAAAACGGTCGATCGAAACGGAGACCTTGCCCGAGATGAGATTGACCTCGCCCTCGACGTGATCTGCCGCTGCGGTGAAGCACGGTGCGAAGCGGATGGCGGAATAACCGGGTGCTGCAGGCTGCAGACCGCAGAGCTGTTCGAGCGTGAAATAGAGGAAGCCGCCGTGCATCGGATGGTTATAGGAGGCAACGCCCTTCGACGGGTCTGCGATATTCGTCATGTCGGGTGCTTCCCAGATGGTGGTTGCGTCATCGTCCATCATCGTGCCGAAGCTCGGATGCTCGCGGTTAAAGAGGAAGCGGAGCGCGTCGTCGCCCATGTTTTCTTCAAACAGCAGGGGAACGAGATATTTGTTTGCGTAAATACCGGTGGACATGGCGTAGCCGTCGCGAGCCATCCGTGCGCGCAGGGAAGACAGCATCGCATCCCGTTCGCCGTCGGGTGTCAGACCGATCATCAGTGCACAGCCGTCCGTACCCCAATAACCAAAGGAGTGCTCGGCGGCGTCGTAGAACGCACCGATGAACGCGGCTTTGATCTTGTCGGCAAGATCGGCATAATATGCGGCGTCACCGACGGAGAGTGCTGAGCAAAGCTCTGCCATGTGGATGCAGATCTCGTAGAACATCAGGGTGGAGGAGTGCGCAACGGGCATACGGCGTTCGGACGTTTCGCCGCCGGGAGGACACCAGTCACCGAGTCCGTGGCGGACGATCAAGCCGTCGGCGGCATCCAGCTCATGCTGTACCCACGCTTCCATCAGATCGAAATTTTCGAGAACCGCTTCCTTGTTGCCGCAGTAGCGGTAGAGATAATACGGAATGATGATCTGTGCACAGCCCCACAGCGGTGACGCCTCGCCGCATCCGCGCTTTCCGGGTGCGATCATCTGCCAGACACCGTAAACGTCGCGGGAGGTGCGGATATCGTCAAGATATTTTTCGTAGGAAGATACGCTGTCGTAAAAGAGAAGTCCCCAGTTGCAGACGACCTGTGCATCTCCCAGCCAGCCGCACTTTTCGCGCGCGGGACAGTCCTCGGGTATTCCGTGGTAGTTGGAAAGATACGTATTGTGCATCAGATTGTTCAAGTGCTCGAGATCCTTGCAATCGGTGCGGAAACGTGCGGTCTGTTCCATTGCCGTTGCGAGCTGGATGCCCGTGACGAGAGAGGGCTTGGGAACCGTGCCGTAGCCGTCGGAGAAATCGTGGAAGCCCGTGACTTCAACGTAGCGGTAGCCGTGATAGGTCAGACGCGGACGGTAGATCTCACCGCCCTCATCACCGCGGCAGATATACATATCCTGCTGGATGCACTGCGTTGCAAACGCACCTGTGGAACGCACGTCAAGCTGCCCGTTCTCCGTCAGATTCTCGGCATAGCGGAAGACGTATACCGCACCGCGCGGGGAGTGGGGAAGATGAAACTCTGCGACACCCGCCATGTTCTCTCCGATGTCAAAGATCCACGCGCCGTCGTCCTTGCCGCTGGCACAGTGTACAGAGACTGCGGGCAGGGAACGGATGACGCGGACGGGCGGCATCAGACACGGGGTCAGAGTGCCCTTGGCGGTTTCATCGGTCACGACGGGTCCCCAGCCGCAATCGGAGCTGTCGTAGTCCGCATGATCGGGGATCTCCAGGCGGCAATCGTACGTTTCGCCTGCGTATATATTGTTGACGGTGATCGGGCTGTACTGATAGCTCCAATCGTCCGTGTTGGTGGTGATGACCTTGACGGTGCCGTCGTCAAGCGTGATTTCCAGACGGGCAATCAGGCAGACGTCTCCGTAGACCATGCCGCCGTGACCCCATACGCGGCTCTGGGAATAAAAGCCCTCGCCGAGCAGTACGGACAGCGCGTTTCCGCCGTCGTGCAGGTAGTCCGTGATATCAAAGCGGCGGTAGAGTACTGTTTTCTCGTAATTGGTGATCGGCGGGTCGAGCATGAAATCGTGGATGCACTTGCCGTTGACCGTGTATTCGGCACAGCCGAGTCCGCAGGCGTAGAGAACCGCGCGGCGGATACCGCTGACCTCAAATTTCGTGCGAGTCGGATCGTAGCCATGT
>JAZQWK010000265.1:0-2172 GCA_045632325.1 Eubacteriales bacterium
AATGACCGCACCGCGCAGACCCCACTTCTCGTTGAAATCGGGCAGCTGCGGCTTCTTGCCGGGGCTCCACAGCCAAATGGAGTTGGCGGGCTTCAATCCCCGTGCACGGCGGGCTTCGTTGACGGGATGATGATTGAGAATATCGTAGCTTTTCTTCATCAGCTCCAGATACGGCGCTCCTGCGTCACCTGCGGGCAGATACGGACCGATGACCTCACCGAGATGGTCGTGCGGGCGCTCAAAGTTGTATTCGGAGGGCACGTTGTCCCAAAGCAGACAGTGACGGTACGAGATACCGGTATAGAAGCGGCGCACCTCATTGCCGAGTGCTGCATCGATGGCATGGATCAGTTCATCCGCTTCCGTCGTCGTGATCTCATCGGCGGAATGATCGAGAATGATCTTTTCCTCGTAGACGTCCTGCTCCTCGGACAGCGTGACGACGTTGCAGCGGATGGCGGTCTGCGTTTCGGTCATCGTCAGACCCATGCTCAGCGCTTCCAGCGGAGAACGTCCCTTGGAGTAAACCTTGGGGTCGTACGACAAAACCGCCAGATTGGCAGTATCGCTTTCGGGCACCATACCGTCGGGCACGTTGGAAACAGTCCCGACGTACGCCTCTTTGACGAGTCGATCCATCATCGGCTTGTTTGCCGCTTCCATCGGTGTTTTTCCGCCGAGCGCCTCGATCGGCAGATCTGCCATGCCGTCTGCAAGAACAACCAGATATTTCATAAAAGAACCTTCTTTCATATTCCTGTATATTCAAATGATTTTTTCGTTCACAGTATCACGGTGATAAAATCCCCATGATACTATATTATATCATATATTTACGGCACATACAAGGTTTTTGCTGAAAATTCCCAACAATTCTTACGAATTATTCGCAAAATCCACGCAGAAACCGCGTGATAAACGTATTCATCGCATCAAAATCCATTGCCGCGATATAATGGAATTCCAGTATGTCGTGCACCTGCCCTGCCGACCGCAGCGCCTCACACGCGCCGTCGAGCAGCGTCTCCTCACAGGTCTTAGCAAACCGAACCCGAGACCGAACGGCAGACAGCTTCTCTTTGTCGTAAAACCGCGCGGTATTCAGCGCCCGAACATCCGATGATATTCCGTACCGATCCGTCATATAGACCGTATCGATACCGGGGAAATATACGCCTTCCGTTTCCGCAGGACGCAGCGGAGATGCATATCGGACAAAGGATACGCCGCGTTCCTCCGCCGCCGTCACCAATGCATCAAAGAACGGCGCCGCACGTCCGCCGTCCGTTACGGGAATACAGATTCCGCACGACTCGCCCGTCGGCAGATGCACGATTCCGCGGGAGGAGATCGCCGTGACAAACTGCATATCACAGACCGGCTCACACTCCTGCGGCACGGCTTTTACGATGCGCGATGCAGTACCCGCGGCTTTTTCAGGCAGGAAAGCATCCGACAGCAAGGACTGCAGGTTTTCTCTGACAGCACCCGCTGCGCGCAGATACCGTCTTGCCGCCGCGTGATGCGCCTTGTGCTCCTCACAGAGCGATCGGATCTGCTCCGTTTTCTCCCGCAGAACGCGGGCGTCGAAAAACATCCCCAGGTTGACGATCTCCTCGACGGCACCCGGATAGACCGCATCGACCGTATGCGGTGCGGTTCCGTCGAGCATCGCAATCCCGCACGCAGGGATTCTGATACCGTCAAGAGAGCACGGATCGGCGGAACAGTAATAGCGCTCAACGGGATAGCCCTTTGCCTCGGCATGCTCCGCCGCGCGCTTCATAAACGACGATTTTCCCGTCCCCGGTCCGCCCTTGACGATATAGATCTTCTGCCATCTGCCGCATACGGGATCAAACAGCGCGGGAAAGCGGGAATAAAAGCCTTCGGAGGAATTTGCGGCGGCAAAAAAAGACAGGTTCGGATATGCGGTTGCGGTCATATAGTACCTCCCGTTGTTCGGATTTCTCTATCAATGTATGCGTTTTTGACCGTTTGGTGCCTGACCGCCGTCCCAAATCCGCACAAAAAGAAACCAAAACTGTGAAAGGCAGTTCGGAAAACATATTGACAAAATTCGCGCCGCGTGATACAATGGTATCAAATTTAATCATGATCCCTTGGCAATTGCAAAATTGCCTTCCTTTCATCGCCCAAAGGGCGATATAT
>JAZQWK010000266.1:0-7856 GCA_045632325.1 Eubacteriales bacterium
CAGCATACGCTTTTCGTTGCGGATGATGATATCCGGTGCGGAAAGCTCGTTCATGCGCTTCAGACGGTTGTTACGGCTGATAACGCGGCGGTACAGGTCGTTTAAGTCAGACGTTGCAAAACGTCCGCCGTCCAGCTGTACCATGGGACGGATTTCCGGCGGGATGACCGGGATGACGTCGAGGATCATCCATTCCGGCTTGTTGTCAGAGTCACGGAAGGATTCAACGACCTCCAATCGCTTGACAATGCGGATCTTCTTCTGCTGAGAAGCGGTATCGAGTTCTTCGCGCAGGGACTTGGACAGTGCGTCGCAGTCGATCTCCGCGAGAAGCTCCTTGACAGCTTCTGCGCCCATACCGACGCGGAATTCGTCCTCGTACTTTTCATAGTACTCACGGTATTCGCGGTCGGAGAGCAGCTGATATTTCTGAAGCGGCGTTGTGCCGGGATCAATAACAATATAGGATGCGAAATAGAGAACCTTTTCCAGATTTCTGGGGGTAATATCGAGCAGCAGACCCATTCTGGAGGGAATGGCACGGAAGTACCAAATATGAGAAACGGGGCAAGCCAGCTCAATGTGACCCATACGTTCACGGCGGACCTTCTTGGAGGTAACGTCGACGCCGCAGCGTTCACAGGGGCCGTTCTTGTTGCGGACACGCTTGTATCTGCCGCACATACATTCCCAGTCCTTGGTCGGACCAAAGATGCGCTCACAGAAAAGACCGTCGCGCTCTGCCTTGAGGGTTCTGTAGTTGATGGTCTCGGGCTTCTTGACTTCGCCGTGGGACCAGCTTCTGATCATCTCGGGAGATGCCAGACCGATTTTAATTGAAGCGAATTCCTTTTCCATAGGTCAGATCATACGCCCCTTTCGTTAAATAATATCATCGTCGCCGATGTCGTCGGAATAACTGTCGTCGTCATCAAAGAAATCATCGGGGAGGAAGCCGCCTTCCGCAAGCTTGGCGAAATCGGTTTCCGCATCTTCGTCTTCGATATAGCCGTCCGGCAGATCGTCGCTGTCATTGATAGCATCGCCGATCATATCGGAAACGTCGGAGACATCCTGGGATTCTTCTTCCGTCAGGCAGGAAAGTTCGATTTCGTTGCCGTCGCGGTCGAGAACGCGGACGTCGAGTGCCAGTGCCTGCAGTTCCTTGACAAGGACGCGGAACGCTTCAGGAACACCGGGAGTCGGGATGTTCTGACCCTTGACGATCGCTTCGTAGGTCTTGACACGACCCGTAACGTCGTCGGACTTGACGGTCAGAATTTCCTGCAGCGTGTAAGCTGCGCCGTATGCTTCGAGTGCCCAGACTTCCATTTCACCGAAACGCTGACCGCCGAACTGGGCTTTACCTCCGAGCGGCTGCTGCGTGATGAGGGAGTAAGGACCGGTGGAACGTGCGTGGATCTTATCGTCGACGAGGTGGTGGAGCTTGAGGTAGTACATGATACCGACAGTGACGGGGTTATCAAAGGGTTCGCCCGTACGTCCGTCGTAAAGCGTGGACTTACCGGAGGGATCAATGCCTGCCATACGCAGACATTCTTCGATGTCATCGTGTGTCGCACCGTCAAAGACAGGGGTCATGACCTTCCAGCCGAGCTTCTTTGCAGCATAGCCGAGGTGCACTTCAAGAACCTGACCGATGTTCATTCGGGACGGAACGCCCAGGGGGTTCAGGACGATATCAAGCGGCGTACCGTCTGCGAGGAACGGCATGTCCTCGGGCGGCAGAATTCTGGAAACGACACCCTTGTTACCGTGACGGCCTGCCATCTTGTCACCGACAGAGATCTTTCTCTTCTGTGCGATGTAGACGCGGACGACCTTGTTGACTCCGGGAGGCAGCTCGTCGCCTGCTTCACGCGTGAAGACCTTGACGTCGACAACGATACCGGTGATACCGTGCGGCAGACGCAGGGAGGTATCGCGGACTTCTCTTGCCTTTTCGCCGAAGATCGCGCGCAGGAGGCGTTCTTCTGCGGTCAGCTCGGTTTCACCCTTCGGGGTAACCTTACCGACCAGGATATCGCCTGCGTGTACTTCGGTACCGCGGCGGATGATACCTTCGTTGTTCAGATCCTTGAGTGCATCCTCACCGACGTTGGGAACGTCGCGGGTGATTTCTTCCGGACCGAGCTTGGTATCTCTTGCTTCGTGGGAATATTCTTCGATATGGATGGACGTATAAACGTCATCGCGGACGAGGCGTTCGTTGAGCAGGACGGCGTCTTCGTAGTTGTAGCCTTCCCACGTCATGAAGCCGATGAGCATATTCTTACCGAGGGAGATTTCGCCGCCGGACGTTGCGGGACCGTCTGCAATGACGTCGCCCTTCTCAACGAGCTCACCCTGGGAGACGATCGGTCTCTGGTTGACACAGGTACCCTGGTTGGAGCGCTTGAACTTGATCAGACGGTAAACGTCCTTCTTGCCGGAATCGCAGCGGATGACGATCTCGTCCGCGGAAACGCGCTCGACGATACCGGATTCGCGTGCGAGGACGCAGACACCGGAGTCAACGGCAGCCTTGTATTCCATACCCGTACCGACGATCGGGGATTCGGTCACCATCAGCGGGACAGCCTGCTTCTGCATGTTCGAGCCCATCAGTGCACGGGTGTTGTCGTCGTTTTCAAGGAAGGGGATCATGGACGTTGCAACGGAAACGACCATTCTCGGGGAGACGTCGACGAAGTCGATCATATCGGTGGAAACTTCAACGACGTCGGCTCTGTCGCGGACGATCGCCTTCTTCTTGACGAACGCGCCGTTCTCATCGATCTGAACCTTTGCGGGAGCGACAATGTACTTGTCTTCCACGTCAGCGGTCATGTAAACGATCTCATCGGTAACGACGTGCGGGGTGACGGACTTGTCGACCTTGCGGTAAGGCGTTTCGATGAAGCCGTATTCGTTGATGCGGGCAAAGGTTGCAAGAGAGGAGATCAGACCGATGTTCGGACCTTCGGGAGATTCGACGGGACAGATACGGCCGTAATGCGTGTAGTGAACGTCTCGGACTTCAAAGGTCGCACGGTCACGGGAAAGTCCGCCCGGACCGAGTGCGGACAGACGTCTCTTGTGCGTCAGTTCAGCCAGCGGGTTTGCCTGGTCCATAAACTGGGACAGCGGAGAGGAGCCGAAGAACTCACGGATCGCGGTGACAACGGGACGGATGTTGATGAGCGACTGAGGCGTCAGGACATCGGTGTCGTTGGTCGTCATGCGTTCCTTAACGATCTTGTCCATACGGGAGAAGCCGATACGGAGCTGGTTCTGCAGAAGCTCACCGACGCAGCGCAGACGGCGGTTGCCGAGGTGGTCGATGTCATCGGTGGTACCGATGTTGTACTGCAGACCGATCATATAGTTGATGGACGCAAAGATGTCGTCCTTGGTAACGTGCTTGGGGCAGAGTTCTGCTTCACGGCGGACACATTCTTCCTTGACCGCGTCAACGTCGCCTTCGCAGGATTCGACGATTTCAAGCAGGACGGAGGTCTTGACCTTACCCTTGATGCCGATATCTTCCAGATTGTAGCCGAGAACGACTTCGGGAAGGATCGTTGCATTGGAGAAGACCTTCATTTCGTTGTCGCCTTCGATGCGGACGTAAACTTCGTTGACGCCTGCGTTTTCGATTGCGAGACCGATTTCTTCAGTGACCTCGGTATCAACGTCATACAAAATCTCGCCGGTGATCGGGCTGATAACGGAGCGAGCCAGTGTCTGACCGATCAGACGCTTACCCATTGCAAGCTTCTTGTTGAACTTGTAACGTCCGACGGCAGCCAAGTCGTAACGCTTGGGATCGAAGAACAGGTTGTTGATGAGCAGCTGTGCGGATTCAACCAGCGGCGGTTCACCCGGACGCAGCTTCTTGTAGATTTCCTTCAGCGCTTCGTCGCCGGCAGTGGTACCGTTGGTATCCGCCAGTGCCTGCATGCCGTCCTTTTCGAGGGTGGAATTGAGCAGCGGAATGTCGCCGAAGTAGGTCTTGATTTCAGCGGCGGTTTCAATACCGAGAGCACGGATGAGAACCGTTGCGGGGATCTTTCTGTTCTTATCGATACGGACGAACAGGATATCGTTTGCGTCCGTTTCGTATTCCAGCCATGCGCCGCGGTACGGAATGATCTGTGCCGTGTATATGCGCTTGCCGGTCTTGTCAAGCAGGGAGTCAAAATATGCACCGGGAGAACGAACGATCTGCGAAACGATGACACGCTCCGCACCGTTGATGATAAAGGTACCGGTTTCGGTCATCAGCGGGAAATCACCCATGAAGATCTCCTGTTCCTTGACCTCACCGGTGAGACGGTTGGTCAGGCGGACCTTCACGCGCAGAGGAGCCGCGTAGTTGACGTCACGTTCTTTACATTCCTCCACCGGATACTTCGGTGTCGGGTCGATCGAAAAATCGACGAATTCAATGATCAGGTTGCCCGAATAGTCCGTAATCGGAGATACGTCGCGCAGAACCTCCATCAGACCTTCTTCAATGAAGTTCTGATAAGATTTCTTCTGAACCTCGATAAGGTTCGGCATTTCGAGCGCTTCGTAGATCTTCTGGAAACTCATGCGGACATTCTTGCCAAGCTGTCGTGGTTTGACCATAGACTCAATCACTCCATTCTAAAAAATTGTTCTGTCAGAACACGCAAATTATTTGTATACAATCACAATTTCCGTGTCCCGAAAGCAGAATCGGATGTACAATAAAGAGAATTTGAAAAAAACGTAAAAAACCTTGTTTTTTTCAAAAAGCATAATACGCCAGTATAATGCAGTATAATATTATAGCACAAACTCCCTTGATTGTCAATAGCAATCCAAAAAATTTTCTGCGAGAAAATTCTGCGTCAATCTCTTGTTTTCTGCATACAAATATGCTATACTACACTCAATAAATCAATCGAAAAACCCAAAGGAGGATCCCTCATGAAACAACTGAAAATCGGTATCTTCGGAACGGGCCGCGGATGCGACATCGCAGAAAACTTCCGTCTGCTCGGATGTGAGATCGCAGCGCTCTGTGACTTCAATCCCGACCGTCTGACGGCAGCTGCGGCACGGCTCGGCGGCGAGATCGCGCAGTACACGGACTTTGATTCGTTCATCGAACACGACATGGACGCGGTCGTGCTTGCCAACTATTTCCACGAGCACGCGCCGTACGCCATCCGCTGCTTTGAACGCGGCATCCACGTCTTCTCGGAATGTATCTCAAACGGCACGATGGCAGAGGGCGTCGAGCTTGTCCGTGCGTTTGAAAAATATCCCGGCTGTGTCTATATGCTTGCCGAAAACTATCCGCAGATGATCTTCAACCGCGAAATGAAGCGCGTGGTCGAGGGCGGTACGCTCGGCAAGATCCTGTACGCCGAGGGCGAATACAACCATCCCGGTACCCCGCTTGACGTTCCGTTCCTCAAGACCTATAACTACTTCCCCGGTCACTGGCGCAACTATCTGCCGCGCACCTATTACATCACCCATTCCCTCGGTCCGATCATGGCGGCAACCGGCAAAACCCCAAAGCGCGTCACGGCATTTGCCGCGTTCGCTCCGTTTGACGAATCGCTTCCGTCCTCCCGCCGCTGCGGTGACAGAACGGCAGTCATCACGATGCAGTGCGACGACGGATGCATCCTGCGCGTCACGGGCTGCGGCGGCTACGGCGGACATCACAACGCGTACCGTATCTGCGGCACCGACGGTCAGATTGAAAACCTGCGCGGTATGTATCCGAAGATGATGCTCCGCTACGACAGCTGGAACATCCCCGAGGGTATGCAGGAGGTCAACTGCTACGATCCGAAGTGGAATGACCCCGACGAAGAGCTGATCGAAACGAGCGGTCACGGCGGCGGCGACTATCTGACCGCGCGCACGTTCGTCGAATGTATCCGTGACGGCGTCCAGCCCCCGCATCCGTTCGACATTTACTCCGCAACCGTCATGTCCTCTGCGGCAATTCTCGGTCATCGCTCGATGCTCGAAGGCGGTATGCCCTACGACATCCCCGATTTCCGCGAAGAGGAATGGCGCGTCAAGTACGAAAACGACCGTCTGACCCCGTTCCCCGGCACCGACGGCAGCGAACCGACGCTCCCCTGCTGCTCCGTCCCCGATTTCGCACCGACCGAGGAACAGCTCAAAGGCTATCTTGAACTTCTGAAAGACTGAATCCCATAAATTCACGGGCAGCTGTACGACACAATCGCACAGCTGCCCGATTTTTATTCAATTTTTCATTTGGCGCAGAAAGAGATATACCGCCGCCGCCATGATCACGGCACTCCAACCGAGCACCCAAAGAAGATGAGTGGGAACCGCGTCGTAATTTCCCGCAAGCACCGCGCGTTCCAGCTCCACCGCATGAACAAACGGAAGTGCGTCCGCGATCTTTCGGAACGTGCCGCCGACGAGCGACAGATCAAACCATACGCCCGACAGCCACGCCGAGAGGTTGGTCAGCAGTGCACCGCAGATGCCGCCGACCTGCTTTTCGTTCAAAATACTGCCGCACAGAAGCCCGAGCGCGATATACAGAATCGAAACGGGTACGATCATCAGAATCGCCGACAGCAGATGCACGGTCACGTCAAGTCCAAGAACGATTGCTCCGCAATAGCAGACGACACACTGCGCTGCGGCGATCGGCAGCATCGGCAGCGTATAACCGAGCATGAAATCCGTCGGCGTCAGCGGCGTGGTATACAGGCGGCACAGAAAAGCACTGCCGCGATCCTTTGCAATGACGGTCGCCGAAAACAGCGTCATAAAGGACAAGCCGAACACCGTTACACCCGGTGTCAGATGATGAATCTCAAATAAACTGACGGGAATGTTTGCCTGAATCACGCTCATCAGTACAAGCAGAACGAGCGGAAAGCCAAGACCGAAAAACAACGTCAGCGGATCGCGCAGAATTTCTTTTGCATTGCGCTTTGCAAACGTCAGCATTTTCATCGTGCCACCCCTTTCACGATCTGCACAAAGGCATCCTCAAACCGCTCCTTGCCTGCATACGCCTTGATGGCGTCCGCCGTATCGCAAATAAGCAATTTTCCGTCTTTCATGATGGCAATGCGGTCGGACAACGCTTCCGCTTCTTCCATATAATGCGTCGTCAGAATGATCGTGATCTTCCCTTTCATTGCGCGGATCAGATCCCACAGCTCACTTCTTGCAATGACGTCGAGTCCCAGCGTAGGCTCGTCCAAAAATAAAATCTTCGGCTCGCAGATCAATGCCATCGCAATGCTGAGTCTGCGCTGCCAGCCGCCCGACAGCTTGCCCGCTTTTCGTCCGAGCACCGATTCCAGACCGAGAAGTGCTGTCATTTCTCGGATATTGGTTTCCTGTTTTTCCTTTGAAAAGCCGTGAACACCGCAGATCAGCGCCAGATTCTCCGATACGGTCAGATTCGGTGCGACCGCGGTTTCCTGCGGCGATACCGCAATGACCGATTTCACGGCAGCGGCATCGCGGGTAATGCTTTTCCCGAGCAGATACGCATCGCCCCCGGTCGGCACGGTCAGCGCAGACAGCATGCGGATCGTCGTCGTTTTCCCTGCCCCGTTGACACCAAGCAGCGAGAACAGCTCACCCTCTGCAACAGAAAGCGTGAGATGGTCTACCGCTGTAACATCCTTATATGTCTTTGTCAGATTTTCAATGCGAATGGCTTCCATTCGAATCCTCCATTCCATACCGATGCCGTAGTCCCTGATACACATCGGTGATCATTTTGCTGACCAGATCCCATTCAAGATCAAGATAGCTTGTGGCAAACATAACGGCAATCCCGTGCACACACGCCCACATTTCGA
>JAZQWK010000267.1:0-4804 GCA_045632325.1 Eubacteriales bacterium
CGATTAGGATACCCGTCTGCTGTTGTTTTATGTATTGTCGGAATGAAACGTCGGATTTGTGCGGCGAAAGAGCTTTTCTCTGCCGCGCGTACCGTCCTCACAAAGAACACCCGTTGCTTTAAAGACGCGGATAAGAGAATCAATGCCGCGCCGTTCCATGCGGACGTGTGCCGCCGCCGCAAGCTCTCGCCGCGTGAAGAACGCGGGCAGGGAATCGGGCAAAAGGGCGCGGTATGCATCCTGTCCCGACAAAAAGGTTTCCGATAACAGGGCTTTGGGGAATCGGTCACAGCGGGAAGAACCGCGCTTGCCGCCATTGCCCCAGCCGTCCAAAAACCGTACCTCCTCCATGTCGAGCATGACGAGGCAAATCGTCAGATTCGGATGCAGAAGGAGATCGGAAATGCCGCCAAGCTCCCAAAAGGCGTCGTAAACGGTTCCCGTTTTCGGACTTTTTCGCGGTTTTGTCGTTTCGCCCGTCGTTCCGTCAAGCCAGGTGACCCACTTATTGTGTACCACGGGATGTACGACGGTGACGTGTGTTACTTCTAAAAACGCTTCCAATTTTTTGCGCATGGCGGACAGGGAACGGGTCTGAATTTCGATAACGCCGTCTTCATTTAAAATATCGGCGACGTACCGTCCGAGCTTCTGCTCGTGCAGGGCGGTGAGCGGCTCGTAATACGATTTCAGAATCAGATGCAGGGATTTTTCGCCAAGCGTTCCGATGCCGTTTCGCTCCCGCTCGGAGGCAAGCACCGCTTCCTTCGTTTCGATAAAGCGTTTGGGGTCAAATGCTCTCATACGTGAACTTCTTCTGCGTCACGGCGCATTTTCAGGATGGCTTCGGCAAAGTAGAGATCTTCCCTTGTGGTGATCTTCAGATTCTGATAGCCGATGTCAACGAGCTTGACGGGGAATCCGACCGCCTCGACAAGACCGCAGTCATCGGTGACAGACAGCTTCTTTTCCTGTCCGAGATAGACCGACGCGCGGTATTCTTCCACCTTGAAAATCTGCGGAGTCGATGCCGCCCATACCCTGGTTCGGTCGGGCGTTTCCTTGACGTAGTCCGCGCCTTCGGTGATCTTGACGGTATCCTTGACGCGGGATGCCGCCGCCGCCGCACCGATGCGGTAAGCTTCCTTGGCAACTGCCGTGATCTGCTCGGGTGTGATCAGCGGGCGCGCTCCGTCGTGAATGGCGATAAACGCACAGTCTCGGTCCACGGCAAGCAGACCCGCATATGCGGAATCCTGTCGCGTTTCACCGCCGGGGACGATCTTTTTGACCTTGGTGATCTCCGCACGGGAGAGCAGGGGCGGATACAGTGTACGCTCCTCCTCACGGACGACGAGAATGATCTCGTCGATGCTCGGACAAGATTCAAACATACGGATCGTACGCAGAATGATCGGCTCGTCACCAAGGGACAGGAACTGCTTCGTGACGGCGCCCGTCTCGGTATTCGGTTCCGTTTTCATACGGGAACCGATACCGCCTGCCAAAATGACGGCAGAGGTATAGGGATGTTTTCCTTGAGCGGCAAAGCCTTCCGCCGCGCGGGCAATGGTGTTGATGGTGTCCAAGATCTGCATACCGTGCTCCTTTTGGGATCATAAAATACTTTACTGACAATATTATACCATAACGCGTGATGTGTTTCAATAGAAACGGTGAAAATTATGTGAAATATGGAAAATAACAACAAAAACATCTTGCATAACATCTATATATGTGGTATAATGAAACCAATGATAAAAGAACAAGGGAGGAAGTTGTTTGGCACAGTATCAAACCATCAAATCGTATTATCACTATCCCCTGCGATCGTTTTTGCGCAATAAGCGGGCGTACGTCCTGCTTGCGTGCTCCATACTCTGTATGGTTATTTTGTGCGCAAGCGTTCTGATCTACTATGCGTCCAGCTATGAGGCGGACGTGGAAATGCTTCGCCGCGAAAACGGTCCCCACCATACGCAGTTTTACGATCTGGATCCCTATGACGTTCCCCTGTATACGGAACGGTCGTATATCAGGGATTATACGGCGATCGATATCTATGCGTCCGCGGACAATCCCGACGAAATGGCCTCCTTTGCACAGGTCTATTTTACGGAATATACCGAAGATACCACCGATTATTTTTATCTGCGGCTGACCGAGGGACGGCTTCCCGAGGCCTTTGGGGAAATTCTCGTATCGGAAGATGCGGAGCGGTATTTTTCAACGCTTGCACTCAACGAGGAGCATCCCGTCGGTATCTACGTGCGCGGCGGATATCATGAAGTTACCTTCCGTGTGGTCGGCACGTTTGCTTCTGCAGAGCCGGCAAAGCAATACGTGTTCTGCGATCCCGAAACGGCGGCGTATTTGCGCGGAAGCGACGATTACGTCGTTTCACACACGACGGACGTTTATCTGACCTTCAAGGGTGCCGACCGAAACGGCATCAAGGCCAATATGGACAAGCTGATTCGGGATCTCGGTCTGACGGGAAAAGACAAAGAGGGCAATGCCACGGATATCAACTACGTCGGCAGAAACGAAATGCTGTCCGAGCTTGCGCTGATTCCGCCGTATTACGAAGGATCGACGATGCTCGTGATGTTCCTGTTCTCGATTTTTCCCGCAGGTATTGCGCTTGCGGTCTTTATCTATCTCGATATGCAGAAGAACCTGCGCGAGCTTGCGACGCTGACGATGATCGGCGCGACGTGGAAGCAGATCTTCCGTATGCAGCTGCTCAAGTACGGCGCGATCTTTTTGGCGGTATTTCCGTTCGGCATCGCGGGTGCGGCAGGTCTGATGTCCTTGGTCTGTGCACTGACGAAGAATATTTCCGCGGAGCGCGTGTTTTTGTGGTTCCGCTTTGATTGGGGCGCAATGGTGATCTTGCTGGTGCTTGCCGCCGCCATTCTTTGTGCCGTCGTCTATATCATATCCAAACGGCTGACGAGCGTTGCTCATTCGCAGATGCTGTCTGCCGTACACCAATCGGGTAACATTTTCGTTGCCAAGACATCGGATATTCTGTTCTCCGAGAAGAATCTGATCGAGCGCATTTCGGTGCTGTTCTTTACGAGAAACCGCGGGATCAACCGCCTGTTCTGTATCGTCGTGATTCTGCTCGTCTGTATTTATACGTTTTTCTCGCAGCAGATCTCGATCGAATACGCAGAAGCACCGGATTCCCGTGAAATGGAGCTGGTAGACTTCTACGTCTACGGTGACAGTGCGGTATCGATCATTTACGATACGATGACGCCGGATACCGAGGACGCCATTTCCGCAATTGAGCACGTAGCGGGTATCGAACGCCGCATGGAAATTTCCGAATTCTACGCATATATGGACGGAATTCTGATCGAATCCGACATTGAAAAGCAGCTTGTTTCCAATGCCGTCAAAAACGGTCAGTTCGGACAGACCTCGACGGGACGCGTCTGGAAGCGCAATATCACCGACGTTGAGCTGATCGGTGCGGATGAGGAGCTTCTGCATATGCTCGTCGGTGCGGACGTGGTTGCCGGTTCGCTTGATAACGTATACGGAAACGACGATACGATCGCACTGGTCGTCCACGGCTGGGCAGGCAACAACGATAAGTTCTACCATGAGGGCGACGTGCTTGCACTGCGCTCCAAGTACACCGTTGAGGATCCGACCGAGGAGGACGGGGAATCAACCGTGCGTACCGAATGGAAGGAATATAAGGTCGGCGCGGTCATCTATCGCCCCGACGACCATGCGTACGAGGATTTTATCACCGTATATACGACGCCCGAGCTGTTTACCGAGCTGACGGGCATCAGTGACGTGTATTCCTACGCCGTTCGCTGTGACAGCAACGACGACGAGGTACTGACGGCTGTCCGCGAGGATCTGGCGGCTCTGGAGATCGACTACAAATTCACGGTCACCGACATCCATGAGGAACTGCGTCAGGCAAAGCTGGCGGCGCTCCATGCGGTGCTGTTCATTGCCATCATGCAGAGCTTCGTTCTGATCGTTGCCGTTCTTCTTCTCGTGGCGATGGCACACTTCATGCTTGAGGTTCGTGCGCCGTCCATGCGTGCGATGTATCTGATCGGTGCACAGCATACGCAGATCGCCCGTATGAACATTCTCGAATTCATGATCGCGTCCGTGCTGTCGTCCGTCGTCGGCATTGCCGCATCTGCCGTCATCGGCCTGTTCAATATCGGCAGTCTCAGTGTCGGTCTGATGCTGTTTGCACTCGGCTCTATGCTGATGCTGACGGCGATCAACGTACTGATCCCCATTTGGGTCTGCAAGATGCGTCTGAAGCAGGATCTGCTTCGATGAGATACACCCGCAATGAATCAATAATGATAGAAAGGACTTGGTAACTGCGATGACAGTTCTTGAATGTGATAACTTAACGAAGGTATACCACCAGGGTGAAAATATCATTTCTGCGGTCAAAACGTGTAACTTTACCGTAGAAGAAGGCGAATTCGTCGCCATTGTCGGTACGTCGGGTTCCGGCAAAAGTACGCTTCTGCAGCTGTGCGGCGGTCTGGACGTTCCGTCCGGCGGCACCGTCTACATCAACGGACGCGATATTTATAAGCTGAAAAGCGAGGCACTTGCGGAATACCGCCGCAAGCATATCGGCTTCATCTTCCAGAATTACAATCTGATTCCCGTGTTCACGGCACTGGAGAATATCATCATGCCGTCGCTGCTTGACGGTCGGAAGCTTTCCTACCCGCACATCAACGAGCTTTTGGAGATCCTCGGCATTGCCGACCGTATCCACCATCTGCCGCATGAATTG
>JAZQWK010000268.1:0-4375 GCA_045632325.1 Eubacteriales bacterium
TCACGACGATCATCACCCGCGGCTATATCGCAAGAGAAGGCAAATCGCTCAAGCCCACGCTGCTCGGTGAGATCACCAATAAGCTGATGGTCAAATACTTCCCCGATATCGTCGACGTTGCGTTCACCGCAAAAATGGAAGACGAGCTCGACGGCATCGAAAACGACGTTTCCTCTGTTGAGGAAGTCCTCTCCTCGTTCTACAGCAACTTCGAGAAGAATTTGGAATTTGCTGATAAAAACGTCGAAAAGGGCGAATACGAAATTCCCGTCGAAACCACGGATATCCCCTGTGAAAAGTGCGGCGCGATGCTCGTCATCAAAACGGGACGCTACGGCAAGTTCGCCGCTTGTCCCAACTATCCGCGCTGCCGCAACACCAAGCCGCTCAATGCAGACGGTACGGTCGATACAACCAAGGCAGAAGCACAGTTCGAGAAGACCGACATGGTATGTGAGCTTTGCGGAAAACCCGTTGTCATCCGTCCCGGCAAGTACGGCGCGTTCTATGCCTGCGAGGACTATCCAACCTGTAAGTTCACCAAGCCGATCTTGCGCGACATCGGTGTTCCCTGCCCCAAGTGCGGCGGCAAGATCGTTCAGAAGCGCGGCAAGAACCGCATGATCTTCTACTCCTGCGAACAGTATCCGACGTGTGATTTCTCCTCCTGGGATATTCCACAGACCGAAACCTGTCCGACCTGCGGCAATATGCTGTACCGCAAGAAGGGCAAAGATTATATCTTCTGCCATAACAAGGATTGCGGCTACAAGCGAGAGGTTGAACCGATGGAGACAGACGCACAGGATCTGCCGGAATCCAATGAACACGAGGATCTGACATGACGAAAACCGTTGAAATTTACGGCGCGGGACTTGCCGGATGCGAAGCCGCATGGCAGTGTGTCCGACACGGTGTCCCCGTCCGCATCCACGAAATGAAGCCGCAGAAGTCCACGCCTGCACACCGCTATCACGGCTTTGCCGAGCTCGTCTGCTCCAATTCCCTGCGCTCGAATCAAGTCTTCAACGCCATCGGTCTGCTCAAGGAAGAGCTTGTCCGCATCGGTTCGCTGATTATGGAAGCGGCGTACGCAAACGAAGTTCCCGCAGGAGCCGCGCTTGCCGTTGACCGTGAGCACTTTTCCGACTATATCACCGATAAGATCAAACATCATCCGCTCGTTACCGTCATCGAGGAGGAGGTCACGTCGATTCCCGACGATCCCGACGCGATTATCATCGTTGCAACAGGTCCTCTGACCTCCGATGCACTGTCCCGCGATATCGCTCGTTTGACAGGTGCGGATTACCTGCACTTTTACGATGCGGCAGCACCGATCGTCGATGCCGCTTCCATTGACATGGATAAGGCGTGGGAGGCATCCCGCTACGATAAGGGCGAGGCGGCGTATCTCAACTGCCCGATGACAAAAGAGGAGTACACCGCGTTTTATCAGGCACTGATCACAGCAAAGGAAGCCGCTCTGCACGACTTTGACACGCCCGCTGCCGACGAATCTGCATCCAAAAAAGACGGCGGCTTAACCGTCTTTGAGGGCTGTATGCCCGTTGAGGTCATGGCGCGCCGCGGCATGGATACCCTGCTCTACGGTCCGCTGAAGCCCGTCGGTCTGCCCGATCCGCGCACGGGTCGCGAGCCGTACGCCGTCGTTCAGCTCCGACAGGAAAACACCGACAAGACGATGTACAATCTGGTCGGCTTCCAGACCCATCTGACGTGGGACGAGCAGCGCCGCGTCTTTGGCATGATCCCCGGCCTTGAACACGCGGAATTTCTGCGTTACGGCGTCATGCACCGCAATACCTTTATGAATTCGCCGAAGCTGCTTTCTGCCGATTATTCCATGCGCTCCCGCCCGAATCTGTTCTTTGCCGGACAGATGACCGGCGTTGAAGGTTACATCGAATCCACAGGCTCCGGCTACATCGCAGGCGTCAACGCCGCACGCCGTGCGCTCGGTCTGGATCCGCTGTACTTCCCGCGTGAAACCGTCCTCGGTGCGATGGCATCCTACATCAGCGACGAACGCGTCACCGATTTCCAGCCGATGAACGCCAACTTCGGTCTGATGCCGCAGCTCGGCTATAAGGTCAAAGGCGGCAAAAAAGGCAGAAACGACGAATTTGCCCGCCGCGCACTGGCAGCCGCAGAACAGATGGTGACAGACGGCACGCTTCCCGCCGTAACGCCGATCTGCCGCGCCAATCCGACCACAGAATCCGATCCCCAAAATGGAGAATCCGACACATGAAAATTATCATTGATGCCATGAGCGGTGACAATGCCCCCGGCGAGACCGTCCGCGGTGCCGTCCTTGCCGCAAAAACACTGGCGCCCGAAAACGAATACGTCCTCGTCGGCGACAGTGCCGTTGTAACCAAAGAACTGGAATCGGCAGGCGGCGCAGCTTATCTGCAGAACGGCCGCATCACCGTGGCACATGCCGATGAAGTTCTGACGATGGAGGACGATCCGTTTGACGTCATCAAAAAGAAAAAGAATTCCTCGATGTCCGTGGCACTGCATATGCTTGCCGACGGTGAAGGCGACGCGCTCGTCAGCGCAGGCAACACCGGTGCCCTGTTCACAGGCGCTTCGATGATCGTCCGCTGTGTCAAGGGTGTCCGCCGCGCAGGCATTGCCGCACTCATTCCGTTTGAGCGTCCTCTGCTTCTGATGGATGCGGGTGCCAACGTCACGGTCACCGCTGATTATCTGGAACAGTTTGCGCTGATGGGAAGCGTCTACATGGAAAAACTCTTTTCCATCGCGTCACCCGAGGTCGGTCTTGCCAACAACGGCACGGAATCCCACAAGGGTACACCCATCATCGCAGAAGCTCACGAAAAACTCTCGTCCAATCCGCTGATCAACTTCGTCGGCAACGTCGAGGGTAAGGAAGTTCCGTTCGGCAAGTGCGACGTGCTGGTCGCCGACGGCTTTACGGGCAATATCATTCTGAAGCTGATCGAGGGCATGGGATCGTTCTTTATGAAACGCATGAAGCGGATGCTGTACGCCAACGTCTGCACCAAGCTCTCCGCACTCGTTCTGAAAAAGGAGCTTTATAAGCTCAAGCGCGATTTTGATGCATCCGAGGCAGGCGGCTCTCCGTTTTTGGGGATTCAGAAGCCCGTCATCAAAGCGCACGGCTCTGCCGATGCCCGCGCGATCATGAATGCCTGCAGACAGGCTGCTGCGTACGTTACGGGAAACGTCAACGACGAAATCGTTCGCCGCGTTGCACAAAGTAAGAAAAACGCCGCAGAAGCTGAACCCACCAACTGACGCTATCCGAAACACGCTCCGAGCGAAAGTTCCCTTCTGCCGGAGTCGTGTTCCCGATGCCACAACCAATCCACCCAAAGGAGCATTATGAATCCGACTATCGAACACGATTATCCGCTGGATCCGAAATATTTGGAAGAAGCCATCGGATATACCTTTCAAAACCGCCAGTATCTGACGGAGGCGCTGACCCATTCCTCCTACGCCAACGAAATGCGTACCAAATCCGGTCAGCAGATCAACTGCAACGAGCGTTCCGAATTTCTCGGTGACAGCGTTCTGTCCATCATTACGAGCGAATATTTATTCTCCGCATTCAAGTCTCTGCCCGAGGGTGCGCTGACAAAGATGCGTGCCGCTCTCGTCTGCGAGGATGCTTGCTGCAAATACGCAAATGAGATCCGCCTGGGTGACTATCTCCTGCTCGGACACGGTGAAGAGCTGAACCGCGGACGCTACCGCAAGTCCATTCTCGCCGATGCCTTTGAAGCACTCCTTGCCGCCATCTATCTTGATGCAGGGAAAGAGGAAACCGCACGATTCCTGCTTCCCTATGTCAAGAAAGAGGCCTCAGTGCTGAAAAACGGCAGATCGAAGGATTACAAAACCATCTTACAGCAGATCGTTCAGCAAAAACCGGGTGAGATCCTCGAATACGTTCTCGTCGGTGAATCCGGTCCCGATCACAAAAAATCATTTGAAACGGAAGCCCGTCTGAATTCCAACGTCATCGGTCACGGAAAAGGCTCATCCAAGCGCGAATCCGAGCAGATGGCTGCCTACCAGGCACTGATCCTGTTCGGTGTAGAAACGCCGGACAATGAAAAGGAGACAACACTTTGATCTTAAAATCTCTGGAGCTGCAAGGCTTCAAATCCTTTCCCGATAAAACACAGCTGACCTTTGATCGCGGTGCAACCGTCGTCGTCGGTCCCAACGGCTCCGGCAAGTCCAACATTTCCGACGCGATGAAGTGGGTTCTCGGCGAAATTTCGTCCAAGAATCTGCGCGGCAGCCGTATGGAGGACGTTATTTTCGGCGGTACCGACACCCGCCGCCAAAT
>JAZQWK010000269.1:0-12668 GCA_045632325.1 Eubacteriales bacterium
AGCTCACTTCTTGCAATGACGTCGAGTCCCAGCGTAGGCTCGTCCAAAAATAAAATCTTCGGCTCGCAGATCAATGCCATCGCAATGCTGAGTCTGCGCTGCCAGCCGCCCGACAGCTTGCCCGCCTTTCGTCCGACGACAGGCGCAAGTCCGAGAAGCTCCGTCATTTCTCTGATTTTCATCTCCTGCTTTTCCTTAGGAAATCCGTGAACACCGCAGATCAGCGCAAGGTTTTCCGAAACTGTCAAATTCGGCGCAACGGCGGTTTCCTGCGGCGATACCGCGATCACCGATTTCACGGCGGCGGCATCGCGGGTAATACTCATGCCGAGCAGATAGGCGTCACCCGCAGTCGGCGCAGTCAGTGTGGACAGCATTTTGATCGTCGTCGTTTTTCCCGCACCGTTGACACCGAGCAGAGAGAACAACTCACCTGTGCCAATGGAAAGGGTGAGATCGTCCACCGCGGTGACGTCTTTGTATTTCTTTGTCAGACCTTCCATTCGGATGGCTGTTCTATTTTCAACCATTGTCTTTTTCCTTTCTTGTGGAATTGCGGATGGTTTGGTGCTTGCACCAAATCGCAGTGATATCACTGCGAAATCCCCAAAACACGGATTGAAAATTCATTTTCAATCCTCCATTCCATATCGGTGCCGCAAACCCTGATACGTATCAGTGAGCATTTTACTGACCAGATCCCATTCAAGATCAAGATAGCTTGTGGCAAACATAACGGCAATCCCGTGCACACACGCCCACATTTCGAGATGAAACAGCGCAGAATCGTCGCCCGCAAGTCCCGTATATTCGTGAACCAGCGTCTCCATCTGATCGGTCAAAACGCGGTTTTCGGAAAAGGTCTCCGTTCTGCGGTCACGCATATAGAGAAGCTTGAACAGCTCTTTTTCTTCTTTTGCAAATCGGATATACGCCATACCGGATGCTTTGTACGCGGGATACTGTCCCGATGCGGTCTCCCACTCCATATATTCGATAAAACAACGCTGTGCGGCATCCAGCACGTCGTACAAAAGATCGTCCATCGTCGCAAAGTTGGAAAAGATCGGCTGTGTCGAACAGGACAGTGCCGTGGCAATCGCCCGTGCGTTGATGGCATCGATGCCGTTTTGCCGCACAAGGGCAAGCGCGGTCTGCACAATGTCTTCTTTTGTGATTTTCACTTTCGGCGGCATGTGGCGTCTCCTTTATATATCTTTTGTTATATATCATTTGTTATTTTATCACAAATCGGATCCTTTGTCAATACAAATCCGTAAAATTCATAAAATGAGGCGAAAAAAGGGAGCACCGCAGTGCTCCCTTAACAGGGTTGAGGCTTCAATCCTCGTATGCTTCGTAGAGTTCGTCGAGCGCTTTCTGATACGTTTTCTCGTTCCTTTCAAAGGAGCTGGCAAGTCCCTTGGAGGCACCTATGGCATAGCTTCCGAGATAATCGGATACACCGGCCAAATTGCCGTAGAACGCATCCGCAAAGTCGAAGTACGCGCCTGCTTGAATGATGTCAAGCATTTCGGCGGTATCGCTGTCGCGGGTATACTTATCCTTGAGCGCAACGTTGAAATACGTCGGAATGACATCGTTATAGCCGTAAGCGGACAGCGCCTCCAGCACCAGCGATGCCTGATCGGGATCTGACGCTGTGATCGGAACGGAAGCCACGGTAAAGCGGCGCAGAATCGAGCAGATATAGTCCTCCTGCGCTTCATCATACTTGGGATACGGCAGAATACCGAAATCGTCTTCCATTTCGCGCAGCCATTCCACGCCCTTCAGCACGACGCCGACCATTGCGGAGTGACCGACCTCCAGTTCATAAACAACGGAATTGTCATTGTGCGCAAAGCCGGCAGGAAGCTGATCGCGGGCCAGATAATACTGACTGTGCGCAAGATCATAGACCTTATCATAAACTTCAACGTGCTTTTCCTTGGGGAAATCGATAGCAAAGGTACCGTCGTCCTGCTTTGCCATGATTGTCGCCTGCGTGGAATACGACAGCGGATTGATGGAGTTGCCGTACGCTGTGAAGCCGCGCAGATCGTTTTCGTCGATGACGCTGTCACCGTTGAGGTCGGCAGAGAAGGTCTCTGCAAGCGCAAGGAACGCATCCAGCGTCCATTTGCCGTCGCGCACCATCTGATACGGATATGCAATATCGTAATCGGTAAACAGCCCCGCATGGAATAAAATGACGTTGGTTTCCGTCAGCGTTGTCAGCGCATAGTCACCGCAGACCGCATACAGATGTCCGTGAATGGTGGCATTATCATGAAAGCCATCCTTCCAGTACGGCTTCGAATAATCGATGTATTTGGCGTTGGACAGATCCAGATAAATGTTTTCCGTCGCCAGCGGCAGAACGATATTACTCTGACCGGTAACAATGTCAAAGGTGCTGTCACCGGCAAGCACGGTATTGGTAATCAGCGCTTTGTATTCTGCCTGCGTTGCCCACAGACCGGGTCTGCCCATGTAATCCAGCGTCAGATTAAAGCGCTCACCGATGGTCATGTTGCGTTCAAAAATGACATCATCCATAACCTCACCCGTCTGCTCGGTGTCAAACTCATAGGCAACCTCCTCACGGTACAGAACGGTGACGCTGTCGCCTTCGTAATCCAATGCGGGAAGATTGTCGTTGACACGGTTTTCATCAACCGCCGATACAGCCTCCGTTCCCGCTGCCGCCGCGGTATCGGTGACCGACACAGCCGTATCTCCGCCGCCGCACGACGCGGTCGCGGCTGCCACGGCAAGCAGTAATGCCCATGCCCCGATGCGTGTTGTTACTTTCATACAGATTCTCCTTTCCGAATCTCGTTTTTTCTCATTATATCACAAAAACAATCACCTGTCAATCGGGAAAGCATTTCCTGTGATAATTTTTTCATGACGCTGCATACTGATAAAAAAGCCGAAAGGAATCTGTTATGCCGCCCGTCCATTTACCCGACTCCTACCAAAACGCAAAAGAAACACTCGACGTGCTGTTTTCCTATCCCGACAACTTCGGCATCGTCCGACGCGAGCTGACCGTCGGCGGATACAGTACCGTGCTTTATTACGCAGAAGCCCTCTCCGATACCGCCGTCACCGAACGGGTTCTCGCGTTCTGCAAGGAATCCGCCGACCGCCCATTACCCGAAACGGCGGAAGCCTTCTGCGCAGAGCACGTTTCCTACACGGAAACAGCGATCTCCGACGATCCCGCCGCGCTGCACGCCGCCGTCATGACGGGATGCCTTTTACTTCTGTGCTCCTATTATCCGTCCCGCGGGATACTGATCCACGCAAGAAACGTTCCCTCCCGCGGAATCGAAGAACCCGAGCACGACAAGGTTCTGCGCGGTGCACACGTGGGATTCGTCGAGGTATTGCAGCGAAACTGCGCCATGCTTCGCCGTCAATTGCCGACACCGTCGCTTATCATGAAATGCATTCCCGTCGGCACAATTACCCGTACCAACGTCGTTCTCTGTTACCTGCGCGGGCAGGCAGACGGGAACTATCTTGCGTATCTGGAGCAGAAGCTGACAACGCTGCATACGGACAGTCTTTGTATGGGGACGCAAAGCCTTGCCGAATGTCTTGTCAAAAAACGCGTCTGGAATCCGTTTCCGCGCTTCCGCTACACCGAGCGACCCGATGCAGCTGCCGCGTCGCTATGCGAGGGAAGCATCATCGTACTCGTCGACGGTGCACCGCAGGCAATGATTCTGCCCGTTTCGGTGTTCTCTTTTTTGCAGGAGACAAACGACTTCTATCTTGCACCGTTTACCGCGACGTATCTGCGCATCGTGCGGCTCATCAGTTATCTGCTTTCTCTATATCTGACGCCGCTTTGGTACGCTCTGGTCACAACAAAACCCGCACTTCCCGAGCAATTGTCGTTTCTGACGCAGACAGAGAATGCCGCCGTTCCGATCATCGTGCAGTTTCTGCTGATCGAGCTCGCCGTTGATATGCTGAAGTTGGCTTCCTTGAACACGCCCAACGCGCTGTCAAATTCCCTCTCCGTCATCGGTGGTCTGATTCTCGGAGAATTTGCCATTGAGGTCGGCTGGTTTCTGCCCGAAACGATCCTCTATATGGCGATCGTATCGATCACACACTTCACCCAACACAACTACGAGCTCGGCTACGCATTCAAATATGTCCGTATTGCGATGCTTTGTCTGACAGCGCTGTGCGGCTGGTGGGGAATTCTGCTCGGAACGGTGCTGCTGCTCGTTCTGCTCATCACCGCCCCGACGCCCGAGGACAAACAGCGGTATTTCTATCCGCTGATCCCGTTTGACGGACCTGCGCTGGCTTCCCTGCTGATCCGCCGCAGAAAGGAACTGCCGTAACCGACCTCACCGCTGTCGACAGATCTGCCGCATCACGCGGTAAAACCGCTCGGTATCCTGCTGCGTGGAACCCCAACCGACGCTGACGCGCACGCATCCTGTTTCCGTTGTCCCGAACGCGCGATGCGGCAGCGGCGTGCAGTGAAATCCCGCGCGGACACAGATGCCCGCATCCCCGAGAAGCGCGGCGCATTGCATACAGGACATCCCCTGTACGTTAAACGACAAGACGCATCCGTCCCCAATGCCGCCGCGATAAACCGTCACGTCGGGAAGAGAATACAGCATCTGTGCAAGACGACGGTACAGCGCATGACAGGTATGGCGAATTTCCTCCATGCCGACGCCGCGGATATGTTCCATGCCCGCCCAAAGTCCTGCAATCGCGGGCACGGACAGCGTTCCCGCTTCCATGGCTTCCGGCAGGAAATCGGGCATTTCGGGAGAGAGGGAGGAAACCCCATTGCCGCCCTGTACCGTCGAGCGCGGGAGAGACGCACCGTCCCCAATCAGTAAAAGTCCACTTCCCTGCGGTCCAAGCAGCGCTTTGTGCCCTGCACAGCAGAGATAATCGATGCCGTCGCGCGCCACGTCGATATCGTAAATGCCCGCACTCTGCGATGCATCAACGAGAAAGGGGACGCGGGCAGAGCGGCAAAGCGCACCGATCTTTTCAATCGGCAGACGTGCGGCACAGACGTTGGACGTGTGACACGCACAGACGAGCGCCGTATCACGCGTCAGCCGCGCACGGATGCCCGACAGGATTGCCTCATCGGACAGCAAACCCTCCCCTGCATCAAATACGGGGTAAACCTCGGTCGTCACACCCGCCGTCTTCTGCAGATGATACAAGGGACGGATGACGGCGTTGTGCTCCAACTCCGAGCAGAGCACCCGTTTTCCGCCGAGCGGCAATCCGTTCAGAACCGCGTTGATCGCGTACGTTGCGTTCGGGTAAAACAGCACATTTTCCGGCAAGGACAGCCCGAAAAAGTCCGCCGCGGCTTCTCTTGCCCCGTAAACCACGGACGCGGCACGCATCGAAAGCGGGTGTCCCGCACGTCCCGGATTGCCGCCTGCCTCGCTCATGGCACGCATCATCGCACGTCCGACCGCACGGGGCTTCGGATAGCTCGTCGCCGCATGGTCAAGATAGGTCAATTCCATATTGCATACCTCCAGATATTCCGAAACGGAGAGGACCGCAAACGCATCCTCTCCGTTTTTCACGCTTACAGCATCGGCAGGTCATCGGACAGAATCTCGGTATAGCGGACGTGCGCTTCATGCAGAATCTGCCGTATTCCCGGCACGGTATAACCGCCGCCGAGAATTTCCAGTGCATAGGCACAGCCGTTTTTCGATTCTCTCGGGTCCATGCGAATCATTTTGGCAGAAACACCGCGCGCCCGCAGTGCCGCCAAGCCTTTTTCTCCGTAGGTGACAGAGCCGATGGCAATCCGAATCCTTGTCATATACCACGCTCGGAAAGAACCGTATTTTTGCAGCACAAAAAAAGAATGCCGCACTGCAGTATATGCAGCACGGCACAGCCATGTCAGAAGTGTTTTTTCTGTTCTTCCGTCACCCCGTAAAAGGTGTTATGCAGTTTTTCGATTTCTGTGACGAGCGAGCGGATGTATGCATTCAGATCGTCGTCGTTGACCGAGAAGTCGAAATTCGTCATGACACAGACGGCAAACGGCGCATTGCCGTAAACCAGTGCCATATCGTGATACGAATCAGCATCCCATCCGTACTTGTGCGCAACGGCATACGGATTGGAGACGGCTTTGGGAATCAGCACCTGATGATTGGCGTTTTTCATCAGATTGATGAGAAGACCGCCCTCAGACGGATAGTCCTTTGCAAAATCATAGATCGCGGCAAGATAGATGCACGCCTCGTCCGCCGTCATATTATTGAACGAAGTAAAGACGGACTTGACGCCGAGCTGCTTGGAGATCGACCAGAAATAATCGTATCCGAACTCATTGCGCAGAATACGGAACGCGGTATTGTCGGAGACCTTGATCGCGTATTCGATCAGCTCCAATACCGTAAATTCCTTGCCGCCCGACAGATCCATATCCTTGATCTTGCCCGAGCCCTTCTCGACCATCGATTCCGTGACCGTGATCTTCCGTTCCAGATCATATTTTTCCCAAGTCGCCTTGGAAAGCGTTTTGCCGACGGACGGGTCGTTTGTCGGATTTGCTTTTTTGATCTCGTTGTACTGTGCAATCTGATGCAGAAGCGAGTAAATATACGGCGCCTTGATCAGACTTGCCGAGAAATAAACGTAGTCGCCGTTGTACGAATACGCCGTTCCGCGCTCCATGTCGCGGTAGGAAATCGCGATCGTCGGGAACTTGTATCCCATCGCCTCATAGTCAATTTCTTTTTCTTCGGCGACACCCTTGTCGTCCAGCGGCGTTCCCGCCTTTGCGCGATAGAGAATTTCTGTATCCTCATCAAACTTGACATCCTCAAGCAGCATCAGCTTTCCGTCGGGATCGACGATATAAGGGCTGTTTTTCATCTGTTCTTCTAACGCACGGATCACCGCCAGCTGCTCGTTCAAATCAAAGGTATAGGTAAGTGATTCCGGATCCGCCGGTGTCAGATCACCCGGATCGAACTGCCCTTCCAGATCGGTCGGCGGATTGGGGATATATTCCGTTTCCGCTTCTTCAGCGGCCTGTTTCAGCGCATCGATCTCGGCACGCAGGTCACTTGCCTGCTGTTCCAAAAATTCGTTTTCCCGCCGCAGATCGGCAAGCTCTGCCGTATCCGGGGATTCCGTACCGTTTGCAAGGTCATCAGGCACTTCGTCCGTGACCGCGGGATTTTTCACGTCCGTACCCACACCGACCGAAACCGCGGCTCTGCCCGATAAGTACAGCGCGGCAAAGCCTGCCGCCAATAAGATCGACAGTGCCGTCACCGCAATCAGCACGGTGAAGATCAGCTTCTGTTCTCGTTTCATTTCATTCATCCTGTTTTATCACCTGCGGAACTCCGTTTGGTTGTTTCCGCTCCGTTGTCATTTCCCGTTTTCGCTTTCCCGATTGCGACCGCCGCGCAGCGCTTAATTGGACAGATCGTTATAGAAGATAACGTCGTCCGGCATACTGAAATTCAATTTCGTTTTCGCAATCTTTCGGATATACGTATAATCGATCGGCGTCGCAAGCTCTTTATTCAGGGCTTCGATCTGCGCCTGATAATACGCAATCGATTCTTCCGTTGCGGCTATTTCATCTTTATATTCGACAATCTGTCCCCAGAGCTGAAAAATGGTGATGGCACAGAATCCGATAAAGACGAAGAATGCGACCTTCGTGAAAAAACTGATTTTTTTCTTTGGTTGTTTTTTCTCCTTTGCCATGGTTTTCCTCTCCCTTTTCGCTGTTTTTCCTGCGGGGATGCGTCTGCTCGCCCCGATTGTTTCATAACCGTCTTTTTTTCGTGCAGTTTCTTCCGTTTGCCGATCACGCACCGCTTGATATGCACCTTGATTTTGGAACCGCATACCGCAAGCCTGGTCATCGTGCAATATCCGATGCGAAGCGGAGCATACAGAAGTCGATTGTAGACAAGGCATATCCCCGCACGCAGGGATGCCGCAATGAGTAAAAATACGGGCAACACGACCGCTCCGACACCGCGTCTGTAGGCTGCAAAACCGACGGCACCGCTGAGCAAAAGATACCATCGCAGGATCCCGTCGTTCCGCCAATACAGGAAGACCGAACCAAGGATACCGCACACCAGACAGTACAGAATGTCCAGCAGACACTGCACGATTGCCCCTGCTGCATACCGCTTTGGATGCTCGGATTTTCCCGAAGCTTCATTATGGATATCGCCGGTGCCGCATCGGATCGATCTGCAGCGATACGCTCGCAGACAACGCAGCCCCACGCCGATCCGTCCGCAAGCTTCCCCAAGATTGTTTCGAATACCGATTGACACGGCGATCATAAGGAAGATATCGTACAGAGCACCGAGCAATGCACCGAACAGCAGCGCCTCCGGAACTGCCCGCAGAACGCCTGCGGCACTTGCCTCCGCCAGGATCGCGTGCTCGGTGGCAATGTGATACATCGCCGGACTCATCGCAGAAGACGTGCGAAAAATCCGCCGCTCCCTGCAGCCTTGGCTTCCTCGGTGTAATAGAGTGCCGTGACGGTTCCTTCCAAAATCAACTCGCCTGTTTCAAGTGCCAGATGCTTGACGTGCAATCCCTCGCCCTCCACGGTCAAAATCCCGCGGGACGTTTTGGCACATACCGTATGCTCGTCGTAATGATCGACGTCCAGAACACCGCCGCATGAAAAATGCCTGCGGTCATCGAGCGTCACGGTATGCCGTATATCACGGCGTTCTGTTCCCTCCGTCATGGAATGTTCCTCCCGTCGTCTGAAGTTCGGTTCATTCTATGCAGAGACAACCCCGTTTATGCCGTTCAGCTCTCCAGCACCTCATACATGGAGGATGCATCCGCCTTGCCGACGTGCTCTTTGACGTCGACCACGCGCACGCGCAGAGTCTTTTCACCGAACGTGATCTCCAGAACGTCGCCTTCCTTGACGTCGTACGACGCCTTTGCGCGACGTCCGTTGACCGTGACGTGATCGGCGTCACACGCGTCGTTTGCGACGGTTCTGCGCTTGATGATGCGCGACACCTTCAGATATTTATCGAGTCTCATCCCTTATACTCCCTTCTTTTACACAGAAAAACAAATACGACCGCACCGGGGATTTTGTCACAGGTGCGGTCCTTCGGATACCGTATACGCCGTACACGGTCATCCATCATGTATAAATTACTTGTTGACGGTTTCCTTGAGTGCCTTGCCTGCTGTGAAGGACGGGTGCTTGGAAGCGGGAATTTCAATGGATTCCTTGGTAGCGGGATTTCTGCCGATACGCGCCTTGCGCTCCTTGGTTTCAAAGGTACCGAAACCGACGAGCTGTACTTTTTCACCGTTCACGAGAGCTTCTTCAACGGTGGAGAGGAACGCATTGACAACGTTTTCTGCTTCCTTCTTCTTCAGACCAGTCTTCTGTGCAACGACATCAATAACCTGAGACTTGTTCATAACGTAATCTTTACCTTTCTGTGTGTACATGAAATATCATTTGTCCGGCAGTCCGATCCGCGCATACGGATCCATATATTTTCCGGCTCTTAAAATTGCATTTATTAGTATACCATTTTTAACCGATTTTATCAAGTGCTTTTGCAAAATTTTCTTGAAAATTTTGCGCATTTCCCGAAAATCGGAAATCAGAACAGCGACAGCTGATTGGTTTCGCTCATGCCGTCCAAAACGCCGCTGACGTTCAGAATTTCCATAACGGCGCGGGACAGCTGTGCGCGATCCTGCAGCTCGGATTTGGAGTAAATTTCGCCCTCATCGCGTGCGCGCACGATCTTCTCGGCTGCGGAAAGCCCCAGACCCGACATGGCAATAAACGGCATACGGATGGCACCGTCCTCGGGAAGGAACGCTTTGGCATCGGACTTGTACAGATGCGGCGGCAGATAGCGGATACCGCGCGCCATGCTTTCCATGACGATCTTGAGTGCGTCCTCCACGTCGGCTTCCTTCTGCGTCGCCTCCATGCCCTTTTCACGGATCTCGCCGATCTTGGCAACGACACCGCTTCGACCTCGCATAACGATTTCCCCGTCAAAGCCGTCGGGAGCCGCGGTAAAGTATGCCGCGTAAAACTCCAGCGGTCTGTGCACCTTATACCATGCAAACTGGATTGCCTGCATGACGTACGCTGCCGCGTGGGCTTTTGGGAACATATACTTGATCTTCTTGCAGGATGCAATATACCAATCGGGGATATTCTGTTCCTTCATCGCCGCTTCCATCTCCGGTGTCAGACCCTTGCCCTTACGGACGGATTCCATGGTCTTGAACGCCATCGATTTTTCAACGCCGTGATAGGACAGATACAGCATGATCGAGTCACGCGTACCGATAACCTCGGAAATCGTACAGGTACCGTCGCGGATCAGCTCCTGCGCATTGCCCAGCCATACGTCCGTGCCGTGCGAAAGACCGGAGATCTGCAGAAGATCCGAGAAGTTCTGCGGTTTCGCTTCCTTTAACATTCCCTGTGCAAACGGAGTGCCGAATTCGGGGATACCCCATGTGCCAAGCTCACAGCCCATGATGTCCTCGGGCTTTAAACCAAGCGGCTTGCACGAGGTAAACAGTCCGTAAACCTCGCGGTCGGACGTATCGACGGTATCGACGGGAATTCCGGTATAGCGTTCGAGAATCTTCAGCTTCGTCGGCATATCGTGTCCGAGCTCGTCGAGCTTCAGAATCGTATCGTGCAGATACGTAAACTGGAAGTGCGTCGTGATGATCTCGGAGTCGGGCGAATCGGCGGGATGCTGGATAGGCGTAAAGTCATAAACGTCGTATTCACGCGGAACGACGATGATGCCGCCCGGATGCTGACCCGTGGTACGCTTGATGCCGACCATATTGTTGATGAGACGGTCAATTTCAGCCTTGTTCAGCTTCAGACTGTGCTCGTCACAGTATTTTGCAATGTAACCGAACGCCGTTTTCGATGCAAGCGAACCCGTCGTTCCCGCACGGAAGACGTTTTCGTGACCGAACAGGTCGGCGGTATATTTATGAACCTTACCCTGCACGTCACCCGAGAAGTTTAAGTCGATATCGGGCGACTTATCGCCGTAGAAGCCAAGGAACGTTTCAAACGGAATATCGTGACCGTCGCGGATCATATCGGTACCGCAGTTCGGACAGTTCTTTGCGGGCAGGTCGTAGCCCGAACCGTACGAACCGTCAAGGATAAACTCGGAGTGCTTGCACTGCTTGCAGCGATAGTGCGGCGGGAGCGGGTTGACCTCTGAAATACCCGACATCGACGCAACGAACGACGAGCCGACCGATCCGCGCGAGCCGACCATATAGCCAAGCGAATTGGAATACGCAACGAGCTTCTGCGCGATCATGTAAAGCACCGCAAAACCGTGCTTGATGATGGAGGTCAGCTCACGTTCGAGACGTTCGGAGACAACCTCCGGCAGATCGTCGGAGTACCAATCACGCGCACGTTCCCAGCACAGCCGCTGTAATTCTTCCTCCGCGCCCTCGAGGTTCGGCGTATACGTACCCTCGGGAATCGGACGGATCTTTTCGACCATATCCGCGATCTTATTCGGATTTTCGACGACGACCTCATACGCTTTTTCCTTACCGAGATATGCAAACTCGGCAAGCATTTCATCGGTCGTGCGGAAATACAATCCGACGTCGCGGTCGGCATCGGAGAACTTCATCGACGCCATCAGAATCTTTCGGACGATTTCGTCGTGACGCTCCATGAAGTGTGCGTCACACGTTGCGACAACGGGAATCCCCAGCTCCTCACCGAGTGCTGTGATGCGGCGGTTGAGATTCTGCAGACCTTCCTCGTCCGCAACCGTTCCCTCGGAAATCAAGAAGCGGTTGTTGCAGATCGGCTGGATTTCCAAATAATCGTAGAACTTCGCGATCTCCTTGATCTCCGCCTCCGGCTTATTATCGAGAATCGCGCGGAAGAGTTCACCCGCTTCACATGCAGAGCCGATGATCAGACCCTCTCTGTGCTGTTCCAAAAGGGTTTTCGGAATGCGCGGATGTTTTTTATAATACTGTAAATACGATGCGGAAATGAGCTTATAAAGATTTTTCAGACCCACCAGATTCTTGACGAGAATAATCTGGTGATACGATTTCAGCTTTAAGGGATCCGCCTTTTCGCTCATCGCCTGCCGCATCTGGTCGTACGTTTCAACGCCCTCACGGTGGATCTTGTCCGTCATACAGAAGTAGATCTGTGCAAGCATCTCCGCGTCGTCGGAGGCACGGTGATGGTTGAACTCGCCGAGTCCGTAATACTCGGCAACGAGATTCAGCTTGTGCTTTTTCAGATCGGGGTTGACGTATCGGCTCATCGACACGGTATCGAGATACGGATTTTCAAACGGAAGTCCCGACTGTTCTGCCGCACGGCGGATAAAGCCGACGTCAAAGCCGGCGTTATGCGCAATCAGCAGCTTGTCCGCGCCGCCGACGAACGCAAAGAACGCCTCCAGCGCTTCCTTGACCTTCGGCGCACCGGACACCATATCGTCCGTAATGCCCGTCAGTTTCGTGATATCTTCGGGAATCGGACATTCGGGATCGACGAACGTATTGAAGCGGTCAAGCACCTCGCCGTTTTTGATGCGGACGGCACCGATTTC
>JAZQWK010000270.1:0-3461 GCA_045632325.1 Eubacteriales bacterium
GGACTATCGCGGCACGATTTTCCGCCGCAACGATCTTGACCGTTGGGACAGCAAGCAGTGTGCCGGATACGCCGCATTCAAGGATATCGCCTTTGACGGTACCAATGCGCCGGAACCGATCAACGGCAGATACTACATCACCTATCTTGCCGGCAACAGCGACGGCTATGAACCCGACCCGCTCTATATGGGTCAGGCATATACAACGGACCCGACAAATCCCGATGCGTTTACCCGTTTTGCAGACCCGATTCTGCGCCCCGACGACGCAGATGCACGGGAACTCGAAACGATGACGCTTTACAAAAGCTGTCTGTTCCGCGACGTGCTCGGTGTGACGGGTTATCCGTACGTCAACGTCTACAACGGCAAGGCGCAAAACCACACCGAACGCATCTTTTTGGCGGTATCCAACGACGGCGAGCATTGGGAACGCTACGGCGACCGACCTGTTCTTGATATGACACAGATCGATCCCGGTACCCGTATTGCGGGGGATCCGCAGATCGTCTGCATCGGTGATATCTACGTCATGTTCTTCTTCCACTTCACGGCAGGACGCGGTGCGTATGATACGTTTGCCTGCTCCCGTGATCTCGTCAACTGGCGCGTATGGGACGGTGATGCGCTCATCGAACCGACCGAGGAATGGGAAAACGTCCACGCGCACAAGCCGTGGTTCATCCGTCACAACGGCGTGAATTATCACTTCTACTGTGCCGTGAATCAAAACAACGAACGGTATATCGCGGTGGCAACATCCAAATAACAGCAAAAGAGCTGTGGTACGAAATTTCGTATTACAGCTCAAATTTTTTGTGAATACTACTTGACAAACAATACTATGCGTTGTATAATATAAGACGAAAGGGGGTATTGTCGTGGACATACAACTGAAACGCGGTTTGCTCGATATCTGTGTGCTTGCCGCAATCAAAAACAAGGATTCCTACGGATACGCCATCGTCCGTGAAATCGGCGAATTTGTCAGTATCTCGGAATCCACGCTCTATCCGATCCTGCGCCGGCTCGAAGCCGCAGACTGTCTGACGGTTTACTCTGTGGAACACAACGGCCGTCTGCGCAAGTATTACCGTATCACCGATGCGGGACGTGCAAGGCTTGATGCCTTTGCCGAGGAGTGGAAAGAGATTATGGCGATCTACAAATTCGTTACAAAGGAGGATGAGGAACGTGAATAAAATGCAGTTTTTACAGGCGGTACGCGAAAAGACCGTCAAGCTCCCGCTTTCTGAGGTCAATCGATTGCTCGAATACTACAATGAAATGATTGACGAAGCGATGGAGGAAGGCATTTCCGAGGAAGAAGCCATTGCGCGGCTCGGTACGTGGGAGGAAATCTGTGCACAGATTGAGGACTTCGCCACAGCGGAACCGATGCAGGAAGATTCCGTATCGGAAGAGGCGCAAATGCCCGAACAGAAGCCGAAAAAGCGCATTTCCCTGCCGATGTGGGCGATTGTCCTGCTGATTCTGACCTCACCCGTCTGGGGTGCGATCGTACTGGCGCTCGGCATTGCGGTATTCGCGGTGATTGTAGCGCTTGTGGTAACCGGTGGTGCGCTCGTCATTTCTCTGTTTGCGGTTGTACTTTCGCTGGCGGTTGTCGGTGTTGTCGGAATTCCGGCGGCGGTGGTGTTGTTCTTTACTGGAAGTATTGCGACAGGTCTGTTATCGCTTGGCGGCGGACTGGTCTGCGGCGGATTTGCAATTCTCGGTTGGTTTTTGTGCATTGCATTTGCAAAATTCGTTGCTGTTTGTGTCAAGGGTCTGTTCGGCGGAATTGTCAAAGTCATTGGCAGATGATGGGAGGTTTTGAGTATGCGTAATCGAAAATACATATGGGTAATCGTCGCGTTTGTCTGTATCGCAGTTGGTCTGTTTGTCGTCGGTATCGCGTTTGTTGCCGCTGATTTCCACATTACTGGTTTCAGTACGGTGACTTATGAGCAGAAACTGACGCCGATCACAGAAAAATTTGACCGTATTGTTATTGATGGCAGAGAATGTGAGGTTTCGGTGCTTCCAATATCTACTCACCATTCCATGCCGCAGTATCAGGAGTTGGAAATCGACGGTACGACTGTGGTATCTCATGATTCGGAGTATCTTACCACAGAGGTTTATGTGGAGGATGGAACCTTATACATCACACGCCGCAACGAACTGCCATGGTATGCGTATATCGGTGTCGATATCGGCAGCTATGGTATTGCGCTGATGCTGGAGGAGACTGAGTTTGAGAGCCTCGATATCGCAACGGCTTCGGGGGATGTGATGCTGTGGACCGGTCTGAAAGGAAACGCGCTGAAAGTGCATACCACATCCGGTGACTTTTCTGCATATATGCTGTCCTATGATACTTTTGAGGTGCAGTCTGTATCCGGAGATATCCAGCTTTTGAACGGCAGCGCAGATACGATGCGGCTGAATTCTACATCCGGTGAAATTTCTTTGAGTGGAATAACGATACTTAAAACGCTGCAAGCGGACACAATGAGCGGCGACTTGGAACTGACACAAGTTGTAGGCTGTAAAAATGCCACTTTGAAAACCGCGTCGGGTGACATTGAGCTTGATTCCTTTGATGCCGATGACATTCGGATCACAACCGCGTCGGGTGACGTCAGCGGTTCCCTGCAAGCCGGCAAGCAGTTTGTCTGTGAAACGGTAAGCGGTGACATCCAGGTTCCCGCCGATACGCCGAACGGTGGCGTTTGTACGGTACATACCGCATCGGGTGATATTGAACTTACGGTAGGCAAATAACAATCCGGGCAGTGATCTCATTCCAGACCACTGCCCTTTCGTTATGCAGTTTTGAAATCAGAACAGCTCCTGTTCCTCGCCTGTCCAGTGTTCAAAATACTCGACACCGCGCCATTTTCCTTCAATAAAGGCTCTGTGAGACGTTTCGATGTTTGCCCACTCGTCAAGACGCGACAGGTTGTACGCGCGCCAGTCGGAGAAGAACTGGTTGATGACTTCGGGATCGTATTCGCCGCGCAGCATCGAAGCTCGCTTGATGCGGACATAGCGGATGGAGAGACGGTTCTTTTCCACACGCCACAGACGGAGCGGATCACCCTTGACCGCTTCTGCAGCCTGATCGAACAACGCGTCGTACTGATCGAGCAGTTCTTCGCGCAGGAAGCCGTGAACGGGAGAGTCGTTGAAGCCGACGTGAATGTTTTCTTTTTCGACGGTATCGCAGACGAGGTCGAGATATTCCATGAGGAACGGTGCCGCGTCGCCGTAGAAGTATTCCATGAATTCGCGCTTATGCTTTTCTACGTCACACCACGGATCCCAGAGTAGCTTGGAGATCAGATACAGACGCAGTTCGTTGAAATCAACGCCGCCGCGGGAGGCGCCGTTTGCCTGTTCAAAGATACCGCGGACGTTGTTGTTGACCATTGCCTGGACGTTTGGCTGCAGCA
>JAZQWK010000271.1:0-2932 GCA_045632325.1 Eubacteriales bacterium
GCCGTCGACATCCACAACAACGCAGGCGGAGGCGACGGGGTGGAGGTCTATTACAGCCGCGTCGGCGGTACGGGAAAGGCCCTCGCCGCCAACATCAACGCCGAAATTGTTGCCATCGGTCAGAACAGCCGCGGGATAAAGACCCGCCTGAACACGTTCGGACGCGATTATTACGGCTTTATCCGCAGTACCGTCGCGCCCGCGGTCATCGTCGAGTGCGCCTTCATCGACAATGCTAACGATATCAAGATCATCGATACCGAGGAAGAGCGGAAGGTCATGGGGACGGCGATCGCAAAAGGCATCCTGAAGACGCTCGGTATCCAGTACGTCGCTCCGCCGCAGAATCAGCCGCAGACGAACGTGCTGTACAAGGTTCAGGTCGGCGCGTATGCGAAGCGAGAAAATGCAGAAGCAATAGTCGTCAAACTGAAAAAAGCCGGGTTCGACGCGATTATCGTGCCATCGAAGTAATAAAGGAAGGTCGAGAAATTGGACGCTGGAATCATCATCGCATTGATCACAGGCGTATCGACCCTTGCCGGGGTCATTATCACCGTGCGGTCCGGGAACAAAAACACGGAGAAGCAATTAAAAGAGCAGACGAAGCTCACGCTTTACCGAATCGATCAACTTGAGATCAAGCAGCAGAAGCACAACGAACTGATTGAGCGGATGTATATCGCCGAGGACAAGATCAACGTCCTTGACGAGCGGGTCAAGGTCGCCAATCATCGGATCGACGATCTCGAACATAAAGCGGGGTGAATTTGTGTACGGAAACGTGTTTTGGGTAAACGAGATTGCCGATATCGGCGGCGTGGAAACCTTTGTCTATGAGGTCGCAAAAAAGTATCATGACAAAGACATAACGGTCATGTATCAAACCGCTTCGCCGGATCAGCTCGCCCGCCTCCGCCAGTACGTCCGGACCATCAAGTGGGACGGTAAGCCATTTGAGTGCGATACGATTATCACAAACTACAACACCGGGATTTGCGATTATGTGACGGCGAAACATTATTACGGCGTGATCCATGCGGACTACACGAAGATCGATTGGAAGCCTGAACTGCACCCGAAGATCGAGAAGTACATCGCGGTTTCCAAAGCCGCTGCTGATGGTTTCAAGATCAAGACCGGGCTTGATTCCGAAGTATGTTACAATCCTTTGGAGATCGTCAAGCCGCGGAAGATTCTGCGCCTGATCAGCTGCACCCGCCTGACAAAGGACAAGGGCGGTCAGCGCATGAAAATTTTCGCTGATCGGTTGACCGAAGCCGGAATACCGTTCTTGTGGTTGGTCTTCACCAACTCGCCGCCGATCTTCAAGCACCCGAACGTGGTCTTCCTCCCGGCAAGGCTTGACGGTGTGAGGGATTATGTCGCTGACAACGATTATCTCGTCCAACTGTCCGACGCGGAGGCTTGTTCTTACTCAATGCTGGAGGCGCTGTACGCCGATATCCCGGCGATCGTCACGCCGTTCCCGGCGGCACAGGAGCTTGGCGTGATCAACGGCAAGACCGGGTGGATTCTCCCGTTTGATATGTCGGACGTCCCGGTGTGGGATATCTATAATAGTATACCTTCTTTTAATCACATAGAACTTAAAGATAGATGGGGTGATTTCTTGGCTGACGTAAAAAGCAGTTATCAGGCAGAGCGGGCGGCAATGTTCCGCGTCCGGGCGACAAACGCCTACCGCTCGCAGGGCGTCGCTGACAGCGTCTTGGGGCGCATTCCGTGCGAGGGCGAGGAATTTGTTGTCGACGGCGACAGAATGGCTGTATTGACCGGGCAGAACGCCTTCGGCGCTCAATTCGTCGAGGTGGTCGAGAAGATCGGCGGCAAGCCGAAGACGGAAGGGGGGAGTGAAAAGAATGAGAAGCAAAATAATCAAGTGGCTAAAGGCAGCGGGAGTAAGGGCGTTAAAAACCGTAGCGCAAGCGGCGGTCGCGTCCATCGGAACAGCGGCGGCAATGCAAGAGGTTAATTGGCGGCTGGTGATCTCCGCGTCTCTTCTTGCCGGGGTGCTGTCCATGCTGACTTCGGTCGCTGGTCTGCCGGAACTGAAAGACAAATAGGATTGACTTTGAAGCGCCTCTTTCCGGGGCGCTTCGATTTCGTGGCACTTTTCGTGGCACTTTTATTTCTAAATTATTGTTTTTTATTTCAATTTTTTGAAATTTCCCTTCAAAATATTGAAGTCTGAAACCCGCATAAATACAAGGAAAATAAAGAAAACCGCCTATTTACGCGGTTTCTTATTTTGGTGGGAGAGGATGGATTCGAACCATCAAGATATGCCGCAAAAAGCGTGTATTTATGCGGGATTCCGAAAAATCGTGGCACTTTTCGTGGCACTTTTTTAAAAAAGGTCGGCGAAATTGTCCGCGATTTTTTCGGAAATTTCGGTCTGCTTTCGGGCGGATTTATGATCATATACAGCCCTTGTGATTGAGGACGTGGAGTGACCGACTTGCGCGATGATATATTTCTCCGGAACGTTTAGGTCGAACAATTCGCTGACGTAAAAGTGGCGCAGATCGTGGAAGCGGATGCCGCGCAAACCCGCCCGCGCGGTCAACTTGTAAAATGTATTCCGCAGACCGTCTGGCGTATACGCCGGGATTGCCCCGTTTTTTGCCTCAATTTCGCGTTTTAACTGCGGGGGCATATCAACATACCTGTCGCCGCTCTCGGTCTTTGGTGGCTTTATCAGCCATGCATTTGAGGCGCTGTCGCGCGTCAGGGATTTGCTGACGTGGATTTTGTTGCCGATGATATCCTCCGGCGTGAGGGCGCAGATCTCCGCTTCGCGCAGACCGCAGAACGCCGCGAGAGCGACCGGGATATACAGATTCGTCCCGCGGGCAAGGTCGAGCAGCTTCTTCACGTCCTCCCGGTCCGGGATCACAAGATCAGCCTT
>JAZQWK010000272.1:0-3628 GCA_045632325.1 Eubacteriales bacterium
TGGATTCCTCGGAGCAGTATAGCAGGGTCATGCCGATCTCACCCTCCAGCTCCAGCCGTTCTCCGTTCATGTACTTTCCCGTGACGTGCGGGGACGCCGTCACGCGCAGAACGCGGCGTACGTCGGGCAGATAATCGGGCAGGGTAAATTCTCCGCTTGCTTCACTGTGCTGATTCCCGTGATAAAGCAAGGTATATACGGCTTTTTCGTTCATGCGGTCAATCCTCCTGTATTTTGGCTTGATGGACGTTCCTCATACGTATATGCGCGACCACACACGGATATGACGTGCTCCCTACATTTTATCCCGCAGCTTTTCCAGTGCCGCCTTTTCGATGCGCGAGACGTACGAGCGGGAAATGCCGAGCCGCTCCGCACACTGTCTCTGAGCCATCGGTGCGCCGCCCGACAGCCCGTAGCGCATGGAAACGATCTGCCGTTCTCTGTCGTCCAGTACCGACGCGACCAGACGGCGCACCTTGTCGCATTGGATGCGGGTATCGAGATCGTCGGCAATCGTATCCTCCTCGGCGATGACGTCCATATAAGTCAGAGGATTGCCTTCACGGTCGGTATCGATGGTCTCCTGCATCGAGACCTCCGACGACAGCTTTTTCTGTGCGCGAAAGTGCATGAGGATCTCGTTCTGAATACACCGCGACGCATACGTCGCAAAGTGCGCGCCTTTGTCGGGGTCAAACGTGTCGACCGCCTTGATGAGACCGACGGTGCCGATGGAGATCAGATCGTCCTGGTTCTGTGCGGTCGGATAATACTTGCGCACGATGTGTGACACCAGCCGCAGATTGCGGCAGATCAGCGTGCTTCTGGCATCCCCGTCGCCGTCTCGCATGGCGTGGAACAACGTTTTTTCTTCTTCTGCCGACAGCGGCTGTGGGAATTTGTGCGTCCCCGATACCTGCAGAAACGCGATAGCGGCACCGGACAGACAAAGCAGTATGATTTCGTGTAACATGGCGGATTCCTCCTTGGAGAGCCATTTTATGCACGGAGTCGCAAATGTTTTCATTTAGCGCTTGATTTTTTCGGGGTTTTGTGATATGCTTTATGAAAAAGGGAGGTGTGCTGATGGCAAAACATGAATTTGCGCTGCTGGATCATGTACCGAAGCCGGGTGTCCGATACGATCAACATGAGGCAGATCACCTCGTTTGTGCGGTGGTGGATGATGAAGCGATTGAGGGGCGCCTGCGGGAATTTGAGGTTCTGCCGTGTTATGCGCATACCCTTGACTGTCCGTGGGAGGGGCTGGTCTACTGCGGCATTACGCTGATTCCGCCGCATGCCGCACGGGAAATGTACCCGATGGTCTGTACCGATCCCGCCTTTGCCGGTCTGACAGCGATGCTCGAAAAAGCCGTTCGCGATAACAAATGGATCATTCATTTTGGAATATGAGGTGTAACCGTGAAGACCTATGTACCGTGCTATTATCCCGCCTTTTCGTGCATTGCCGATGATTGCCGTCACAGCTGCTGTATCGGCTGGGAAATCGACATTGATGAAAAGACTGCGCAAGCGTATCGCACCTTTCCGGGTGAGATCGGTGACCGTATGCGCGAACATATCGATTTTACCGCAGACCCGCCGCACTTTGTTTTGCAGGGGGATGAAGAACGCTGTCCGTTTCTCAACGAACGCGGGCTTTGCGATCTCATATTGACCTGCGGCGAGGATGCGCTGTGTCAGATCTGCACCGATCATCCGCGTTTTCGTAATTTCTTTTCCGACCGCACAGAGCTTGGAATTGGACTTTGCTGTGAAGCCGCGGCGGCGCTGGTGCTCGGGTGGGAGGAACCCGCTTCCATGGTTTGTCTGTCCGATGACGGGGAGAACATCATTCCGACCGAGGATGAGCAGGCATATTTTGCACTGCGCGAGACGCTGTTTTCGATTTTGCAGAATCGCGGCGTGCCGTTTGAGATGCGTTTAGCAGAGATGCTTTCCCACGTCGGCGGTGTTCGTTTTGATGATATGCGTGCTTGGGCGGAATTCCTCGGTACGCTCGAAATTCTCGACGGCGCGTGGACGTCGGCACTTGCAGCCGTAGGAGCAGAGAGGGAAGTGCTTCCCGGCTGCGCGGGAGAACAGCTTGTCCTCTATTTGCTCACACGCCATCTGCCGAAGATGCTTGACGGGGAAGACATCGCCGTGCTCGCGTCGTTTGCGGCGCTCGGATACGATCTGATGTGTGCGCTGTATGCGTCGGATGAGGAGCATGACTTTGCGTCGCTTTGTGAGCTTGTCCGTCTGTTTTCATCGGAAGTTGAGTATTCCGAGGAAAATCTGTATGCGGTTTTCGATGAAATCGCATCTTATTGAACGGAACGGCTTGACTTTATCCGTGAAATTTGGTACAATATATAATATATCAATTTGTTTTTTGAGGTGAAAGATCGTATGATCAATTTGATGGGACGCGCCGCCCGTATGCTTCTTGTCTATCCCGACTATACAGACCGTGACAATACGCGTAAGGTTTCCGGCGGTAACTATATGGAAGGTCTTGCGTCGATTTCTGCCGTGCTCAAGCAGGGCGGACACGATTGCAAGCTGCTTCATCTTCTGTATCTGCATACGGAGGAGGACTACAAAACCAAGCTGAAAACGATGTGGGACGAGGTCGGCGGATTCGATATCATCGGCTTCTCCGTCCGTACCACGGCGTTCCCCGACGCACAGACGTACATCCGCTGGACGAAGGAGCTCTATCCCGACTCGTTCGTTCTCTGCGGTGGCTACCATCCCACGCTTGTCCCCGACGAGGTGCTGGCGGCAGACGGTGTTGACTGTGTCTGTGTCGGTGACGGCGAATACGCGGAGCTGGAGCTTTGCGACAAGATGCGCGACGGTCTCGACTACCACGACGTCGAAAGCCTCTATTTCAAGATGCCCGACGGTTCGTTCAAGCACAATCCGATCAGACCGCTGTTTGCCGATCTCGATCAGCTTCCGATTCCCGATTTCGAGCTGTTCGACTACGACAACCTCGAATCGTCCAAGGTCGGTACGGCGATCGTCGTCGTCTCCCGCGGATGCTTCTATAACTGCACCTACTGCGGCAACGGCAACTTCCGCAAGGTCTATCCGAACAAGAAGATCTACGCGCGCTTCCGTTCTCCCGAGAACGCGATGCTGTATCTGAAGACGCTCCTTGCCAAGCACCCGCAGATCAAGGTCATCAACTTCCGCGACGCGATCTTCAATATGTTCCCCGAGTGGTTTGACAAGTTCATCGATATGTACACCAAAGAGATCGGTCTTCCGTGTACGGGCAACATCCGCTTTGACATTCTGACCGAGGAAACGGTCAAGAAGATGAAAGCGGCGGGCTTCTATACGATCGATATGGGTCTGGAATCCGGCGACCAGGAGATGCGCTTCAAGTATCTGCGCCGCTATCAGACGGACGAAATGATCATCCGCTGCTCCAACTGGTTCCATAAGTACGGCATTGCACAGCTGACCTACAACATCATCGGTCTGCCGCACGAGGATATCCACAAGGCACTGAAAACCATCAAGCTCAATGCGCGCATCAAGTCTGACCGCGTGATCCCGAATATTTTCTATCCGTACGAAGGTACGGCGCTGTATGATCTGTCCA
>JAZQWK010000273.1:0-12480 GCA_045632325.1 Eubacteriales bacterium
TGTTTCATAACGCTCGGAAGTCGGTACGGCACGTTCCCGCAGGGATGCCCATGTTTTTGTGACTGTGTCATAAATGACGATGTCCTCAACAGAATTTGTTACCAAAGTACAGTAGATGTAGCGTGCATCTGTCAAAAACACAGACAGCGCATTGGTGGGGATCGGAATACCGTTCTCGTATTGTGCGCCAAGACTTCCATCAATCAGTTCATATGGTCCGCTGGCACCTTGGGTATATGGTGTCGGGCGAACTGTATAATGCTTATTCCCGATTTGATACGTGGAATAACTTGCTGTCAGCGTTTCTTCGCCAAGGGTCAGGGAGACCGTATGCTCCGTTGTTTCCAGTGGTTTCATCGGTGTTTCGGAATCGGGAGAAAAGATATACCAACCCTTGACAAGACTGTTGTATTCCTCACTATGTATGGGAATATTGCGCGAATACGGTGTTCCCGTAATTCCGGTGCAGTAAAAAGTAGAGCTTGTGCCGATTGCTTTGTACATCATCGGTCGTTGGATCATCCCAGCAAACAGCTTCGGCGCGGGAATATCCGGCGGCAGATCATCAAGCTTGAGAACGGGTTCCCCATCCGGCAGCTCCTGCTCGATGGGCGGTTCTGTTTCCGTCGTCGGCTTCTCGGTTGTGACAGGAACATCGGTTACAGTGTCTGTTTCTTCGGTGATGGTATCGGTTTCTGTCTCTGATTCCGGCACTTCTGTGGTGACCTCCGGCTCGGATTCGATGGTTACGACCACGGTTCCTGTTTCGTCATCCTCTTCAACGATATAGCTGCAGGATGCGGTGCATAACAGTGTGACGGTGAGTATGGCAACGGTCAGAGTACTCAGGATGTTAATTCTATTTATCATGTTCTCAAATACTCCAAATATTCGTACGGCAGATAATAAATATAATAATCTCTCTCTGTCTGTGTTTCGAGATTCAAAAGGATTCCGTCGGGCGTGAGGAACATATCTGTGATGAAAACGCTTCCTTCATAAGTCAGGGCAGTGTCAATCATACGGTAAAGCCGATCGCTTCGCGTATCATAGATTGTAAAATGTCCGCCATGATTATTCTGATATACGATACCGTTATGCATCTGCATATGCTGATGCATTGTCTGACTGAATACAATATAGTACGAATCGTAATCTGTCAGCAGGGCATTTTGTGCCTCGGTTGCAGCTTTTCCGGTATCGGCATGATAATATGTTTTTTTGTTATCTGTTGATTTGGCAAGATACACATCGGTGCCGATATTGATGGTTCCATCCAACCAAACACGGTTGGTGATGATCTCGCTGTGCCAGCTGCCTTCACGATAACGGATAAGATAACATGGACTGTACACTTCTCCCTGTTTTGACGGTACATCGGGTACGATATAGATCGTATCGTTATCAAGCCAGCCGAAATATTCCGTATCGCCGGATATAAGTGAGCCTTCCCAAGAATCGTTGCAGACCAGAGTGGAACGACCGGTGTTGAGGTCGTACACAAAATAAGTCCCTCCGTGGCTTTGCGGGTCATTGTTGTCGGAGACGCTGTAAAGAAAGCGATCGTTGTTTGGGGAGACGACTTGAATCTGTGCCCAAAGCAGAATGGCTTGGGTATCCATGCCGCTGTGAATATCGTGTTTCCGTAATGTTTCATAACGCTCGGAAGTCGGTACGGCACGTTCCCGCAGGGATGCCCATGTTTTTGTGACTGTGTCATAAATGACGATGTCCTCAACAGAATTTGTCACCAAAGTACAGTAGATGTAGCGTGCATCTGTCAAAAATACAGACAGCGCATTGGTGGGGATCGGAATACCGTTCTCGTATTGTGCGCCAAGACTTCCAACAATCAGTTCATTTGGTCCGCTGGCACGTTGGGTATATGGTGTCGGTCGAACTGTATAATGCTTATTCCCGATTTGGTATGTGGAATAACTTGCTGTCAGCGTTTTTTCACCAAGGGTCAGAGATACCGTATGCTCCGTTGTTTCCAGTGGTTTCATCGGTGTTTCGGAATCGGGAGAAAAGATATACCAACCCTTGACAAGACTGCTGTATTCCTCACTTTGCAGGGGAATATTGGGCGAATACGGCGTTCCCGTGATTCCAGAGCAGTAAAAATAGGAACTTGTGCCAATGGCTCTGTACATCATCGGACGATGGATAATCCCGGCAAACAGCTTCGGTGCCGGAACAGATGACGGCAGATCGCTGACGTCAAGTACAGGCTCTGTTGGCAGTACCTCCGTATCGGCAGGTGCTTGGGTTTCCGTTTCGGCAGCGGCTGTCGTTTCGGGAATCGGTGCTTCGGTGATCACTTCCGTTTCCTCGGTTATGGTGACGTATTCTGTGTCGGCAGTGATGCGTTCGGTTACCGCAGGGGCGGCGGTATCGGTTTCATCCTGGCTGATTTCAGCTTGATGACAGGACGGTATGATCAGCAGAAGTGCCGCTGTCACGATGGCGGATAAAAGGCGTGTTTTCATGTCGGTGTCCTCCTGTTGTGGTTTTTATCCGTACACAGTATATAGACGATCAAAATCCGATTTTGTTCCATGTGTTTTGAAATTTTTCCAATATTTTTTGCAAATCTTCCGTTTTGGAGTATCATATCATATTTGCAGGTCAAATTCAAGCACAAATTATGAACATAACAGACCCTCTTCTTCAAAAAATCTACACGGTTTTTGAGAAAAACCGAAAAGACCCTTTACAAGCGGGCAGTTTTCGGGTATAATGATAGTATATCAAAAAGAGAGGATTTCACGATATGAATTACATTCCTTATGTCAATATCCGCATGGGTACTGCGTCTGTCAACCGCTTCTCCCACGGCAACACGCTTCCTTATACCCAGCTTCCCTGGGCAATGGCAGGCTTTATGCCCCAAACCAACGGCAACGGCGGCGGCTGGTTCTTCCATGCTGACGACCGCTGTGTCGAGGGTATCCGTCTGACGCATCAGCCCAGTCCCTGGATCGGTGACTACGGCACGTTCCTGATGACACCCGAAGCAGGCTCTCGCGTTTACGAGCGCTACGACGGTGGCTGGTCGGGTTACCGTCCCGAGGAAACCACGTTCCGCCCCGATCTGCTGAAGGTTCGCTTCCTGCGTCAGAGATGTGATTTCTCCGTCGTTCCGACCGAACGCGGCGGTATCTTTAAGCTGCACTTCGATATGCTGAAGAACATCGGTCTGACGTTCCATCCGCTGAAAGGCGAGAACGGCTGGAGATACGATGCGGCTGCCAACACGCTGTACGGTTGGACGAACGGTCACTCGCAGGACAAGCCCGTCAACTTCAAGATGTATATCGTCGTGAAGTTTAACGAGGGCGACGTCAACGCCGATGCGTTCTCCTGCTTCTCCGTGGAAAACCTCGGTCAGGGCTGCCACGTGATGTTCAACAATGCCGACATTACGGCAAAGGTCGCCATTTCCTATCTGTCCGAAGAGCAGGCTCTGTATAATCTCAATGAAGACATGGGCGACAAGTGCTTCTGCACCTTACAGAAGGAAGCAGAAGACAAGTGGGAAGAAATTCTGCACCGCATCGAAATTGATGCCGTTGACGAAGATCAGCTGACCACGTTCTACTCCTGCCTGTACAGAACCGTTCTGTTCCCGCACAAGGCGTATGAGCACGATATGGAAACGGGCGAAAACGTACACTATGCCACCTTTACCGGCAAGAAGACACCCGGTGTCCGCTATACCGACAACGGCTTCTGGGATACCTATAGAACCGTTTACCCGCTGTATGCACTCATCGCGCGTGACGAATATGCCGAAATTCTCGACGGTTTTGTTGCGGACTACCGTGACGGCGGATGGCTGCCGAGATGGCCGTCCCTCGGTGAGGTTGGATGCATGCCGTCTACCCTCATTGACGCTGTCATTGCTGATGCTGCTGTCAAGGGCATCGGTACCAAGGCTCTCTGGACAGAAGCACTGGAGGGTATGCTCCATCATGCCAACCACAACGGTCCCGAGAACCGCTACGGCAGAAACGGCGCGGAAAAGTACGTCAAGCTCGGCTATATGCCGCGTGACCAGTACCACGAATCGGTCAACCTGACGCTCGATGCTGCCTACGGTGACTGGTGTATCGCGCGTGTGGCTGAGGTGCTCGGCTACGACGCGGACTTTATTGCAAACTACGACAGACGCGCAAAGAACTACGAAAAGCTCTTTGACCGCGAAACCGGCTTTATGCGCGGCAAGGACGAAGCGGGTACCATGAAGGACAACTTCGATCCGCTGTGCTGGGGCGGTGAATACACTGAGGGCTGTGCATGGCAGTCGACCTTTGCCGTTCCTCATGATGTCATGGGTCTGGCTGAGCTGTTCGGCGGACGTGAGGCGATGATTGCAAAGCTCGATGAGCTGTTTGCAACGAAGCCCGAATATATCGTGGACGGTTACGGCTACGAAATCCATGAGATGACCGAGCTTGCGGCAATCGACTTCGGTCAGTGTGCCATCTCCAACCAGCCGTCGTTCCACTTCCCCTTCCTGTTCTCCCTGCTCGGCGACGAAGCAAAGGCAAGCAAGTGGGTAAAAGAACTGACGACCGTCTTCCACGCAACGCCCACCGGCTATCCGGGTGATGAAGACAACGGTACGACTTCTGCATGGTATTTCTTTGCGGTGCTCGGCATTTATCCTCTCTGCCCCGGTTTGCCCGGAACGGCAGGCTATGCAAAGACCGATATGCTGGTCAAGGGTGCGAAGATTCTCGGCAAGGTATGGGATCATAACCATATTGAGAATTATATCTGATTGACACAATGAAAACTGCAAAAATCAGCTTTATCGTTTTATATATCCTTGCAATTCTCTGGAATCTGCTCTGTCTGATCGGTCCGATTCCGGTAGGGAAATGGGCATTTTCCTGTACCTTGGTTGCGATTGCCAATCTGGTTGTTCTGTTTCTGCAGTCGCGGGCAAAGAAAACATCGACAAACGCCGCAGATGAACCCGGGAAAAAGCAATCGGAGAAGCCCGTTTCCGCACTGGTTGTGATTCTCTGTGTTGTATGGTTTATCACATCGCTTGCGTGTATTTTGTATCCGATGTAATTGCGGAATTTCAAATTCTGAATACGAAAATCCTCCCTGTGACGAAACATCATAGGGAGGATTTGTATTTATCCTGCGGTGTAGAGGAGCTGGTTATTTCAAAATCGCCATGACATTTTGATATTTATCATAATAAAAATCTTTGCTGTCCGTCGATAACTTCCGATAACTCCGTTCCAGTTTTCCTCGAACAAAGACAATTCCTTCGGAAATGCTCATACCCCGTTCCACATATGCGAGATACAGCAGACTTGGTACGCTGTCAAAGTGGGATATGGCATCGGCATCCGCTATGCATAATTCTTCCGCGCTGACTTTTGCTCCCGGAACACTTCCGCGGTGATTGCGGATACAAGCCTGAATCAATGGGATTTTTTGTGTGTCATATTGCATTTGAGTCAGCAGAGAAGATGCGATTTCTGCACCGTGGATGTGATGCTCTTCGTATAAGCTGTAATCGGTGACGGATGCGATATCGTGCAGCCATGCAGCGATCATGACGGTTTCTTTATCCGCATGAAATTTTTCGGCAAGCAGTTCTGCGTTTCTGACCACCGCTTCAATATGGTAATAACAACCGATGCCGAATTTGTTGGATGGCATGATACAACGGTTATACACTTCTGTCAGCAATGCTTGATAGATTTGTTGATATGAGGTATATTCCATGATCTCTCCTGAAATGACAGGAATTGGATGCATCACTGCACCCAATTCCATTGTCAATATTATCTTTCAATCAGAATGGTCTTGATCTCAAACGGACGGAACTTCAAGAAGACAGAACCGTCAACGATGTTGAGCTCTTCCTTCTTTTCTTCCAGCATGTTCGTGACGAAGACGCGCTTTGCATCATAGACGTTCAGCGTGCAGTTGACAGCGGAGCGTTCACATTCATAGAGACGCAGGACGTATGCACCCTCGATATCTTCTGCGTTCTTGACCGCTTCACAGATGACGCTGGGGGCTGTGACATCGAACAGCTTCGGAGCATTGAGAACACCGTCAACGATGATCGGCTTGCGGTTGAGCATGTAGGACGGCTTGACAACGGTATCTGCATCAAATGCGCCGACGTGCGGGAGCAGAGAATAGGTCAGCGTATGAACGCCGAAGTCGGTGACAAAGTCGGGACGGCATCCGCCGCGGTGGAGGGTCAGGCGCATATCGCTGCCCTCAACGGAAATACCGTACTTGCAGTCGTTGAGAACGGCAACACCGTAACGGGTTTCGGAAATGTCGGTCCACTTGTGGTTGCAGATTTCGAACTTGGCAGCTTCCAGAGAGTTGTTTCTCGTGGTTGCGCGGTCAACGTGACCGAACTGGATCTCATTCTTGACAAAGCCTGTGCGGATGTTGCAGTCAAAACCTGCCTTCATCAGAGAATGGCGTTCCTTCCAGTCGAGCTTCATTTCGTAGTCGATGCGTGCGTTGTCCGCATAGAAGACGGTATCAACGACAGCGGTGGACTTTCTGCCAAAGCTGTAGGTGGAACGGATGCGGTATTCTACTGCACCGTCGGAGATGACTTCGCGGGACTGCAGGGTCGTGACGGGCTTGAGCTTTAAGAAGATATCGTCTTCAACTTCCCAGTTGTCGTATGCCGTGGGCATATCTTCGCCGAACCACAGGGTTCCGAGCGGAGCGCCCTTGACGTTTGCAACTTCGCGGTCAACGCGGCGGTCGTAAAGGGAGGTGATGTAGCCGGATTCGTCGAAGGTGACACGATAAACGGGTGTGACGAGGACGTTGCCTTCAGCGCGGAAGACGGATTCGGATGCGGCGGGAGCAGTCTTCTTCAGTGTGACAGCTTCCATTGCGGGCAGTGCGGATGCGAGCTTGACCGCGGTCTTTTCGCAGCCGTTGACGTCGGTATAAGTCTGCGTGTCGAGACCGTCGATACCGGTGGTACCGTCGAGGACGATGACGTCATTGCGCGCAAAGGACAGCGGGTTGTATACGGAGAGGGTATCGTCAGCCGCGGTGGTCAGCTTGTTTGCATATTCCTTTGCAGCGGAGAGAGCGTTGTCGATGAGGGAGTGCATTTCGGGGATGGCGATTTCGTAAACGCGCGGGATGGAGGTACCGGGCAGGATGTCGTGGAACTGGTTCTTGAGAAGGATCTTGTACCATTCGTCGTGCTTTTCGTGGGTCTTCTCACCTGCGAGGACGTTGAACAGTTCGTAGTCGGCAAGCGCCAGTTCTGCCAGACGGTTGTTCTTCTTGACCTCGTGCATCTGGGTCAGCGTACCGCGGTGGTATTCCAGATACAGCTCGCCGTCGAACAGCGGGAGCTTGTCCTTGCGCGCTTCGATGTCTTCCATGAACTTGGAAACGGTCGTCGGGACGATCTCGGGCATGCCGTCGAGGTCCTTGGAACGCTTTAAGAATTCGAGCATACCGTAGGTCGGTCCGCCGCCGCCGTCACCGAAGCCGTAAGCCGCGAGTCTGTGGTCGTTGGACTTCTTGTCGCGGATCTCGGTAACGGTGCCCATCAGCGTATGAACGTCAGGAATCAGGTGCATACGGTTGAGGTGCGTCGTAACCTCGGAGCCGTCGATACCGCGCCAAACGAACGTGTCAGCCGGGAAGACGTTGAGGTCAGCCCATGCCATCTTGGTGGTATAGAAGTACTTGACGTCGGATTCCTGCATGATCTGCGGGATCGCGCCGTTGTAGCCGAACGTATCGGGCAGCCAGAATGCGTCGGAGGTATATCCCATGTGTTCACGGGTGAAGCGCTGACCGTAGAGGAACTGACGAACCATCGCTTCGCCGCCGGTGATGTTGCAGTCACATTCGACCCAGACACCGCCGTTCGGTTCGTAACGACCCTCGGCAACCTTCTGCTTGATGCCTTCAAAAATGTCGGGGTAATACTGACGCATCCAGTCAAGGTGCAGAGCGGAGGACTGAATGAAGGTGTATTCGGGATAGATATCCATCAGGTTGAGCGTCTGGGAATACGTTCTTGCACACTTGCGGATGGTTTCGTCAACCGGCCACAGCCATGCCGTATCCATGTGGGAATGACCGATCACGCCGATCTTGCCGCGGGTTCTGTCGCCGCCCTCTTTCTTCTGCAGAGCGGGTGCGAGGATTTCGGAGATCTTTGCGCAGGATTCGAGGATTTCTTCCTCAGTTGCGGAAAGGATATCGCCGATCAGGTACGGGAATGCTTCCATGATGCATTCGTGTGCGCGCATCGCGACAAAGTTTTCACCCGGCAGACGTGCGATCTGCAGTGCCGTTGCAACGTCAAAGACGAAGTCGCGGATGACGGGTTCCATGACAGCAAACTTGATGCCGTGATAACGGTGCTCGCACTTGTCGTGAACGGATTCGTCGCGTTCGTAGTTGGCATACGGCCAGCATTCCAGACACGTGTGACCTGCGTAGCATTCCAGCGCGACTTCGTACGTTTCGCCTGCCTTTGCGGGAGATGCCAAGAACATTGCGGAGTGCATACCGCCGAGGAACTGGTTCTTGGAGTTGATGATGCCGGCGGGCTTGCCGTTTCTGAAGCACATAATTTCAACTGCTTCCGCATCGCAGATGACGCAGAGGGTCTTGCCGTCGGCTTCAGCCGGAACGGTATAAGTGGTGGACAGCCACATGTTGCCCCATTCGTGACCCCAGACGGTACCGGGAGCGATGGGTGCCATGTCAGCCTTTGCGGGTGGGAGACGCAGGTGGTCGTCGGTCGCGAAGGAGAGTACTTCGTCGGCAGTACCGATCACGCGGAAAATTCTGCGGGCGTACAGTTCGAGCACACCGTCGAATTTCTTGTACGTTCTTTCAATGTAAGCGTTTTGATTCATCTGATTCAAGGGTATATTCCTCCTATATTAGTTTTCGGGTTTATGGGTGGAGCCGACGTTGCCGTCAGTGACGACGTCGGGGTTTTCGCCGAGCAGAACGATGCCATCCTCGATGGAAGCGCGGTGCCAGACGTTGTCGCGGACGATGCAGTGATTGCAATCCTTGATGACCATGCAGTAATCGGGGCTCCAGGTGCCGACACCGCCGTCATCGCGTCCGAGACGGAAGGTGTTGCCGGTGAGAACGATGTTGTCTGCTTTTGTCATGCGGATGTGTGCGCTGTCATAGACTTCGTCAAACGGTTCTGGTTTCGGTTTGCCGGAGCGGTAGATCAGATTGCCTGTGACGGAAACTGCGGTTGCATAACCGTCGTCCGTGCCGAGTACCAGCGCAGGACCGCCGGAGCGGTCGAAGTAGTTGCCCGTGAAGTTGCAGCAGTTGACGTTGGGCAGATAGAAGCCCGCAAGACGGTTCCACTCGACGCGGTTGCCTGTTGCGGTGACGGATGCACAGCAGGGACCGCCCTTGATGCCGCCGTCACGGTTGCCGGAGAACCAGTTGTCGATGATAAAGCCGTCCCAGCCGTCGATGTAAAGACCTGCACTTGAGAAGCACAGCATCGAATGACGGACGGAGAAGCACCAGATATGCTCCAGATGGACTGCATTGCCGGAGAAATTACCGATACGGCAGTCGTCAATGGTCGGGGTGTCTTCCTCGGAGCCGCCGTTGTACTGATCCCAATACAGCTTGACACCGTGAACGCCCGTGCCAAGTCCCTGACCGTTCAGACTCATACCGCGGATAGCACAGCCGAACGCGCCCGTGATGTCAAGCAGACAATCGGTATCGGCGGTATTCAGTGTGAAGATCGACGAGCCGTAGGAGCGGAACGACCATGCGGAATGACCTTCCAGGGACACGCCTTTGCCCATTTTCAGTTTGCCCGTCATATAGTTTCCGGGCGGAACCTGTACAACACCGCGACATTCTGCGGCCGCATCAAGTGCGGACTGGATCGCCGCTGTGTTATCGGTCACGCCGTCTCCGATCGCACCGAACGCGGTGATATCGAAAATATTTGTCATGAAAAGAACCTCCTTCAATCACAAAATAGTCCTACTGAAATCATACCATATACGGCGGTATCTGTCAAGAGGTTCCGTATGATTTTGCGTCTGTTTCGGGAGAAAACGTGACGGAATTTGCAATTTATGCTTGACGGTTTGCCATCGGTGCGTTATAATAATATTGATAATTATAATATAAAGGATGACGTTCGTTATGATTTGGTTCTTGGCTGAGGGTATTGCGGCGGCAGTACTTGTGCTGCTCTATATTTTGATCGGAGAATTTTTTTATCACATGGCGATTGATGCACACTCCAAAAAGTGGTTTCTGGAACCGCCGAAAAAGACGAAAAAGAAGTCCATCGAGGGCGCGGACAGCTATTCCGCACTGAAGGACGGTGCGCGGGAAACGTATGAGCGTGACCTCGATACGGCGTATTTTGAGGCTCATGAGGCACAGATCGTCGATATCGTTTCCACAGACGGGAAAAACATCGTGCTGAAGGGATATTATTATCCTGCGGAAACAGAATCCGACAAGTGGCTCCTGTTCTTCCACGGGTACGCAAGCTCCGTTTACTGGTCGCGGCGCTGGATCCGCACGATGTCGGAGCGCGGGTATCACGTGCTGGCACCCGATATGCGCGGTCACGGGATGTCGGGCGGCGACTACATCGGCATGGGCTGGGATGAGCGGCTGGATATTCTTGCGTGGATTGACTGGACGATCGCGCGAAATCCGCAGGCGCAGATTCTCGTTTCGGGCGTTTCCATGGGCGGTGCATCGGTGCTTTGTGCAGCAGGTGAGAAGCTGCCCGATCAGGTCAAATGTCTGATCTCCGATTGCGGCTACACGTCGGTGCGCGACATTCTGTCCTGTCAGTTAAAAGCCCTGTTCCGTCTGCCTGATTTTCCGTTCCTCTATGCCGCGCGTTCTGCCATTCTGCGCCATGCGGGATATGATATTTTCCGTACCAGCGCCATCGATCAGCTGAAAAAAGCGACAAAACCGATTCTGATGATTCACGGGGAGCGGGATACCTTTGTTCCGTTCTCTATGCTGGAACAGGTATACCATGCGGCGGCAAGTGAGGAAAAGGAAATGCTTGCCATTCCCGGCGCGGGTCACGGAACATGCTGCTGTACCGAACCGGATTTATACTGGAAACATTATCTTGCGTTTGCAAATCGGTATATAAAATAAAAGGAATTGAAAACTATGTATTTTGGCTGTCAGAACTCCATTGATTATTTACTTGAACATGGCAGAGATGTCATCAAATATCGTTTACATAAGGATATTCTGCACGACCTGACTGCGGCAGAGGAACAGACTCTGCTGGAACGTGTCATGCAGACACCCGACTATCAACTGCTGATGACCCATGTCAAGCCTAACGGTTATATAGGGCGCGGGATGCATTCGTGGGAGAAGTTCAAAACATCGCATCTGGATGACGGTGAAAACGCCGCCAGACTGCTGCACAATTACGCAATTCCGAAGGATATGCCGATTGTAAAGAATTTTGTTTCTGCAATGCGCGACGATGCGGTGTTACAAGAGGAATTTTCCTATTATCATCCCGAGACGGTGCGGCTGGAACAGCGCAGTCTCGGGATCAACAGCGGATCGACGCTGGATGTGACACTGTTTGCCTGTCAGGCGCTTCTCGGGTATGGTGATGATCCCCAAATGCGTCATTTTGTGGATGCTTCCTACAATGCCTTTGTCAGTCTGCTTGATTATGAGGATATCCATGCGATCACAGACTATAACCCCAATTTGAAGCGGAAATATAACTATCCGACGATCACGCCCGATACCTATTTTCCGTGTCAGTATCATTTGGAAACGCTTGCCAATACACAAAGCTGGCGGACAGAGGAATCGGTGTCACGTCTTGCACAGGCGATTGACCATCATGACCGTATCACAGAGAATTTCGGCGGTTTTGCCGTAAAGCTTGGCGGCAAGCAGGTGGGTCCCGGATGGGCATATATGAATCCGTTTTTCCCTCTGTCCTTTCCGCAGAAAGCACCGAATCACCGTAAGACACTGACGGCGCTTGCAAAAGTCTGCGGTGATCGGACAAAGGTTGTCAGAGAATCGGCGGAAACCTTGCTTGAAATGCTGTCGGGTGACGGTGTTCTGCGAACGACATTTGCTTCCTCTTATGAAAAGAGTCGATTCAAAGATAATTTCCGATCAGGTCATCCCTATGCTGAAGTCGGGCTGGAACCCGATCATAAGAAAGACACCGCGATTTGGTGTGAATTGACATTCTGGGCTGTGGAATTTCTGTATATCCTTGAAAACAGCAAAAATCAATTATAATCAAACTCTCCCTTGCATTTTTGCCCGGGGTGTGATACAATAAAGTCATCAAGAAACATTGGAGGTGATGAATATGACATTCGGAATGCGGAACATCGGATGGAATATCGGTCACCTTCGTTATCGGTCCTGCTGATTGAATTTGCTGACTGTATTCATTGGCTGATA
>JAZQWK010000274.1:0-4992 GCA_045632325.1 Eubacteriales bacterium
CGTACCATCCCCGGCATGGTCGTCATGAACCCCGCTGACGCCGTCGAAGCACGCGCGGCTGTTGAAGCGGCGATCCTGCACAACGGTCCCGTCTATATGCGCTTCGGACGTGCCGCCGTTCCGGTCATCTTCGACGCAAACGACTTCAAGTTTGAAATCGGCAAGGGTGTCATCCTCGCAGACGGCACCGACGTCACCATTGCCGCTACCGGTGTTATGGTAGAACAGGCGCTGATCGCACGCGAGCTGCTGGCAAACGAAGGCATTTCCGCACGCGTCGTCAACTGCTGCACCATCAAGCCCATCGACCGCGAGCTGATCACCAAGTGTGCCGAGGAAACCGGCTGTGTCGTCACCGCGGAAGAACATTCCGTCATCGGAGGATTTGGCTCCGCCGTTACGGAAGTCCTGTGTGAAACCTGCCCCGTTCCCGTCCTGCGCGTCGGCACGGAAGACGTCTTCGGACGCTCCGGCAAGGTTCCGCCGCTGATGGAGCTGTACGGTCTGACCGCACAGAACATCGTTGACAAGGCAAAGCGCGCTGTCGCAATGAAGAAGTAAGTCTTATACAAACACTGCGCCCACCCCGATGAACATTCGAGGCGGGCGCGATTTTTATACAGAGCCTCCCTCACCGAGGGAGGTGGCACGCGAAGCGTGACGGAGGGAGTTATCATTCGCACGATCCTTATATTGCTGATCTTATTTTACACCCTCCAAATCAAACGGCGGCGTATACTCCTCCTTTGCCGAAGACTTCTCCTGAAAGAAGCCCCGAAATCCGTATTCACGGACTTTTTTGCACACCGATTCGTATTCAAACGTCGTCACGCGGCGGTTGATTTCGGGAAACTCCGCGGCACGGTAGAACGGCGTGTACTGGCTCATCAGCGAGAGCAGCACCTCGTCCGTGCCGAAGGTACGCGCAACGTCGTCCACGCACGCAATCGAATCGTGCCGACCGCCGGGCATGACGAGATGACGGATCACCGTTCCGCGTGTCATGATGCCGTCCGCATCAAGTTCATACTTCCCTGTCTGCCGCACCATCTCGGCAATCGCCGCAAGTGCGACGTCGGGATAATCGGCGGCGGCGGAATACTTCTTTGCCCGCGCCGCGTCGTGGTATTTATAGTCGGGAAGATAAATATCAACGTACCCTTCCAGCCGCCGCAGGGTTTCCACGCGCTCATAGCCGCCCGAGTTCCAGACGACGGGGATGTTCAAATCCTTTCCGCGGATACGGTCGAGCACGCGCAGAACCGCATCGGTATACGGCGTTGCCGAAACGAGATTGACGTTATGTGCGCCCTGCTCCTGCAGGGAAAGGAAGATATCGCAGAGCCGATCTTCCGTAATATCGGCACCGAAGCACGCTGCGCTGATCTGATAATTCTGACAGAACACGCATCCCAGCTGACAGCCGGAGAAAAACACCGTTCCCGAACCGCGCGTCCCCGAGATGCACGGCTCCTCCCACATATGCAGTGCCGCACGCGCCAGCCGCAGACCCGCAGGCGCACCGCAGAAGCCCGTTTTCCCGCCCGCACGGTCAGCACCGCACGTCCGCGGACACAAACGGCATCCGTCCGTTTTCATGTCGTCATTCCCTCTTTCGTTGATTTTTGTATATTGTACCACAAAGTGCGGTGGTTGTCAACGCCAGACAGCATAGACGTTCCTCCTGCCGTCGTAGGGTCGATTCATGAATCGACCGTCCCATCCAAGCGGAAATTTGATATAAATAGAATCACGTTTATTCAACATGAAAAATAATAATCAAAAAAGCACAAAGCAAACGGGCGATTCGTGAATCGCCCCTACATCTGTGCGCAATTACCCCCCAAACCTTATTTTTCAAATATGATGGAATTGTAAAAATTCAAGAACCGTATTGACAATACGGGGTATTTTGTGGTACAATATAAGTGTGTTGAAATGGAACGCCGCGCGATTTCTTGTTGAATTCCGACAATTTCCCCGCGCGTTCCGCCACAAGTTTGTTACACAGAGACCGACGGACACCGTCGGCGTGTGCGGAAGTGAGGTTCCCGTCCGAGGCAATGGAAAATCTTGCACAATCCCAAACAGCATCCGATCCCGAAATCAGGATCGTCACCTCGGCAAAGGGCGGTGTCGGCAAATCGACCGTCTGCGCCAATCTCGGTGCCGCACTGGCAGAACAGGGCAAGCGCGTTCTGCTCGTCGACTGTGATATTGCCAACCGCTGTCTTGACCTCATGCTCGGTCTGGAAAACGAGGCGATCTTCGGCATCCGCGACGTCTGTCAGGGTACCGTTTCGCTCGCCGATGCCGTTTACGAGGCACCGACGCTCCCAAATCCCCCCCTGCTTGCAGGAAGCCATCTGAACGCTGAGGATATGGAAACGGTCACAGAAGGACTTCCCCGGATCGTGACAGAAGCACGGACGCTCGGCTACGACCACATTCTCATCGATACGCCCGGCGGACTTCACGACATTCTGTTTGCCGCCGCAAAGGTCGTCAAGGAAGCGCTCATCGTCTCCTCCGCACAGGCAACCGCCATCCGTTCCGCAGAACAGACGGCGCTTTTGCTCGGGGAGCATGGCTTGTCCGAAATGGGTCTGATCGTCAACCAGTTTATGGCGGCAGATGCAATGCTTCCCGGCAAACGCACGAGGTCTTCCCGCAGAAAGCGCACACAGGCCATGCAGAACGCGGCACTGACGCTGATTGCAACGGTCGATACCGTTTCCCTGTCGCTGCTCGGGGTCATTCCCTTTGACGCTTCTCTTTGGGACGCACAGAACCGCGGATGTCTGATCGATCATCAGACGCTGACCGATACGGTTTTTGCATCGGCACACCGCAACATCGCAAAACGGCTCGGAGGACGCAGTATTCCGCTGTTCTCCTCTGACTTTATTTGATACATTCAGCATTTGAATCAGGGCACCTCGCCCAAAACCATACAGAAAGGGGTTTTCTCAATGGAAATCGCAATCATCGCTCATGACTCCAAAAAGGAACTGATCGCACAGTTCTGCATCGCGTATTGCGGCATTTTATCCAAACACAACATCTCCGCTACCTCCATCACCGGCAAGTACATTTCCGACGCGACGGGTCTGAACATTGAACGACTTCTTTCCGGCAAGCAGGGCGGCGTCCAGCAGATCGCTTCCCGCATTGCCTACGACGAGATCGATATGGTCATCTTCTTCCGCTCCACAAACGAGCCCGACCACGGCTTGGATCCGGATGATCCCGAGGGCAGTCTGATCCGTATGTGCGATCTGCACAACGTCCCGATCGCAACCAACATCGCAACGGCTGAGGCGCTGATTTCCGCACTCGACCGCGGTGACTTCGACTGGCGCGAGATCATCAATCCCCGCTCCGAATATAATCGCAGAAAAAAGGTTCGCGGCTATTGACAAAACCGCAGTTCTGCGTTATAATATATTATGAACCATTTGTATGGGACACGTTGTCCGTATCGGATCTGCCAAACGGATTCATTCCGTCAGAGAGGTGCATCATCGGCTGAAAGTGCATCGCGGCAAGCAAGAACGCACAGTACCACCCATGCGCCACATTCCATACGCATCCAAAGTCAAAATCACGGGTGGAACCGTGCACAAACTTCGTTTATGCACCCCGGAGCAGAGAAAATCTGCTTCGGGGTTGTTCATTTATGATTGTACAAAGCAAATGTTCACGATCATCTGTAGGGGCGATTCGTGAATCGCCCCTACAAACATCCGATATTCACTACGTATTTCCAACACCCGAAAGGAGTTTTATCTTATGATTACCATCAAGTTCCCCGCAGACGTTCAGATCACGGCGGCAGAAGGCATTACCGTCTACGAAGCCGCAAAGGAAGCAGGTCTCATCTCCCGCGAGGTCATCGCGGCATCCGTCAACGGCACACCGTGCGATCTGACCACCGCGCTCACCGCCGACGCAGACGTCGTTCTCCACACCTTTGAATCCGACGAAGGCAAGCACGTCTTCTGGCATACCGCATCCCACATCCTTGCACAGGCGGTCAAGCGCCTGTATCCCGCGACCAAGCTGACCATCGGTCCGGCAATCGACAACGGCTTCTACTACGACTTCGACTCCGAGGTTCCGTTCACCGCGGAAGTCCTCAAGCAGCTGGAAGGCGAAATGAAGAAGATCGTCAAGGAAAACTGCAAGATCGAGCGCTTTACCCTGCCCCGCGAAGAAGCAATCAAGTTCATGACCGAACGCGAAGAGCCCTACAAGGTTCAGCTCATCGAAGAGCTTCCCGAGGGTGAGGAAATTTCCTTCTATCAGCAGGGCGACTTCACCGATCTGTGCGCAGGTCCGCACCTGTTCTCCACGGGCGCCGTCAAGGCGTACAAGCTGACCGCCTGCACCGGTGCTTACTGGAAGGGTGACCAGAACAACAAGCAGCTGCAGAGAATCTACGGTACGGCTTACCCGACCAAGGATGCGCTGAACGCATATCTCGAAGCACAGGCAGAAGCCCTCAAGCGCGACCACAACAAGCTCGGCCGTGAGCTGGAATTCTTCACCACCGTCGACACCATCGGTCAGGGTCTGCCGATCCTGCTGCCCAAGGGTGCACGCACCATCCAGCTCATGCAGAGATTCGTGGAAGACGAAGAACAGAGACGCGGCTACCTGCTCACCAAGACCCCGCTCATGGCAAAGCGTGAGCTTTACAAGATCTCCGGTCACTGGGATCACTACCTCGACGGTATGTTTGTAATCGGCGATCCCGACGATTATACCAAGGAGTGCTTTGCACTTCGTCCCATGACCTGCCCCTTCCAGTATCAGGTATACCTCAACAAGAAGCGCTCTTACAGAGAGCTGCCCATGAGACTCGGCGAGACCTCCACCCTCTTCAGAAATGAGGATTCGGGCGAGATGCACGGTCTTATAAGAGTCAGACAGTTCACCATTTCCGAAGGACATCTTGTGCTCCGTCCCGATCAGCTCGCAGAAGAGTTC
>JAZQWK010000275.1:0-5147 GCA_045632325.1 Eubacteriales bacterium
CGACGATCTTCATCGCAAAGCGGTACATCCCGTGCAGCTTGGTCTTATCATACGCGCCCTGCAGCAAAAACAGCGGTGTGTCTGCGGACAGCTTGTTGCGTGTTCGCACCGACAACTCCATTTCCTGCGACGAGGTCATACCGACGGCACAAACCGCGCGAACGAAAAACTGCTTCTGCGCTTTGGCAAGATTGACGACCGCACCTGCCATCAGCCAGCCGACGTAGAGAATTTCGGTTCCTGCTTCAAGCGTTTTTGCGGCGTCCTCCCATGCATATACGGGAAGTGCGGTTTTTTTGCCGAGCATTTCGGCATAGGTCTTTGACGAGCCTGTATTGGTGGTGTATACGATTGCTTTCATGATGTTCTCTCTTTCTTGTTGCAGGTTTTTTGAAATGTGCAATAGTTTTGGGGCGGCGATATTTTATTTGCTACATTATAGAGACCGCTTTCTATCAAACGCCTCCCGAATGACAGCAGCGTGTAGAACAAAACAACAGTAATGTACTCAAATTCCAGTTCCATGACGATTTTATCATGATCACGGTCGTTTCACAAAACTATCCGATATAACTGACAAACTCTGCTTCAACCAGTTCATAATCCACCGACGACTGAAGCCGACCGAGCTGATCTTTCCAAGAATTGATATTGGTTCTCACCCGACGAAATCCCAGCGATTCATAAACATGCTGCGCTCTTTGGTTTGTCAGATTGGTGTCGAGTACAATTTTGGAGTAACCGTTTCGGAACAGCCAATCAATCAGCATACTCAAAACCTTCCTGCCGACACCGCGGTTCTGGCAATCGGTTTCGCAGATCTTGATGCCGATTTCTGCAGCGCCGTCCGCCGCATTGCGATAATGACATTCGCCGATCAGACGGTCGTTTTCCAGAATGACCATAAGACCGTTGCCGAGTCTGGCAACAACGGCTTCCTCGGTCGTTCCCAAGCCGTTTGGAAAGCCGGCATGTGCCATCACGGCACCGTCATTCCACCAGGCGGCGAGCTGTTTTGCATCTGCCGTTTCGGCAGGACGGATTGTCAGGTTATCATATTGTATGATTGACATTGGTTTTCTCCGTTTTTGCGTATTTTTCAAAGTTCCATTTGATGATAAAGAAGGATATTTTGATCAGCATCGAAGATGTGAAAACGGCGGGAGACAAGCCCCCGCCCTACGCGTATTTGACGCAATGTTCGTTTTCAGAAAAAATTTATTTACATGCTTCTTTGATGACCGCAACCGCTTCCTTCAGCACATCCATCGGGATGTTGAGCGCAGGCAGCAATCTGACCTTATCCTTTGCGGTCAGACACAGAACGCCGTGTTCGGTGCAATATGCAAGCACTTCTGCCGCGGGCTTGGTCGTCTTGATACCGATCATCAGACCCATACCGCTGACACCCTCAACGCCCTCCGCACCCGAAAGTTCGCCGAAGATATACGCGCTCTTTTCGCGAACGTCTGCGAGCATCTGATCGTCGATGCGGGAAAGAATGGAGACCGCACCTGCACAGCAGACGGGATTGCCGCCGAACGTAGAGCCGTGATCGCCAAATCCAAGGACAAATTCGACCTTTTCGCCAAGCAGACACGCACCAAGCGGAAGACCTCCGCCGATGCCCTTTGCAGTAGAAACGATATCGGGCATAATGCCGAAGTTCTGGTATGCATACAGTGCACCGGTACGTCCGTTGCCCGTCTGAACTTCGTCGACAATGACGAGAATGTCATTTTTCTTTGCGTAATCGTAAAGACCGAGCACGAATTCACGGTCGAGCGCGTTGACACCGCCCTCGCCCTGAATCATTTCAATCATGATCGCCGCGACCTTGTTCTGCTCTGCAAGTGCAATCAGACCCGGCAGGTCGTTTGCCTTTGCGTGGACAAAACCGGGGGTCAGCGGCTGGAACAGCTCATGATAGTGCTCCTGACCGGTTGCTGCAAGCGTCGTCAGCGTTCTGCCGTGGAAGCTGTTTTCCAGCGTAATGATCGTGGAATACTCCGCGCCCTTCTTCTCTGCGGCGTACTTTCTTGCCGCTTTGATGGCACACTCGTTTGCTTCCGCGCCGGAGTTGCCGAAGAACACCTTCTTCATGCCGGTGCGTTCACACAGCATCTGTGCAAGAACGGCACACGGCTCGGTGTAGTAAAGGTTCGACATATGCTGTACTTTGCCAAGCTGTGCGGTGACAGCAGATACCCACGCGTCATCGGCAATACCGAAGCTCGTGACGGCAATGCCCGAGCCCATATCGATATAGCGCTTGCCCGCGTCGTCGTAGACGATCGAGCCCTTACCCGACACGATTTCAATCGGGAAACGCTTGTAGGTATTGGCAACGTACTGTTTATCAAGATTCTGTAATTCGGACATGATGATTTCTCCTCAAATTTGATCGCCGACGACCTCGGTACCTGCACCTTCGTCGGTCAGAAGCTCCATCAGAATGGAGTGCGGAACGCGGCCGTCCATGATCGTGACCTTCTTAACGCCGCGCTCAATCGCTTCGATACAGCAATCAACCTTGGGGATCATGCCGCCCGAAATAACGCCTTCTTCATAAAGACCCTTTGCTTCGCTGACGGTGATCGCGGGAATGAGCGTGGACGGGTCGTCCTTGTCACGCAGAATACCTGCGATATCGGTCATCATGATGAGACGTTCTGCCTCCAGCGCACCTGCAACGTATGCCGCCGCAGTATCGCCGTTGATGTTGTACGCGTTGCCGTCCTTGTCGCAGCCGACGGTGGAAATGACGGGGATATAGCCCTTTTCGAGCAGGTCAAAGACGGGTTCGATGTGAATTTCGGTGATCTTGCCGACGTAGCCGAGGCGTTCGTCCTTCATCTTCGCTTCGATCAGTCTGCCGTCCATACCGGAAATACCGATGGCGCGACCGCCCTGCTTTTCAAGCAGATTGACGAGCGTTTTGTTGACCTTACCTGCGAGGACCATCTGGACGATATCAACCGTTTCCTTATCGGTGACGCGCAGACCGTCGACAAATTCGGCTTTTTTGCCGAGCTTGTTCATGATATCAGTGATCTCGGGGCCGCCGCCGTGTACGAGCACGACCTTGACGCCGATGAGCCACAAAAGGACGATGTCTTCCATGACCTGCTGCTTAAGCGTTTCGTTGATCATGGCATTGCCGCCGTACTTGATGACGACGATCTTGCCGTTATAGCGTTTGATATACGGCAGCGCCTGGGTTAATACCTCGGCACGCTGTGCGTTGGAGTAGTTGTTTTCCATGATATGTACCTTTCGGAAAGTAGATGTAAATATTAGGAGATGGAGGTGATGGTGCGCACGAAATGACCTTCCTCGGCGGGGAAGGTGGATTTCGATGAAAACGCCCCTGCGTTTTCATCGAAAGACGGATGAGGGGAAAAACATTATTTTCAAAAGCATGTGCAAAAGAAAAAGATTTCTCCTCATCCACCACTTCGTGGTCCCCCTTCTCCGCTGGAGAAGGTCAATTTGTGCGAACCATCACCGTCTGCGTAAATCTAATAAATCAGGTTCTGTAATCCCCATTGATCTTGACATAATCATACGTCAGATCACAGCCCCAGGCGGTGGCACCCTTGTCGCCGTCGCCGAGGGATACGAGAATTTCGATTTCACGTTCGAGCAGGACTTCCTTTGCGATTTCCTCGGAGAACGGGATACCCGCGCCGTTCTTGCAGACATCGACCTGTCCTTTTGCGGAACGGAAGGAAACGTCGACCTTGGAAATATCAACGTCCGCACCTGCATAGCCGATGGCACAGAGAACACGACCCCAGTTGGCATCCGCGCCGAACATTGCAGCCTTGAGCAGGCTGGAGCAGATGACGCTCTTGGCAACGGTCTTTGCCTTGCATGCACAGTCCGCACCGGTGACGATACATTCGAGCAGCTTGGTTGCACCCTCGCCGTCGCCTGCGATCATACGGCAGAGCTGAACGGTAACGGTGTTCAGCGCCTTTGCGAAGATTGCAAATGCTTCGCCGTCTTCGGTGATTTCGTCATTGCCTGCCGCGCCGTTTGCGAGAATGGTAACCATATCGTTGGTCGAGGTATCGCCGTCAACGGAGACCATGTTGAACGTGTTCTTGATGTCGGCGGAAAGTGCCTTCTGCAGCATTGCGGAGGAGACGTTACAGTCAGTCGTGATGAATACGAGCATCGTCGCCATGTTCGGATGAATCATGCCGGAGCCCTTGGCGATACCGCCGAGCTTACATTCCTTACCGCCGATTTCAAAGGAAACTGCGACTTCCTTGGCAATCGTATCGGTCGTCATGATGGCTTCTGCCGCATTGGCACCGCCGACTGCATCTGCCGCAAGCTGCTCCTTCAGCATGGGGATACCTGCCGCGATCGGTTCGAGATTGAGCGGCTGACCGATGACGCCGGTCGATGCGACGACAACGTCGTTTGCCGCGATGCCGAGTGCTTCTGCCGTCATTGCCGCCATTTTTTCAGCGACCTCGATGCCGTCTGCGTTGCAGGTGTTGGCATTGCCGCTGTTGCAGATGATCGCCTGCGCATAGCCGTCTGCGATGTGGTTCTTGGTGACAGTCAGCGGTGCACCCTTGACGAGGTTCGTCGTGTAAACAGCCGCCGCGGTCGCCTTTGTTTCGGAGAAGATCAGCGCGATATCACGCTTGGTGCGGTTCTTGCGGATACCGCAGTGAACGCCGGATGCCGAAAAGCCTTTTGCAGCGGTTACGCCGCCTTTGATGGATGTAATCATGGTTGTATGTATAAACGATGGAGTTCGTTTTTTCCTTTCTTTGTAAATTGGGATATATGTAAATTTGATGTTGTTTACGGATGACAATATCGATGACGGTACTTGCATCCAAGCCTTCCCTAGTGAGGGAAGGTGGATTTCGATGAAAATGCCCCTGCATTTTTATCGAAAGACGGATGAGTTGTCAGCGTGGTCACAATGATATACTGCATATACGGATATGAAAAAACTTTGAATAAACAAAATTGAAAGAAGTCCTTGAATATCAATACTACATTGGAACGACTCATCCGTCACGCTGCGCGTGCCACCTTCCCTCACCAGGGAAGGCTTGGGACGCGTGTATACCACCCAGACGTTCACCCGTAATCAGTAAGTCGGAGGCCAAGCGGTC
>JAZQWK010000276.1:0-6440 GCA_045632325.1 Eubacteriales bacterium
GAGGAATTCCGAGCGACAAGAAACGAAAATCTGCGCAAGTCCAATATGGAACGGTACGGATTCGGGTTGAACGTTATGCGCAATATCAGAATCTGCACAAGCTGCGGACGCCCCGCATCGGCTGACCGAATCCATTGCTCCTGCGGCGGAATGCTGTCGGAGGAAACGCTGTTTCAGCAGTACAAAAAGCGGCATCGCTTTTGTCGTCGGTGCGATACTGTTGTCGCAAATGATGTAAAATTCTGCCCCGAATGCGGATACCGTATCTGAATCGTTTTCAAAAGAAGCTGATTTTATAAGGATTTATAAATTACATCAAATAATTTTAAGGAGGAATCCAATATGTCTATTTTTGACCGACTGAAGAAGGTCGCCGCGGATGCTGTCAAAGAAGCTGCACAGAATGCTGCGGAAAATTTCACAGCCAAGCGTGAAACCTTCACCTTTACAGCACTTCCCGAATCGCTTGCCGAGCTGCAGGCGACACCCGAAGCTGGCCTTGATACGCCCTTCAAGGCAGCAGCACTGACCGTCTGCGCCATCTGTGCTTATGCGGCAGATAAACAGATCGGTATCGAAATGCTCAACTGGCTTCGCGGACCGAGACCCCTTTCCAACATGGATATCTCATTCCTCGATGACCGTTTCCGCGACGGAAAGACGTATGTTCCGTTCTCGTATTTCAAAGGTGCAAAGCCCGACAACGACTATACGCCAGACGAACCGTTCACGCTGACGATCTTTACCAATCCCTATTCCGATGACAATCCCGGTTATATGAAGGTGTTCCTCGAAAGCGGCGGCGCGGACAATCCCCGTGAGATCGTTCTTCGTCAGCGCGGCAGTGACGGAAAGTGGTTTTTGTGGGATCAGTTCATCCTGGTCGGTATCCGCGATCCGAAATCTGCCGACCCGTGGGCGTAAGATGAGTATCTTAAAACGGGCTGGGGTGATTCTGATGGCGATAGGATTTTTCTTCTCTCTGTTCGGATGTTCCAAAACATCGGATCACGGTATGTGGACTTCTCTGGTCGTGAGCAATCTTTCGCCCGACAGACGGGATTCGTATAGTTTCCGTGTAACTGTTCCGGAAGACGGCGGCATGATTCTGTATGGGTACTGCAATGACGATGAGAATGAATATCGCTCCGATGAGGGAATTACGCTGACATCGCAGACCGCCGACAGGCTCTGTGAAATGGAGATTGAAAAGCTTTCGACATCGAAGCTAAAACGTAAGTCAGGACTTTTTTATGTTCCGGATGATGTGGAAAGAATCGCACAGATCACCTATGAAGACGGCGCGGAGTTTGCAGTCTCTCTTTCCAATGAACTGAGAGCGGAAATCGTTTCTTTGCTGGAGGGTGAGCTGATGGCGGCGGTATGTACCGAAGTACACGGAGAATGGAATCGGCTGTGTCTGAGCTTCACAAGTGACAATTATTCTGAGGGGTACTGGTTTGAGGTTTTGAACATCGATGGTGTCTGGACGGCAAAAGGTTCATGCTCCGTATATGTTGATGAGGAAGGCGGCGGCTATCGCGAGTATGTAAGCGAGGAAGGGATCGCGCTGGATGGTGCAACGGTTGATGCTATCTGCGCACTTGGTGTCGAGCGTTACCCGGTAGTGCAGAAGCCTGTTTCCGATCCCGATATGCCCGAAATTTTGGATGGCAGCGCAGGCGGTCTGACACTCGGTTTTGCCGACGGATATCAGCAAAACAAGGCAGCCCCATCCTCCGTAGATGATGCAATTGCCGAACTTCTGAAACAGGAATTTGCCCAAAAAGCGGAATCGCAGTGACAGGAGGTGTACGATGAAGAAATTACGGAACAGCGGGAACTTTTTCCTGGTTCTTCTGTTCAACATGCTGATGAATCTGGAATGGACGATTCCCGCATGGTTATTACTTTTATGTCATTTCTTCTTTGACTGGTCGATCAAATGGTTCTGGATCGCGCTTGGTATCTGGCTTTTCAATATTCTTTTATGGATGGATATTCTCGGCTGGGCGGCGCGGTGCGGAAACACAAAGGACAAACCGAGGGAGAACAAAAATCCCTATTCAACCAAAACATCTCTCCGTCCGGAATCGAGAGACGGAACTGATTATAAAAACAAACACAGTTTATAAATAGAAAGGAGTTTCATTATGGGACTTATTAAAGCAGCACTCGGCGCGGCAGGCGGCGTCCTTGCCGATCAATGGAAGGAATTCTTCTACTGTGACGCACTGGACATGAACACACTGATGGTAAAGGGTCAGAAGAAGACCTCCTCCCGTTCCTCCAATACCAAGGGCGAGGACAACATCATCTCCAACGGCGCGGGTATCGCGGTTGCAGACGGTCAGGCAATGATCATCGTTGAGCAGGGCAAGATCGTCGAATTCTGTGCAGAACCCGGCGAATTCACATGGAATTCCTCGACCGAACCGTCGATCTTCACGGGCAGCCTCGGTGACAGCATCAAGGAAACCTTCAAGGCGATCGGCAAGCGTTTCACCTACGGCGGTGACACCGGTAAGGATCAGCGTGTGTACTACTTCAACACCAAGGAAATCTCCGGCAACAAGTACGGAACCGCAAATCCTGTTCCGTTCCGCGTCGTCGTCAACGAAGAGCTGGGCTTTAAGCTGTCGGTCGATATCCGCTGCAACGGCGAATATTCGTACAAGATCAAAGACCCCATGCTGTTCTACACCAACGTCTGCGGCAATGTCACACAGCGCTTTGACCGCTCCGAGATCGACTCGATCCTCAAGTCGGAGCTTCTTACCGCGCTTCAGCCCGCACTTGCAAAGCTTTCTGCCGCAGGTGTTCAGTATTATGAAATCCCCGCGCATACCTTTGACATCTGCTCGGCACTGAATGAAGTGCTCGACCGTGACTGGGGGGAGCGGCGCGGTCTGGAAGTTTTTTCCTTCAACGTCAACTCTCTGACCATTCCCGATGAGCAGAAGAAGAAGATCACCGAATGGGAAGAAAACGCGATGACGATGAACCCGATGGTCGCAGGTTCCCGTCTGGTCGGCGCACAGGCTGATGCAATGCGTACTGCTGCTGCAAACGAAGGCGGCGCAATGCAGGGCTTCATGGGTATGGGCATGGCAATGAATGCAGGCGGCATGAACGCACAGAATCTGTTTGCAATGGGACAGCAGCAACAGCAAGCTCCGCAGACAACAGTAGCAGTTGATCCTGCTGCATCCGCTGCCGCAGCCGCCGCTGCTGCGAACGCATGGAAGTGTTCCTGCGGCGCAACGGCAACCGGCAAGTTCTGCCCTGAATGCGGCGCAAAGAAGCCCGAGGAAAAGCCGGCAAATGCATGGACGTGCAAGTGCGGTGCGACTGCAACCGGTAAGTTCTGTCCCGAATGCGGTTCTCCCAAGCCTGCAGACGAAGGCTGGACCTGCTCCTGCGGTGCTGTCAACAAGGGTAAGTTCTGCCCTGAATGCGGTGCGAAGAAGCCGGCAGGCGTTCCGCAGTACAAGTGCGACAAGTGCGGATGGGAACCCGAAAAGGGTGTCAAGCCGCCCAAGTTCTGCCCCGAATGCGGCGACCCGTTTGACGATGGCGATATCAAATAATGCATAAGATTTGAACGATTGATGAGAACCCCTTCCGCTCTGTTTCGGGTGGGCGGGGTTCCTGCATATAAAGGAGTTTCTTTTGTCACAGATTCAAGAATATAAATGTCCGTGCTGCGGCGGTGCGATCGAATTTGATGCGAATCTGCAGAAAATGAAATGCCCGTACTGCGATACGGAATTTGAAATGGAAACGCTCAAGTCGTACGACGATGAGCTCAAACAGGATACCGACGATAAGATGGAGTGGGATACGAATGCGGGCGGCGCGTGGGAGGACGGTGAGACCGATCATCTGCGCGTTTACGTCTGCAATTCCTGCGGCGGTGAGATCGTCGGTGATGAAACGCTCGGAGCAACGGCGTGTCCGTTCTGCGACAATCCCGTCGTCATGATGGGACAGTTCAAGGGTGCGCTGAAGCCCGATTGCGTCATCCCGTTCAAGCTGGACAAAAAAGCGGCGGTTGCGGCACTGAACCGCCATTACAGCGGCAAGCGGCTTTTGCCCAAGGTGTTCAAGGATCAGAACCACATTGAGGAGGTCAAAGGCGTCTACGTGCCGTTCTGGCTGTTCGACGCCGATGCCAACGCCAATATCCGTTACCGCGCCAGCCGCATCCGTCATTGGAGCGACAGCCGTTACAATTACACGGAAACCAGTTATTATTCCGTCACACGCGGCGGCAGCGTTGCGTTTGAGCACGTGCCCGTGGACGGCTCCACAAAAATTGACGATACGATGATGGAATCGCTTGAGCCGTTTGATTTTTCCGGGGCGGTCGATTTCCAGACGGCGTATCTCGCCGGTTATCTTGCGGACAAGTACGACGTGGATGCGGATGCCAGCCGCGACCGTGCAAACGAGCGCATCCGTCAGAGCACGGAGCAGGCGTTTGCGAGAACGGTAAAAGGCTACGCCACCGTCGTCCCGGAGCACACGAACATTCAGCTGGAGCACGGTACGGCGAAATACGCGCTGTATCCCGTGTGGCTTCTGAATACCGACTGGAACGGCAAAAAGTACACGTTTGCGGTCAACGGACAGACGGGGAAGATCGTCGGTGATCTGCCGCTGGACAAGAGTGCATACTGGAAGTGGTTTTTCGGTATTTTTGCAGGTGTTACGGCCGTTTGCTATCTGCTGCAGTGGATACTCGGCATATAAAAGGAGGAAGACAACGTGAAAAAACAATTTGGAATCCTTCTTATTTCCGTTCTTCTGATGTTCTGCATGACGATGGTCGTCAGCGCAGCGTTCATGCCGCGTCTGGTGGACGGTGCCGATCTGCTTTCGGACAGTGAGGAGGCAGAACTGCTGTCGATGCTCGATGAAATCAGTGAACGTCAGATGTTCGACGTGGTCATCGTCACGACGAACACGCTGGAGGGCAAATCCCCGATGGCGTATGCAGACGATTTCTATGACGATCACGGCTACGGCTTTGGCGCGTCTTACGACGGTGTGCTTTTGCTGGTCAGCATGGAAGACCGCGATTGGTGGATCTCTACCTGCGGTTACGGTATTACCGCGTTTACGGACTACGGGATCGATTGTCTTGCCGATCGTTTTTTGTCCGATCTCAGCTACGGCTTATACGCGGATGCGTTTGCGACCTTTGCCCGAGACTGCGACGAGTACGTCACGATGGCAAGAAACGGCACGCCGTTTGATGTCGGTTCAGAGCCGTTTGACCCGTCGGGCGCTTTGATGATCGCGGCAATCGTCGGTCTGATCGGCGCGCTGATCGTCACGGGATCGATGAAGGGTCAGCTCAAATCCGTGCGTCAGCAGCACGCGGGGAACTATCTGAAGCGGGACAGCATGCGCATCACGGAATCCCGTGATCTGTACCTCTACCGCAACGTCAGCCGCGTACGCAGACAAACGGAAAGCTCCGGCGGTTCAAGCACGCATACCTCCTCGTCGGGTCGTTCTCACGGCGGCGGCGGCGGAAAGTTCTGATCTGCCGGGAAAATCCAAAAAAACAGCATAGATTCGGGAAATCTGCCTGCATCCGATCGTTGTGCATAGGATTTCCCGATTTCGGGTTACAATATCATAGATGATACGTCCCCGGGTGGGACAGAATGGAGATACTACATGAAAATCGGTTTGTCCAGCTACAGTATGGATAATTTGATGCAGAGCGGGGAAATGACGATATTGGACGTCATGACCTTTGCAAAGGAACAGGGCGCGGAGCATATTGAGCTTGTGCCGTTCGGATTTACGCTCGTTGACGATCAGACGGGTGTCTTCAACGAAGAGCTGATCGCGGCGATCCGTGCAAAGTCGGTTGAGCTTGACCTGCCGCTGTCCAATTACGCGGTGCTCGGCGATCTTCTCAAGCCCGATGAGGATGCGTACCGGGCGGAGCTTGCGCGCCTGAAGCTGCATATTGACGTTGCGGCAAAGCTGGGACTAAAGCAGATGCGCCACGACGTATCCTCGTTCCGCCGTCCGCTCGAGAGCAATACGCAGGCAGACTTTGAGCGTGAATTTCCGCAGATGGTCGATGCCTGCCGCACGCTTGCCGATTACGCGGCGCAGTACGGCATTACGACGCTCGTTGAAAACCACGGCTTCCACGTCAACGGCTCCGACCGCGTCATTCGTCTGATCGAAGCGGTTGACAGACCGAACTTCCGCATGGTCGTCGATACGGGCAACTTCGCCTGCATGGACGAGCGCTGTGAGGCGGCGGTAAAAAAATGCTTGCCGTATGCCGATATGATCCATCTGAAGGATTTCTATATCCGCAAGACGACGGCGCTTCCGGGTGTCGGCGGTCTGTTCCGCTGTGACTCGGGCAACTGGTTCTCCACAGTGTCGGGTTATTCGATGCTTCG